>CAZKTS010000297.1:0-2661 GCA_964555735.1 uncultured Bifidobacteriaceae bacterium
CGGTCGGAACGGGCGCGAGTTCACGATGCTGAAGCTCCGCACGATGCGGGAGAGTCCGACCAGCGACCCGACGGTGGAGGGCGATCCCCGCGTGACGCCGTTCGGCGGGGTGCTGCGTCGCACGCACGTCGACGAGCTGCCGCAGGTGGTCAACATCCTGCGCGGGGAGCTGGCGATCGTCGGGCCGCGGCCGGAGCAGCCCCACCTCGTCGAGCAGCTCGGCGGCAAGATCCCGTTCTACGGCATCCGGCACCTCGTGCGCCCCGGCCTCACCGGCTGGGCACAGGTGAAGTACCACTACGGCGCCGACGACACCGACGCCCTCGAGAAGCTCCAGTACGAGGTCTTCTACCTGCGCCGCCAGAGCCTCGGCCTCGACCTGCGCATCGTCGCCCGCACCGTCCGCAGCGTGCTCGGCATGGAGGGGCGATGAGCGGGAGCGGAGGCGTGGCCGGACGGCCGGGACGCCGCAGCGGGAGCGAGGAGAGATGAGCGGGAGCGGAGTCGTGGGGAGATGACTGCGAACGGCATGAACCGGGTGCCACGTGTCTCCGTCGTCGTGCCCGCTCGCGACGAGGCCGACGCGATCGTCGAGTGCATCGATGCCATCGCCGCCCAGGACCATCCGCTCGACGACATCGAGGTGATCGTCGTCGTCGACGGCGGCACTCGTGATCGCACCGGGCCGATCGCCGATGCTGCCCTCGGCGGGCGCGGCTTCGCCCGGACCCAGGTGCTGCGGAACCAGGGAAGTGGCACCCCGTCGAACCTCAACCTCGGCCTGCACGCGGCGACGGGGACGGTGCTGTGCCGGGTCGACGCCCGGAGTCGGATCCCCACCGACTACGTGCGCCGGTGCTCGCAGCTGCTCGCCGACCGGCCTGACCTCGCGGTCGTGGGTGGCGCGCAGGTGGCGGTTGCGCCGTGCGACGATGTGATCGGCGTCGGCATCGCGCGCGCGCTCAACAACCGCTGGGGGATGGGCTGGTCGCGCTACCGCCGGGATGCCGCGAGCGGCGAGAGCGACACCGTCTATCTCGGCTCGTTCCGCACGGCCGATCTCCGCGACGTGCGCGGATGGGACCCGGTGTTCGGGACCAACCAGGACTTCGACCTCAACCGTCGCCTTGCCGCGGCGCGCGGTGCGGTGTGGTTCGAGGAGGGACTGCCGGTGGCGTACGTGCCGCGTCGCAGCCTGCCCGAGCTGTTCCGCCAGTACGTGCGCTTCGGTCGGGCCAAGGTCAGGTACTGGCGCCATCGGGACGATCGCCCGCAGCCCCGGCAGGTCGCCCTCGCCGCGGGAGTGCCGGTGGCCGGCGCGCTGGCGGTCGCCGCGGTGCTCGCCGCACCACCGGCGACGCGGACGAAGCTCGTCGTCGCGGGTCTCGCAGCCGCGGCGGTGTTCGAGGCCGTCGGGAGCTCGCGCCCGCGCGGCGGCGTGGCCGCGCACGGCGTCGCGCTTGCGGCGTCGACTGCCGTCGCCGCGGGCTGGCTCGGCGGGGTCTGGCACGAGCTGCTCCGCGGTGAGCCGTCGAAGGCGACCTCGCGGTGACCGAGGCCGCTGCGCTCACGGGTGTGTTCGCACGCCGGTCACCCGACCTGCGGGCCGGTCGGCGACTTCCCGCGCTGCTCGCCAGCCGCGTCGCGGAGCAGGCGGTCCTCGGCGGAGCGGCCCTCCTGCTCGCCGCCCGGCTCGGCACCGAGCAGTTCGCGCCGGTCGCGGCGTTGCTCGTCGTCGCATCGGCCGCCGTGACCCTGTCGGACTACGGCGTCGGGCTCGCGGTCCTGCGCCGGGCGCCGGGCGAGGCGATCGCGGTCGGGGCGCGGCACGGGATGCGTCTGGCCAACGCGAGCCTGCTCGTCGCGGGTGTCGCGCTCGGCCTCGCGATCGGCGGCCCGAGCGGCACCGTGATCGCCGCAGGCGGGCTCATCTGGTGGACCGCCGCCGAGGCGTTCGTGGCCAAGGCGGCGGCGATCAACGCGGGTGCCGGTCACCGAGCCGCGGTCGGCGAGCTGGCCGGGGTCGGCGTGTTCGCCGTCGTGGTGCTCGTGTTCGCGTTCGGCGCCGATGCGGTGGTCGCGGTTGCGGTCGCACTCGTGGCCAAGCAGGTCCTCGAGGTCCTGGTGACGCGCGCACCGAACGCCTTCGCCCCCGGCGGTGTGCGTCCCGAGCTCGGCGCCATCTGGGGGACGCAGGCGAGCGCGTTCGCCGTCGCCAACGTCGACTACCTCCTCGTGGGCATCCTGCTCGGACCGGTCGCGTTCAGCGTGTACACGATCGGCTACCGCGTCGCCGTGGCGCTCCCGTCGGTGCTGGCCTACGTGGCGACCCGAACTGCGATCGCCGACCTGGGTGCGGCGACGTCCGTGGCGGACCGTGAGGCGCGGCTCGCGCGCTACGTCCGACCGCTCTTCGCGCTCGGGATGCTCGGTGCGCTCGTCGCGGCGGCCACGGCCTTCGTGCTGCCGCTGCTGCTCGGCTCCGAGTGGGACGACGTCCGGCCGACGATCCTCGTGCTTGCGGTCGCGGTGCCGTGGCGCATGATCTTCGGCCAGGCGGGCGCCCTGGCGCTGGTGGCCCGGCGGGCCCGCGCGCTGCTCGCCTGGCAGGTGCTCCAGCTCGTCGGCTTCGCCGCCGCCCTCGCGGTGGCGGCGACCGTC
>CAZKTS010000298.1:0-7928 GCA_964555735.1 uncultured Bifidobacteriaceae bacterium
GCGAAGCAGAAGCCGATGCCGGCCTCTCGGAGGCACCGGGCAACCCCGGCCGGGCCGAGATCGATGACCACCCCGAGCGCCTCGAGCACATCGGCCGACCCGCACTTCGACGACGCGGCCCGGTTGCCGTGCTTCGCGACCCGACCACCCGCGCCCGCCACCACGAGTGCGGCGGTGGTCGACACGTTGACCGTGCCGGCGCGATCGCCGCCCGTCCCGCACGTGTCGACGAGGGGCCCCAGATCGTCGACCTCGACGCGCTCCGCGAAGTCGAGCAGCGTGCGCACGAGCGCGGCGAGCTCGTCGGGCGTCTCGCCCTTCGAGCGAAGGCCGACGGCGAACCCGGCGATCTGCGCGTCGGTGGCCTCGCCGCGCAGGATCGACGACAGCGCCCAGGTCGCGAGCTCGTCGTCGAGCTCCTCGCGCCGCAGCAGGCGTGCCATCACCTCAGGCCACATCGCCGCCGCCACCCCTCGGTCCCACAGGAATCGGTCCCACCGGAATCAGTCCCACCGCCCGCTCAGTCCCACCACAGATCGTGGTCGAGCACCCCACGAGCGATGAGCCCGAGCTGCACCTGCGAGGTGCCCTCGACGATCGTGAGCTGCTTGGCGTCACGGTAGAGGAGCTCGAGCGGATGGTCCTGCATGTATCCCGCCGCGCCCAGCAGCTGGAGCGCCTCGCCGGTCGCCCGCACCGCGAGCTCGGTCGCGTGGTACTTCGCCATCGAGAGGTACGGCACGTACTCCTTGGTGTACTGACCCCGGTCGGCCATCCACGCGGCCCGGTACGTGAGCAGCCGCGCCGCTTCGATGTCGACCGCCAGCTCGGCGATCTTCCACTGGATGCCCTGGAAGTCGGCGATGTGGCGGCCGAACGCTTCGCGCTCCTTGACGTACTCGACCGCGTACATGAGCGCGCCCTCGGCGCAGCCGATGCCCCGAGCCGCGACGATGGGCCGCATCGAGTTCAGCCCGAGCATCGCGAGACGGAAGCCGCCGATCTCGCCGATGACGTTCTCGGCCGGCACGCGCACGTCGTCGAGCAGCAGCTCACCGGTGTCGACGCCCTTCACGCCCATCTTCTTGTCGGTCCGCCCCACCGTGACGCCCGGCCACGAGCGCTCCACCACGAACGCGGTGATGCTGTCGTGGGCGCGGGAGTCGGGGGCGCCGGTCTTGGCGAACACGCAGTACCAGTCGGCCTGCTGCACGCCCGACATCCAGCACTTGGTGCCGGACAGCAACCAGTCGTCGCCGTCGGGGACCGCACGGGTGCGCATCCCCATGACGTCGCTGCCGGCCTGCGGCTCCGAGAGGCCGAACGCAGCTCGGGCCTCACCCGTCGCGATCGGGGTGACGTAGCGCTCCTGCTGGGCCGGGTCCCCGGCGATCATCACCGGCCCGGTGGGGAGCCGGGTGAGGAGGAGCATGAGGGCCGCCGCCTGGGAGTACTTCGCGACCTCCTCGATGGCGATCGTCAGCCCGAGGATCCCGGCGCCGGATCCGCCCAGCTCCTCGGGGATGCAGAGCCCGGTGAGGCCGGCGTCCACGAAGAGGTCGAAGAGGTCGTCGGGGTAGGCCTCGGTCGCGTCGATCTCCCGGGCGCGCGGCGCGACTCGCTCGTGCGCCAGCTTCCGGACGGTCGCCTGCAGCTCGGCCAGCTCGGCCGGGAGGTCGAACTCCACCGGCCAAGGATAGAGGTACGACCCGCGGGGTGACCCCTCGGCTCAGGGCTCCGTGGAGGTGTCGGTCAGGCGGTGCGGCGGCGCTGCCGGACCAGCCGTCGCCGCTCCCGGGCGGTCAGGCCACCCCACACCCCGTCCTTCTCTCGCGACGAGATGGCGTATTCGAGGCAGGGCTCGCGAACCGGGCAGATCTCACAGATCGCCTTCGCCTCGTCGGCCGCTGCGTCATCCTCTTCCGCGGGGTGGAAGATCTGCGGATCCACGCCTCGGCATCGCGCCTGGTCACGCCACGAGCCCATCACTCACCGTCCTCGCTCCCCCAGGGGGAAGGGGGAGCATCGGTTGAAACGACCACGAGTCGGTCGGTATTCCGGCCCGGTGCCGTGGCCGGAGCCGGAACGACCGTCGGGCCCACTACCCGCCCGAGCCACGGGCGAACCCTCCGGATGTCGGCATTCCGGACACCCGACCTGAGGGTTCTGGGACGCCGGAACGGGCACCCCCGGGGCATGGGAACACCATCTGTCAGGATCGCTCCGATGGCCGCCGAGCACGGGTCCCCACGCCGTCAGGCCCTGGCCATCGGTGGTGCCGCACTCCTCACGGTGCCGGCGGTGCTCCTGCGCCTCGGTGGGTCCCAGCCCGGCGAGCTCACGGGCGCGGCGGTGTTCGGCATCGCCGTCGTGGGCGCAGCCTTCCTCCTGGCGTGGGCTGCCGAGGCGCTCCAGATGGACGTCTCGCGCGGGCTGGCCCTCGCGGTCCTGGCGTTGATCGCGGTCCTGCCCGAGTACGCGGTCGACTTCACGTTCGCGTCGAAGGCGGGCTCGGACCCCGACAAGTACGCCCCGCTCGCGCTCGCCAACATGACGGGGGGCAACCGGCTGCTGATCGGCGTCGGCTGGCCGCTGGTCGTCCTGCTCGCGGCATGGCGCGTCACCACGATCGCTCGCAGACGGGGGTACACCGGGCCGGTCGACACCGAGGTGCGCCTCGACCGCTCCCGCTCGATCGAGATCGCGTTCCTCGCGCTCGCGACGCTGTACTCGTTGACCCTGCCGCTCAAGGCGCACCTCACGTTGTGGGACGCGGCGATCCTGGTGTCGCTCTACGCCGCGTACGCGCTCCGCATCTCGCGCGCGCCCGCGGAGGAACCCGACCTCGTAGGGCCTGCTCGGCTCCTCGGCGAGCTCCCCACCACCCGAAGACGGATCGCGGTCGGGACGATCCTCGCCTACGCCGCCCTCGTCATCGTGTTCTCCGCCGACCCCTTCGCGGAGTCGCTGGTCGAGACGGGTGAGCAGTTCGGCATCAGCACCTTTCTGCTCGTGCAGTGGCTCGCGCCGCTCGCGTCCGAGGCTCCCGAGCTGATCGTCGCGGCGCTCTTCGCGTGGCGGCTCAACACCAACGCCGGGCTCGGCACGCTCCTGTCGTCGAAGGTCAACCAATGGACCCTGCTCGTCGGCACCCTGCCGATCGTCTTCGTGATCGCCGGCGGCGCGATCGCCGGACTCCCGCTCGACGCGCTCCAGCGCGAGGAGCTGTTCCTCACCGCGGCCCAGTCGGCGTTCGCGGTCGCGGTGCTGTCGAGCCGCTCGATCTCGGTGCGCGAGGCGTGGGCACTGTTCGGTCTGTTCATCGCGCAGTTCGTCCTCGGCGGCGTGCTGCCCGAGTCGCTCCGGGCGTGGGAGCGCATCGGCGTCGGGATCATCTACCTCGTCCTCGCGGCGGCGGCCGTCTGGCGCCAGCGCGCCGTGGTGCCGGCGGTCGCGCGCGACGGCCTGCGGACGCCCGTGACCGACCTCATCGGTGAAGACGGGCCATGATGGGGCGATGCAGGCGATGAGCTCCGGCCCCGGAGCGCCGGGACCGCCGCCGCCGTCCGGGGGCAGCCCGGCGAGCACCTCGACCACCACGGTGGAGTGGCGCGTGGTCCTCCGGGCCGCGCTGGTGGGCCTCGCGGTGATCGTGCCGGTGACCGTGCTGCGCGTCGTCCTCGATCGCGAGATCACGAGCTTCGACGACAGCGGGTGGATCTATCCCCTCTTCGTGCTGATCCTGGTGGGGTACATCGTGGCCGGCTGGGTCGCGGGGCGCGCCGAGCCCGGGGCGCCGCTCACGCACGGGATCCTCGCCGGGCTGGGCGTCATCGTGCTCTGGATCCCGATCCGGCTCGTGATCTGGGCCGTGCGCGAAGACGGTCGCGGGCTCTTCAGCGGGAAGGAAGCCGCGCTCGCTCCGGGCGCGCTGTTCACTGCGTTCGTGCTGTCGGCGGGCCTCGGTGCGGCGGGAGCCGCACTCGGTGCGTACACGGCGAACCGACACGATCGAAGAGATCGAGGAGAGCGATGAAGCGGGTCCGGGGGCTCCTGGTGGTCGTGGCGGCGGTGGCGCTCGTGGCCGCGGCGTGCGGCGGCGGCGACGACGACGCATCGGTCGACACCGAGACGTCGACGACGTCCGCGGGCGCGAACGACTTCGGCGGCGACGGCAGCGACGTGCTCGCCATCCAGCGGGCCCTCAACGGTCTCGGCTGCGACGCCGGCCCCCTCGACGGCGAGCTCGGGCCCGACACCCTCGCGGCGATCAAGCGGTTCCAGGCCGCGGCCGGGATCGAGGTCGACGGCATCGTCGGCCCTCAGACCCGCGCCGCGATCGATCACGCGGCCGCCACCGGCAGCCCGACGTGCCCGCCCGCGCCGCCGAGCCCCCCGCCCACGACCGCCACGACGAGCGGCGGCGGGGGTGGCGGCGCCACACCGCCCTGCACCGATCCCGCCATCCGCGGCACCATCACCGCGACGCTCCTGCCCGGCGAGCAGCTCGTGAAGCTCAACGAGTTCAACTGCGCGATCACCTGGGCGGTCGCGGCCCCGACGATCACCAGCCCGTCGGACCCGCAGGGCACCAACGTCACGTACCTGCTGCGATGGAACGGCAGTGCGTGGCAGTCGGTCGACCGCGGCACCTACTGCGATGCCGGCCAGGTGCCGGCCGCGATCTTCGCGAAGGCGTGCCAGTCGGCCTGATCAGGGGACCTGGAGGACCGACTTCCCCACGACGGCTCCGGTCGCGACGGCGGTGAGCGCGGTCGGCGCGTCGTCGAACGGCACCAGGCTGCGCACCGGGCTGCGCAGGGCACCGGCGTCCACCAGCGCCATGAGCGCCTCGTGGTCGGCGAGCTGCTCGTCCCGCGTCAACCCACCGGCGTAGACGCCGACGATCGAGAGGTTGCGTCCGACGACGCGCGCCACGTCGAAGTGCGGCCACCGCCCCGCCGCGAACCCGACGGCGAGGTAGCGCCCGCCCGGCGCGAGGTAGCCGAGCGTCGCCTCGCCCGCCGCGCCTCCCACCGGGTCGTACACCGCATCGGCACCCCGGCCGTCGGTCGCGACGAGCACCGCGTCCTTGACGTCGACCTGCGATCGATCGACGACGCCGTCGGCACCCAGCTCGGTCGCGAGCCTGGCCTTCTCGGCGTCGCTCACCACCGCGAGCACCCGCGCGCCCAACGCGCGCCCGAGCTGCACCGCCGCCACTCCCGAACCGCCCGCCGCACCGAGGACCACGAGGGTCTCCCCCGCCTGCAGCGCACCGCGTCGCACGAGGCCGATCCACGCGGTCGACGACCCGATCCGGAACCCGGCGGCGTGGGCGTCGTCCATGGCGTCGGGGACTGCGAACGCGTTCGTCGCGCCGAGCACGCTCTCCTCCGCGAAGCCGCCTCGACCGTCGACGAACGCGGTGACGCCCATGACCCGGGTCCCGATCGCGACGTCGGCGCCGTCGCCCACCTCGACGACGGTGCCGCACACCTCCTGACCAGGCGTGAACGGCATCGCGGGCGAGAAGGCGTACGACCCGCGGCACAAGAAGACGTCGGGCAGCCCCACCGCGGCTGCATGCACCCGGACGCGCACCTCACCGGGGCCGACCGGAGGCGACGGCACCTCGGCGAGCTCCAAGACGTCGGCGGGCTCACCGTGATGATCGACCACCCATGCTCGCATCGGCGTGACCCTAGAGTCGGGCGATGGATGCGGTGGAGCGGCTCGAGGCGGTCGAGGCGATCAAGCGCCTGAAGTCCCGGTACTTCCGGTGCATGGACACCAAGGACTGGGCCGGGTTCGCGGCCGTCTTCGCCCCGGACGCGGTGATGGACATGGCCGCGGAGGTCGGGTCCGACGATGGCATCGTCCACGGCAACGAGGCCATCGCAGCCTTCGTGCGCGGGGCCGTCGACCCCGTCGAGACCGTCCACCACGGCCACATGCCCGAGATCGAGATCACCTCACCCACCACCGCGACCGGCATCTGGTCGATGGAGGACAAGCTGCGCTGGCCCGAGGGCGGGCCGCTGGCGACGATGCACGGCTACGGGCACTACCACGAGACCTACGTCCGCCATGACGGCAAGTGGCTGATCGCGACACTGACGCTCACGCGCCTGCGCGTGGACGTCACGTTCCCCGAGTGAGCCGCACCGGGAGGTGACGGATCCCGGTGTGGCGGTTGCTCCGCGTCCACTCCACCGGCCCCGCGAGCTCGTAGCCGCCGAAGGCGGGGAGCAGCTCCTCGAAGACGACCCGCATCTCCAGCCGCGCGAGGTTGGCACCGAGGCAGAAGTGGATCCCGTGCCCGAACGAGAGATGCGGGTTCGGGTCGCGCTCGACGTCGAAGGACGAAGCTCGGTCGAAGACCAGCTCGTCGCGGTTCGCCGACCCTTCCCAGAAGAGGACCTTGTCCCCCGGTGCGATCTCGTGGCCGCCGAGGCGGACCGTCCGCGTCGCGGTCCGCCGCTTCGACGGCGACGGCGTCGTCCAACGCAGCATCTCCTCGAGTGCGCTCGTGAGGAGCGCAGGATCGGCGCGCAGCGCCACGAGCTGGTCGGGTCGCTCGAGCAGCGCGAGCAGGCCGCCGGCGATGGCGTTGCGGGTCGTCTCGGAGCCCGCGGCGAAGAGGAGCGAGAAGAACGAGAAGAGCTCGACGTCGGAGAGGGTCGGTGGCTCGACGTCGGCCAGGGTCGCGTGGATGACGACCGACAGCATGTCGTCGGTGGGCCGGGCGCGCTTCTCGGCGATGAGTGCGGCGCCGTACTCGAGCATGTTCACCTGCGCGGGCCGAGGCTCGTCGGCACGGAACCCGGCGTCGCCCTCGCGGATGTCGAAGCCGCCGTCGACGGCCTCCCACAGCATCTGGCGATCGTCCTCCGGCACGCCGAGGAGGATGCAGATCATCTGCATGGGCAGCTCGGCCGCGACGTCCACGAGGAAGTCGATCGTCGCATCGTCCTCGATCCGGGCGAGCAGGGCACGGGTCCGGCGACGCAGCTCGTGTTCCAGCCGCGCGACCATCCGCGGCGTGAGGCCGACGCTCACCAGCCGACGGATCCGAGCGTGACGAGGGTCGTCCATCATGTTCAGGACGATGCCGGCGACCTCGAGGTCCTGGAGGAGGGTGCCGCCGAAGGCGCGATCGCCGCCCCGCTCCGAGGAGTACGTCGACGGATCGCGCAGCACGGCCAGCGTTTCGGCATGCGTCGCGACCGACCAGAAGCCCTCGCCGTCGGGTGTGTGCGCGGTGGGCTCGTGCCACCACACGGGAGCCTCGCGCCGATGGATCGCGAACAGGTCGTGCGGGAACCCCTGCGCGAAGTTGTCGAGGTCGGTCAGATCGATCTCGGCGAGCGACGCGGCGCGCTCGGCACTCACACGTCGAAGCCGAAGACCTCGGCGGCGGTGCCGCCCACGATCGCCTTCACCTCGTCGTCCGGTACGCCGTCGAACTGCTTCGCGGCGATCTCCTGCGACGCCGGGTAGGTGCCTTCCGGGTGCGGGTAGTCGTTGCCCCACATGATCGTCTCGATGCCGGTGATGTGGCGGTTGTTGATCGCGACCGGGTCGTACATGAAGGTGGCCGCGCACTGGCGCCGAATGAGCTCGCTCGGCTTGAGGGAGAGCTTGGGCTTCGCGTACATGCTGTGGTCGTCGTAGATCGCGTCGGCCTGGGTCATGATCCAGCCGAGCCACGCCGCACCGGTCTCGACGGTCACCACCCGGAGACCCGGGAAGCGATCCAGGGCGCCACCGGCTGCCATCGACAGCAGCACCATCGGGCCGTCGAGCTGCGCGCCCATGAGGTAGTTGATGACCGCGCCACCGGGACCGCGCACGACCCTCGGCTCGTAGCCGGTGCCCGAGTGGAACGTGAGCGGGAGGCCGAGGTCCTCGGCGACGGCCCAGAA
>CAZKTS010000299.1:0-27622 GCA_964555735.1 uncultured Bifidobacteriaceae bacterium
CACCGGATAAAAACAGTAGCCGTCTTGCAAATATGCCCAACCGGGCCTACCGTGATCGGCCAGCCCTATGGATCTCGCCGTCGTGAAGGCCCTCGCCGACGACACCCGGTTCGCCGTCTACCGGGAGCTCGCCACCTCCACCGCCGCGCTCTCGGCCCAGGATCTCGCTGATCGCCTCGGCGTCCACGCCAACACCGTCCGGCTCCACCTCGAGCGCCTCCGCGAGGTCGGCCTCGTCGACGCCGAGGCCGTCCACCGCGGCACCGTCGGCCGGCCCCAGCACCTCTACTTCCTCGCCGCGGGCGCCCCGGGCCTCGGGTTCGACCCGCCCGCGCACGCCCTGCTCGCCGGCCTCCTCGCCGCGCTCGCCGAGCGGATCGGCGCCGACCCCCAGGACGCGGCCGACACCGGTCGAGCGTGGGGCGTCGCCGCGGCCGAGCGCACGCGCACCTCGAGCTGCCTGCGCGCCCTCGACGCCGAGCTCAACCGTCTCGGCTTCGAGCCGGCCGTCGGCGCGGGCGACGGCCCCTCCGAGGGGCGCACCCGGATCGAGTTCCTGCACTGCCCGTTCCGTGAGCTCGCCGAGGCGTACCCGGAGCTCGTGTGCAACCTCCACCGCGGGCTGTGCGAAGGGCTCGTCGACCACGTCGGCGGGGGAAGAGTCGAGGAGTTCGCGACGTTGTACGACCCGGAGCCGTGCCATGTCACGGTGTCGGTCGGGTACGCTGACCACCAGTAACCGGAAAGGCGCGCTGAAGATGTCGATGTTCACCGTTCAGGATGCGAGCCAGGTCTTCTCCCTCACCGACGCGGCCGCCGCGAAGGTCAAGAGCCTGATCGAGGCGGAGGACAGCACCGAGGCGCTGTACCTGCGCGTCGCCGTGCGCCCTGGTGGCTGCTCCGGCTTCAGCTACGAGATGTTCTTCGACACCGACGTCGCGGCCGACGACGCCAAGGTGGAGCACGGCGACGTCGCGGTCGTCATCGACCCCGCGAGCCAGGAGCTCCTCAAGGGCGCGACGCTCGACTTCAAGGACGGGCTCCAGGGCGCCGGGTTCGCGATCAACAACCCGAACGCGCAGCGCAGCTGTGGCTGCGGCCAGTCCTTCTCCTGACGCTCATCTGATCGTCGCGGCAAGGTGTGGCGCGCGCGGCGCGCCACACCACACCTTTTCTCGTTGCGGAGCCCGGGTTACGCTTCACGCACCTCGTGAACATCGCTGATGGGTGCGCGCGTCCCGAGTGAAGCGCGTGCCCGTCGAAGGGAGTGAGCATGTCATCCACCTGGCCGCCCAACCCACCGCTCGGCGGTGGGACCAACCCCCCGCCGGCCCCACCGGCGCCGCGCCCCTGGGAGCCCGCACCGCCGGTGACCCCGACACCGGCGCCTGCTCCGACCCCGCCGGCGCCGAGTGCTCCTTCGCCCGCGCCGGCAAGCCCGAAGAAGAAGGCGGCCACGAAGAAGAAGGCCACCACGAAGAAGAAGGCGACCACGAAGAAGAAGGCGACCACGAAGAAGAAGGCCACCGCGAAGCGCCGGCCGGCGAAGAAGACGGCCAAGAAGGCGACGAAGAAGCGCACGACGGCGAAGCGGAAGTCGACGGCGCGCAAGCCGGCGAAGCGGCGGACCACCAAGAAGAAGTCGACGGCCCGCAAGCCCGCGAAGCGGCGGACCGCGAAGAAGACGACGAAGAAGCGGACCACGAAGAGGAAGTCGACCGCGCGCAAGCCCGCGAAGCGGCGGACCGCGAAGAAGGCGACGAAGAAGCGCACGACGGCGAAGCGGAAGTCGACCGCCCGCAAGCCGGCGAAGCGGCGGACCGCGAAGAAGACGACCGCGCGGAAGCCGGCGAAGCGTCGGACGGCCAAGAAGTTGACCGCGCGGAAGCCGGCGAAGCGTCGGACGGCGAAGAAGTCGTCGGCCCGGAAGACCACCCGCAAGCGCCGCTAGCGCTCGCGTCGAACGACCGTCCGAGGCCCGTCGGTTCGCCGGCGGGCCTCGTTCGCGTCTCGGGCTAGGTGGGCGCCACGAGGGCGTCGAGCTGCTGCACGATCTCGTCGCGCCCGAAGGCGCCGTCGATGCGTCCGACGATCGTGCCGGCGGGATCGACCGTGTACAGCCACGGCTCGGTCTGGATGCCCCAGGCCTCCACCGTCGGCGAGAGATCGGCCCCGCGGTTCGAGGCGTAGATCTCCACGTGGACGAACGTGACGCCGGGATACCGGTCGCGCACCTCGAGCAGCTCGTCGAGGACCGGACCGCAGTACTGCGACTGGCAGAGCGCAGGGGTCGCGAACATCACCGCGACCGGTGCACCGGCACCGATCACCTCGCTCAGCGAGACCGTGTGCAGCGGGCACGGGGGTTGGCGCGTGCAGATGGGCTTCACGCCGAGGGGGTCAGCCTTGGTGGGGGACGGGGCGCGGGATGCGGCGCTGCCGACGATCGGCGACACCGGCTGGGCCTGGACCTCCACCGCGAACGGCACCTGCTTGCCGCGCGTCGAGACGATGCCGTTCCACACGCCGGGCTCGTCGAAGACCAGGTCGGCGACGTACACCCCGCGGCCCTTCGGGAGACCGCGCTTGTGGAGCGTGGTCGGCTCCAGCGTGATCGTCTGCTTCGATCCCTTCGGTGCGCTCGGCGGCACGAACCCGACCTGGGCCGGGCCGCGCGAGGCGAAGTCGGGTCCGACCGCGACCGCGAACACGAAGCGCTGCGGCGTCGGCGACGAGTAGAGGTCGCTCGAGAGCACGAGCGGGCTGAGCTCCTTGTTGCTCGTGCCGGCCGCGACGGCCGCCCGTCCGAGCGCAGTCGTGGCGAGCACGAGGCCGCCCGACGCGGCGAGGAAGCCCCGGCGGGAGACGGCGCGGGCCGGATCGGCCCAGCGGCTCGGGAGATCGTTGCGCATCCACCTATCCTGCCTCGCTGGCATGGAGATCTCGGATCGGGTGCGCTTCGTCTGCAACGGCACGCGGGTGGATGTCGAGGCGGCCCCCGGTGAGTCCCTCCTGAGCGTCCTCCGGGAACGGCTCCATCTGACCTCGGTGAAGGACGGCTGCGCGCCGCAGGGGCAGTGCGGGTGCTGCACGGTGCTGGTCGACGGTGCACCGCGGGTGGCCTGTGTGACGCCCGCGCCGCGGGTGGAAGGCCGAGAGGTCACGACCGTCGAGGGGCTCGATGCCGGCGTCCGGGACCGGCTGGCCGCGGGCCTCTGCGCGAGCGGTGGGTCGCAGTGCGGGTTCTGCACGCCCGGGATCGTCGTTCGCCTCTCGGCCCGGGCCGCCGCAGGCGCGCGGTCCCGCGCCGAGCTCGACCGGGCGCTGGCGGCCCACCTGTGTCGCTGCACCGGGTGGCAGACGATCTACGAGGCAGCGACCGAGGAGGACGGCGCGAGGGGCGATCGGGACTTCGCCGCGGCGTCGCGGCGCGCGTCGATCGAGGGTGGCGTCGACCAGCAGGTCGGTCCGGAGGTACCGCTGGGTGACGGCGGCTTCGCCGACGACGGTGCTCCGCGTGACGCCGTGGTGGCCGTCCCTCGGGCTCCGGGCGCCACGGTCGATGCCGTGACTGCGGCCGGCCTGCCGTGGGTGACGGGCGCGTCGCTCGCCGAGGCGCGGGCCCACGCAGCGAAGGTCCAGGGCCGCCGGAGCGGGGTGGCCGGCGCGCCGCCGTTGCCCCTGCCCGACGCCCCCGAGCGTGGAGTCCGGCTCGCCACCGGGTGGGTCGAGCCGGCGTACCTCGAGCCCGATGCGTCGTGGTGCGTGCCCGGCGGGTCACCGGCGTCGCCGCTCGCCAACGGCGGCGCATTCGGCGCGAAGGAAGACTCGCCGGCGCCGCGTGCGGCGGCGGAGCTCGCGGCGCGCCTCGGCCGGCCGGTCCGGGTGGTCCTCTCGCGCGAGGACACTGTCCGGCTGGGGCCCAAGCGCCCGCCGGTCGCGGCCGTCGCGTGGCTCGACGATCGGACCCTGCGCGTCGACGGTGTCGTCGCCGGCGACGTCGAGCCGTTCCTGGCCCCGGTGCGGTGGCCCTACGACCTCGACGAGGTCGGTTCGTGGCGGCGCGTCGCCGTGCCCGGTCCGCCGACGAGCAGCGCGCTCAGGCTCTCCGGGATCGCGGAGCGTGCGGTGCTGCTCGAGGGCGCGCTCGACGCAGCCGGCGCGGTTCGGGCCGCGCTCGTCACCGACGAGCGGGCGCGCCGCGTCCTGCTCGACACCTGCGCTCCGAGCGGTGAGGGCGCGGTGGCGGGCGCCCGCGTGCACCTCGACGCGGATCGGGGCGTCGTCACCGGGGTCGACGTGCGCGTGGCGGCCGGTGAGATCCTCGATCATGCGGTGCTCCGCTCGTACTGCATCGGCGCGACCCACATGGCGCTGGGCTGGGTCCTCACCGAGGGGATCGCGGTGGGAGCAGACGGTGAGGTGCTGGACCTCACCATCCGGTCGTTCGGGATCCTTCGCCCGAAGAGCACGCCACCCATCGACGTGGTGGTCGTCGAGGACGACGGCCCGCCCTCGCGCGGGTCGGACGCCGTCTTCGCCGCCGTCGCGGGCGCGACCTGGAACGCGGTCGCTCGGCTCGACGGACGGCCGGACGCGTTCCCGGCGCGGGAGTCGCGCGCGGCCGCGGCGATGCGGCGATGACCGAACCTCGAGCCGATGGTCCGCGTGTGCTGCGGATGCTCCCGAAGATGCCGCGCGCGCCGCGCAGCGGGATCGACCTGCGCCACTGGGAGCAGCTCCATGTTCTCGCGGCGCGGCTCCCGACGGCGGTGTTCGCGCTCACCGGAGACGCGCCCGAGCTCCCGACGCCGATCACGTATCGGCGCACGACCGACGAGTCCACGACGCGGTCGGTCACCGGCGCGGACGCCGCCGGGCTGCTCCGTGGCGGCGGACAGGCCGACGACCTGCGCTGGTCCGAGACGACGGTGCAGGAGCTCCTCGACTTCGTCGCGACCTTCGAGCCCGAGGTGATCGTGGTCGGGCCGACCGAGCTGGGGCGCTACGTCGAGGTGCTGCGGGACGCGACGGACGTGCCCATCGTGTTCGACCTCCACGAGACCCAGGGCGACGTCCTGGCCGAGATCAGTGCGGTCGACGCCCACCGTGGACGGGCACTGCTCGCTCGCCTCGCGGCGCGCTCTCGGACCGATCTCGAGGCGCGCGCGGTCGCGGCCGCGGACCAGGTGTGGATGTCGAGCGGCGAGGAGGTGGCGAACCTCGAGGCCGCGTATCCCGCGGCCGCTGCGGCGGCGGTCGTGGTCCCGAACACGGTCGACGTCGACTCGTACCCCCGCGCGGTGCGAGCCGATCCGCGCGCCCTGGTGTACCCGGGCTGGTTCGCCTACGTCCCGAACGAGGTCGCGGCGCGGACGCTCGTGGAGGAGATCGTCCCCTTGGTGGCCGACGCGAGCCTCGTGCTCGTCGGCGCCGGGCCCACGGCATGGATGCGCGACCTCTCCGATCCGCGCGTCACCGTCACCGGTACCGTGCCCGACGTGCGGCCGTACCTCGCCGGCGCCGGCGTCATGCCCGTGCCTCTCACCGCAGGTGGTGGGACGCGCCTGAAGATCCTGGAGGCGTTCTCCGCCCGGCTCCCGGTTGTCAGCACGCGCAAGGGTGCCGAGGGCCTCGCGTTGGTCGCGGGCGAGCACTACGTCGAGGCGGAGACGCCGGCGGAGTTCGCGACCGCGGTCGAGCAGCTGGCCGAGGATCGCGATGGCACCGAGTGCCTCACCGAGCGCGCCTTCGACGTCGCGCGCAGCAACTTCTCGCGGTCGGCGCTCTGGGCGCGGATGACCGCCGCCTTCGACGCGGCACTGACCGGCTCGCGGTCATGAGTCGCGTCTTGTGGGTCGCGCCGTTCCACGCCCCCGACGTCGGCGGCGTGGAACGCCTGGGAACGTCGCTCCTTCCGAGGCTGCACGCCGCGGGCCACACGTTCGAGGTGCTCTGCGCGCTCGGACCCGTGAGCCGCGCCGGGCGTGAGACTCACACGTCGGAGGAGCTCGACGGCGTGCCGGTGCACCGAGCGGGGTTCAGCGAAGCACTCGGGGCGCGCCAGCCCGCCCGCGTGCTCGAGCTGCTGCGGTGGGTCGGCGAGATCGAGCGCGCGTTCGATCCGGACCTCGTCCACCTGCACGACGTGAGCACCACCTGGTGGTTCCACCACGCCGCGCACGCGCTCGGGCGCCGGCCGACGATCCTGACGCTGCACACCTCCGTCGACACCGACGACGTCCGCCGACCGTGGCTGGACACGGCTCTCCCCACGGTCGACTGGCTCACCGCGGTCACCGACGCGGCGCTCGCGGAAGCGGTCGACGATCTGCCGGTCGCGGCCCCGCGGTCGTCGGTCCTGCCCAACGGGGTGGAGCTCGGACCCGAGCCGGCACCGCCACCTCCGGGCCCGCCGCTGGTGCTGTGTCCGGCGCGGTACGTGCCGCAGAAGAACCTGGCGGGCGCGGTCGAGGCGTTCGGCTTCGTCCGGAAGCGCCATCCGGACGCGCGGCTCGCGCTCGTGGGCGGCGGCAGGTTGCACGACGCGCTGCGCGAGCAGATCGACGTCGCGGGTCTCGAGGACGCGATCGACCTGGTCGGTGCCCGTCCGCTCGACGAGATGCCGTCGTGGTTCGCGCGCGCCTCGGTCGTGGCGATGCCGTCGCACTACGAGGGCCTGCCGTTGGCGGCGTTGGAGGCCATGGCCGCCGGGCGACCGCTCGTGGCGTCGACGGCGGCGGGTTTCGACGCGATCGTCGCGGAGGGACGCACCGGCCTGCGCGCGCCGTCGGACGACGCCGTCGCATTCGCCGAGGCGATCTCGTCGCTGCTCGACGACCCGGCGCGCGCCGCCGCGATGGGAGCTGCGGGGCGCGCGCTCGTCGCGCGCTCGTTCTCGCTCGAATCGTGCGCCGCGGGTTACGCCGATCTCTACGAGCGACTCGGCGCCTGATCGTGCGCGTCCTGCTCGTCACCGGTGCCTATCCGCCCGTGCTCGGCGGGATCGAGACCTTCCTGGGCTACGACCTCGTGCCCGAGCTGCGGCGGCGCGGTCACGAGGTCGCCGTGATCACGAGCCGCCCCGTCGGCGCCCGGGACTCCGTCGTCGACGTCCGCGACGGCGTACCCGTCCTGTCGACGAACTTCTTCTCGTGCCTGCGGCGACCGGGAGACCTGTTGCGCGCGCGGAAGGTCATGCGGGAGTTCCTCGCCGAGTCGGCACCGGACGTGGTGCACCTGCACGACGTGTCGATGTTGGCGGTCTTCGTCCGCGAGCTCGCGCCGGCCCGTCCGGCGTTCGTCGCCACGGTGCACACCGTCCTGACGAGGCATGCGCCCGAGTTCGTCTCCATCGCGCGACGCATGATCCTCGAGTCGGGCGCGGTGACGGGCGTCTCGTCGGCGGTCGCGCACGATGTGGCGTCGTTCGTCCCGGAGGCTCGGGACCGTCTGTCGATCGTGTCGAACGGCATCACCGTCCCCGAGCTCGAAGACCGGGCACCGCTCGATCCGCCGATCGTGCTGTGCGTGGGAAGGCTCGCCCCGGAGAAGGGCTTCGACCAGGCGATCGCGGCGTTCGCGCTGCTCGCAGCCCAGCATCCCACCGCCGTGCTCGAGATCGCCGGTGTCGGTGAGCTCTGGTCCGAGCTCCACGACGCCGTGCGCGCGACGCAGCTCCCGGAGCGGATCCGTCTTCTCGGGCCGGTCCCGCGGGCGGACGTCTGGTCCCGGATGCGCGACGCGAGCGTGATCCTCATGCCGTCGCTCTACGAGGGTCTGCCGCTCGTCGCGATCGAAGCCGCCTTCGCTCGCCGGCCGGTGGTCGCGTCGCGCGACGCCGGTGGCCTCTCCGATGTCGTCGTCGACGGTGTCACCGGCATGCTCGTGGACCGGGAGGACCCGGCTGCGATCGCACGTGCGCTCGATCACCTGCTGCGGGATGCGGGCGAGCGCGAGCGGCTCGGCCGCGCGGCGCGCACACGAGCGGAGGACGAGTACTCCATCGAGGCGTGCGCGTCGGCGTACGAGGCCCTCTACGAGAAGGTCGTCGCGGCCCGCTGCTAGAGTCCCTCGACCCGGTGAGGAGAATGTGGCAATGGCGACCAAGGTCAACCCCTGGGTGACCCACGAACGCCTCGACGACGAGGTGATCGCGATCAACCTCGAGACCGGCGCATACTTCGCGTTGGCCGGGGTTGCCGCCGACGGCTGGACGCTCTTCGCGGGTGGCGCCGACCTCGACGGCGCAGTGGACGCGATCGTGGCCCGCTACTCGGCCGACCGCGACACCGTGCAGGGTGACCTCGCGAAGCTCGTGAGCCAGCTCGAAGAGGCTGGACTCATGGCCCAAGACGATTCGGCGGGTGCGCCCCCGGAACCGCTCCCCGCACCGGTCGCCACGACCGCGCTGGTCTACTCGTCGCCGGCGTTCGAGCGCTACGACGACCTGGAAGACCTCCTGCTGCTCGATCCGATCCACGAGGTCGACGACGAGGGTTGGCCGGTCCAGCGCACCGAGCCGTAGCGCAGGCATGGCCAGCCGGCGGCCGGAGCGGCGAAGCGGTCGCGGTCGAGCACGTGCCTGAGCGCCGCGGTCTCGCGGCGTCGGCGCTGAGCGAGTTCACGCGCGCGATGGCCGATGCCGCGGAACGCGCGCTCGCCGCCGTCGAACCCTTCGAGCGCACGCTGGCGGTAGCCGGACATCGGGTCGACCTGCGCATCGCCTCGCCGACCCTCGCCGAACGGTTCTGGCCCGCGCTCGCGCACCTCGAGGCTCCGCCGAGCGCCACCGAGCCCGCCCTCACCATCGAGCTCTGGGACCGCAAGTCCACGGGTGTCGCGCCGCCCCGCTCTCCGTTCGCCTACGAGGACCACCTCGAACGCGGCATCGTGCGCGGCGGGGCGCGCGAGGGTGTGCGCATCGCCTACGACCGCTACATGCGGTTGATCACGACGTACGACCGCGACCGCGCGACGGCCTGTCTGCACACTGCCGACCCGCGCCACGTCTCCGGTTGGGTCGATCGGGCGCCGTTCCGCACGGTCTTCGGGTGGTGGTCCGACGACGTGGGGCTCGCGTTCCTCCACTCGAGCGCAGTCGCAAGCCGCGACGGCGCGGTGGTCGTCGCGGGGCCGAGCGGATCCGGGAAGTCCACGACCGCGCTGTCGTGTGTTGCTGCGGGGTGGCAGATGCTCGGCGACGACGTCTCGCTGGTGGGCTTCGAGCCCTCGCCCACCGTGCACTCGCTCTTCGGTCTCGCGAAGGTCGAGCCGGACGCCCTCGACCGCCTTCCCGCGCTCGGACCGATGATCGTCGACCGCCGCGCGGATCAGTGGGTGGTGGACCTCGGGTCGGCACGAGTCCACCGAGCCGACCTGCGCGGCGTCGTCCTCCCCCGCGTGGCGGGCGGCGCCGAGACGCGCGTCACGCCCGCGGCGCCCGCCGACGTGGTGAAGGCGCTCGTACCCGCATCGGTGCTGGAGGGCATCGGTGCCGGCCCTCGTGCGGTACCCATCCTGAGCCGCCTTGCCCGCGGCGTACCCTGCTACCACCTCGACCTCGGAACCGATGTCGATGGTGTGGTCGCCGCGATGGCGAGGATCGCGAACGGAGCACCATGAGCTCGCCTCGACTCAGCGCGGTGATGACGGTCCGCGATGGCGAGCGGTACCTGGCCGAAGCGCTCGACAGCATCGTGCGCCAGCAGGAGGAGGTCGACGAGATCGTCGTCGTCGACGACGGCTCCACCGACCGAACCGCCGAGATCGCTGCGTCGTACGGCCCTCGCGTGCGCCTCGTCCGCCAGGAGCCTCTCGGCCATGCCCACGGGTTCAACCGGGCGATCGAGTCGGCGACCGGTGACCTGGTCGCGTTCCTCGACGCCGACGACGTGTGGACCGACGAGTCGCTCGCGGTCCGGCTCGAACGCATCGGCCGTGAGGACGCACCCGACGGCGTGTACGGCGCGATCCGGCAGTTCGTGAGTCCGGAGCTCGGTGCCGACGCCGCCCAGCGGTACCGGATCGACGACCGGGTCTCGCCGGTCCCGCTGATGCAGTCGATGGTCGTCCGGCGTTCGGTGTTCGACCGTGTCGGTCTGCTCGACACGGGGTACAAGACCGCCGCCAACATCGACTGGGTGTCCCGCGCGTTCGAGGCCGGGATGCGCTTCGAGCCGGTCGACGCGATCGTCGTCCGTCGGCGGATCCACACCTCGAACATGGGTGTGGCGCTTGCCGACCAGAAGCACCGCGACCTGCCGCGGATCGTGCGCGCCCATCGGCAGCGCATGGAGGCGCGCCGTCGCCGCGAGGCGGACGCAGAGTGACGGCCGGCGTGGACGCGCTCGAGGACGACGACTCGACGGTGTCGACGGGTCCAGGTGTCGCGGACATCGACGAGGACCAGCTGCTGCTCCTGCGCGCGGTGCTGCTCGACGGTCCGGCGGCGCGAGCAGCCTGGGTCGAGTGGCGCGAACGGATCGACTTCGACGACGTCGACGCCCCGTCGCACCGGATGCTGCCGCTGCTCGCGAAGCGCATGGGCGACATCGCCCCCGACGACCCGATCCGCGGGCTGGTGAGCGGCATCTACCGTCACGCGTGGGGTCGGAACCAGCTGCTGATCCGCGACGCGGCACAGATCGTCGACGTGCTCAGCGCCGCGGGCATCCCGGCCATCGTCCTCAAGGGCACCGCACTCCTCGCGTACTACGGCGGCGACTGGGGCGCGCGCCCGATGTACGACGTCGACTTCCTGGTTCCTCGCGACCGAGTCCCCGAGGCCGCGACCGCGCTCGCGGAGCGCGGCTGGACACCCCAGGCCGGCCTGACCCTCTCGCGGCTCCAGGCTGGCGCGCTGCAGCGCCGCAACGGCTGGGGGTTCGACCGCGAGCCCAGCGGCCACCTCGACCTGCACTGGCGGGTGCTGGCGTGGTCCGTCGGCGAGCACGCCGATGACGAGTTCTGGGCCGACGCGCAGCCGTTCGAGCTGGGTCCGCTCCGCGCGCTCCAGCTGCATCCCGCGGACCTGCTCTTCCACGTGCTCGAGCACGGCCGGCGCAGCGGCCCGACGAACCACACCCAGTGGGTCATCGACGCCACGATGATCCTGCGCGGCACGGATCGAGACGTCGTCGCCGAGCGACTCACGCGCCAGGCGCGTGCACACGCAGCGGTCGGGCTGGTGGTGGCGAGCCTCGACCGGCTCGTCGAGATCACGGGCGACCCGTCTGCCGCCGTGGTGCGCGACCGCGTCGCGGCCACGAGACCGCGCACGCTGGAGCGTGTGGCGGAGTCGGATCGGGTCCCGAGCCGTGTCCGGCGCAAGGTCCAGGCGCTTCGCCGCTTCGGCGGTGGCACGACGTCCATCGCCGGGAGCGCGCGCGGCCTCGTTGCTGCGCAGCTCGACCTGCCGCTCAGCACCCATCGCGTGTTCACGGTCGCGTACGCCGCGGCCGGTCGCCCCGCGGGCGTGGCCGTTGCCGGTCGTCGTGCGTTCGGCTCGTTCGTGCGCACGGCGTCACCCGAGGTCGACGCGGTCGCGCTCGGGAGCACGCTGGACTTCACCGACGCCGAGGTCTGCGACCGTCACGCGGGTCCCGGCTGGGACCGGCAGGGTGGCGCCGGTGTCGCCCTCCGCGTCACCGGCCGGGAGGGGCGGCTGGTGGTGCCGCTGCACGTACCCCTCGAGCAGCCGCTGTCGCTCACCGTCGAGCTCCAGGGTGAGCGCCGGCGCGCGTCCACGGTCGAGGTCGCGGTGAACGAGCGCACGGTCGGCGAGGTCGGCGTCCGACCGGGCCGGCGGTCGGTGGCGACCTTCGTCGTGTCGCCCGAGCTCGTCAACCGGTTCCAGCCGCTCGAGATCACGTTCCGGGGCCCTCGCACCCTGCGGGCGCCGCGACGCGCCACGGTCGCGCTCAGCGTCGTGCGGATCGAGCTGCGCTAGCGTTCTGCTCGTGGCCGGAGCGATCGTCTTCGCAGTGGTGATGGTGATCGTGCTGCCGATCGCGATCATGTTCGGCGGCGCGATCTGGAGCGCGGTGTTCGGCTGGGAGGCCAGCGAGGACGCGCACGTCCGCCGCGAGGCCGACGCCGAGTCCGGCTAGGTCCCGGGCATCGCTCGCGACTGCCCGAAGCGGTAGCCGACCGAGCGGACCGTCTGGATCAGCCCCGCGTACTCCTCGCCGAGCTTGGCGCGGAGACGCCGCACGTGGACGTCGACCGTCCGGGCGCCGCCGTAGTACTCGTAGCCCCACACCCGCGAGAGCAGCTGCTCCCGGGTGAACACCTTGCCCGGGTGCGTCGAGAAGAACTTCAGCAGCTCGTACTCCATGTAGGTGAGGTCGAGCGGGCGGTCGTCGAGCGAGGCCTGGTAGGTCTCGAGGTTCAGCGCGAGGTCGCCGTACTCGACGATCTCGGTGCGTGCCCCCCGTCCGGTGCGCCAGAACAGGTGCCGCAGCCGAGCCTCGAGCTCCTTGGGGTGGAAGGGAGCGAGGCAGAAGTCGTCGAACAGGTCCTCGCGCAGCTCCAGCTCGGCGAGCTGCGCGCCCGTGACGAGCAGCAGCACCGGCTCGAGCGCCCCGTCACGCTTGCGCAGCGAGCGGCAGATGCCGAACCCACCCTCGGGGTCTTCCTCGGCCACGATCACCGCCCCGGCCCACCCGTCGGCGGGCTCGTTCGCCGCAGCGATGGACGCGTTGGCGACGGCCTTCCACGGATAGCCGGCCAGGTCGAGCGTCTGCGCGAGCAGCGGTGGTGGCGGGTCGGGGAAGACGAGCAGCGGTTCCATGAAGTCTGCGCTCACAAGGTTCCCAGGTAGCGCTCGAGCTCGAAGGGTGTGACCTGCGCGCGGTAGTCGTCCCACTCGGCGCGCTTGTTGCGGATGAAGTAGTCGAACACGTGCTCGCCGAGCGCCTCCGCCACCAGCTCGGAGCCCTCCATCACGTCGATGGCGTCGCCGAGCGACTGCGGCAATGCCGGGATCCCCTCGGCGGCGCGCTCCTCGGGGGTGAGCTCGAAGATGTTGTTGGTGGCCTCCGGCGGGAGGTCATAGCCCTCCTCCACACCCTTGAGGCCGGCCGCGAGCATCACCGAGAACGCCAGGTACGGGTTGCACGCGGGGTCGGGGGAACGGAACTCGATGCGGGTCGAGTCCTCCTTGCCCCGCTTCGTGACCGGCACCCGCACGAGCGCGGTGCGGTTGTTGCGGGCCCAGCAGACATAGGCGGGCGCTTCGTAGCGGACGTTGAGTCGCTTGTAGGAGTTGACCCACTGGTTGGTCACCGCCGTGATCTCGCGCGCGTGGCGGAGCAACCCGGCGATGAAGCACTTCGCGACCTTCGACAGCCCGTGCTCGTCGCCCGCGTCGTGGAATGCGTTCACGTCGCCCTCGAAGAGCGAGAGGTGCGTGTGCATGCCGGAGCCGAAGTCGCCGGCGATGGGCTTGGGCATGAACGACCCGTAGAACCCGTTGTCAGCCGCGACCTTCTTCACGATGTAGCGGAACGCGATGACGTTGTCGGCCATGGTCAGGCCGTCCGTGTACCGGAGGTCGATCTCGTGCTGGCTCGGGCCCAGCTCGTGGAAGCTGTACTCCGCCGGGATGCCCATGGCCTCGAGGGTGAGCAGCGTCTGCTTGCGCAGGTCGGTGACGGCCTCCGACTGCGTGAGGTCGAAGAAGCCCGCGTGGTCGAGCGGCTCGGGTGCGGCCGGGCTCGCGAAGTAGAAGAACTCCATCTCCGGGCCGGCGTAGAACGTGAAGCCCTTCTCACGCGCCCGCTCCAGGTTGCGCTTCAGGACGTAGCGCGGGTCGCCCTCGAACGCCTCGCCCGAGATGCGCTGGACGTCGCAGAAGATCCGGGCCGTCGGGGCGTCCTCGCCGTGCCACGGCACGATCTCGAACGTGTTGGCGTCCGGCATCAGGAGCATGTCGGACTCCTGGATGCGGCTGCCGCCCTCGATCGCCGAGCCGTCGAACGTCATGCCCTCCTCGAGGGCGCCTTCGAGCTCCGCGGGGGTGATCTCGACGTCCTTGAGGAAGCCGAGCACGTCGGTGAACCACAGCCGGACGAAGCGCACCCCGCGCTCCTCGACGGTCCGCAGCACGTAGTCGCTCTGTGCCTGCATGGAGCCAGTGTGCCAGGCGCGTCCGTCGCCGGCCCAGGCCGAACCGCCACCACAGCCGGTGTTCACATGCCGGTAACAGTCGAGCAACGACGGAGAAATGCCTCCTCGCCTAGCCTGCCTCCGGCCAGCAGGAACGCTGGAGCGCCACGTGTGGGCACCCTCGCCGCCGTGCGCGAGACGAACCGAAAAGGGAGATCGACGTGAGTGAGGATCGCACCGCCAAGGACGTCCTGGCCCTGGCGAAGGACAGCGGGGCCGAGTTCGTCGATCTCCGCTTCTGTGACCTGCCGGGCGTCATGCAGCACTTTTCGATGCCCATCCACGAGCTGACCGAGGACGGCTTCGACGCCGGCTACGGCTTCGACGGCTCGTCGATCCGGGGCTTCCAGGAGATCCAGGAGTCCGACATGCTCCTGATCCCGGACCCCACGACCGCGGTCATGGACCCGTTCCGTGAGCACGCCACCCTGAACCTCAATTGCTTCGTGCGCGACCCGGTCACCGGCGACTCGTACTCGCGCGACCCGCGCTTCGTGCTCAAGAAGGCGGAGGACTACCTCAAGGGCACCGGCATCGCGGACACCGCGTACTTCGGTCCCGAGGCCGAGTTCTACATCTTCGACCAGGTGCGCTTCGACCAGAACCAGTACTCGGGCTACTACTTCCTCGACTCGTCGGAGGGCGTCTGGAACTCCGGACGCGACTACGAGCTCGACGGCTCACCGAACCTCGGGTACAAGCCTCGCTACAAGGAGGGCTACTTCCCCGTCCCGCCGATGGACTCCTACCAGGACCTCCGGTCGGAGATGGTCAAGCAGCTCGAGGCGGTCGGCATCGAGATCGAGGTGCAGCACCACGAGGTGGGCACCGCCGGCCAGGCCGAGATCGACATGCGCTTCGACGACATGTGCTCCATGGCCGACAAGCTCATGCTCTACAAGTACGTGGTCAAGAACGTGGCGTGGCAGCGCGGCAAGTCGGTGACGTTCATGCCGAAGCCGATCTTCCAGGACAACGGCTCGGGCATGCACGTGCACCAGTCGCTCTGGAAGGGCGGCGAGCCGCTCTTCTTCGACGAGAAGGGCTACGGCGGCCTGTCGGACCTGGCGCGCTGGTACATCGGCGGCCTGCTCAAGCACGCGCCGGCGATCCTCGCGTTCACCAACCCGACGACGAACTCGTACAAGCGGCTCGTGCCCGGCTACGAGGCGCCGGTGAACCTCGTGTACTCGGCCCGGAACCGCTCGGCGTCGGTGCGCATCCCGCTGTTCTCGAACAGCCCGAAGGCCAAGCGGCTCGAGTTCCGCTGCCCCGATCCGTCCTGCAACCCGTACCTGGCGTTCGCGGCGTTGCTCATGGCGGGCCTCGACGGCATCCAGAACCGCATCGAGCCGCCGACGCCGGTCGACCGCGACCTGTACGACCTGCCGCCGGAGGAGCTGGCCAAGGTCCCGCAGGTGCCCGGTTCGCTCGACGAGGCGCTCAACAACCTCGAGGCCGACCACGAGTTCCTGCTCGCCGGCGGGGTGTTCACGCCCGACGTCATCGAGACGTGGTGCTCGTACAAGCGGGAGAACGAGATCGACGCCGTGCGTCTCCGCCCGCACCCGTACGAGTTCTACATGTACTACGACATCTAGTCTCGGTCGCTCGCTGTGGGGCGGGATACCCGCCCCACAGACGCTCGCTCCCTGGCGAGCACCTCGGCCTCCGGCCCGGTGCCGCGTCTCGCGTGCGTGCGATATCGCTGACGGGAGTGGCGCTTCGGCTTCGGCCGGGGCGCCACTGTCGCGAGCAGAGTGTGGGGGTGGACGACGCGCTCGACCGGACGCTGGTGCGCAACATCCTCGAGCATGCGACGGACTTCGCGTGGCGGATGCAGGACGTCGGGCTGCTCGGGCTCTGGCTCGACGACCGGCGTGAGCTCCGGCTCCACGTGTGGCACGACGGCGCGGTCGGCGAGCCGCTCGTCCACGACCACCCCTGGGACTTCACGTCGACCGTGGTCGCGGGCGAGCTCGTGAACACGCGCTACGTCGAGGACCCGGCGGGCGTCGAGTACGTGCGCGAGCGATACGCGACCGCGAACGAGGCCGACCGGCGCGCCGACACCGTGCACTTGGTCGGGACCCTCGAGACCCTGCGCGCCGGTGCGCGCTACCACCAACGAGCCGGTGAGCTCCACGACAGCCGCCAGGTGCCGGGCACGGTGACCGTCGTCCGGTTCGAGTCGACCACGGACGCGCGGCCGGAGCTCACGGTGTGCCGCCGCCCCGGCACGCCGTGGGTGTCGGGCCGCGCTCGTCCTGCGACGGCCGAGGAGGTAACGCGGATCACGAAGCGCGCGCTCGGGCGCTTCGACGGGTGATCTCCTAGGTGTCTTGCGCGTAGAAGACGCGCTCGAAGACCTTCCTCGCGCGGCGGGTGACGCGCCGGAAGTCGTCGCGGAGGCTCGGCTCGGGGCGGTGGGTGTACCCGAGCAGCCTGCCGATGCGCGCCGCGTCGGCCCCGGTGGGGATGGCATCGCCGGAGCGGCCGGTCACGAGGTAGGTCGCGTTGCGCGCACGCTCGCAGAGCTCGTAGGACTCCGCGAGCACGGCGGCGTCCTCGACGTCGAGCAGGTCGGCGTGCGCGAGCTTGCCGAGAGCGCGCACGGTCGACTGCTCGCGGATCTCGGGGTGCGCCGCGCCGTGCTGGAGCTGGAGCAGCTGCACCGCGAACTCGACGTCGGTCAGCGCGCCCTTGCCCAGCTTGAGGTGGAACTGCGGGTCCTCGCCCGGGGGGATCCGCTCGCGCTCGACGCGTGCCTTGATGCGTCGGATCTCGCGCACGTCGTCCTCGGGGAGGTGCTCGCGATACACGTACGGCTCCACGAGCGCGAGGTAGCGGGCCGCGAGATCCAGGTCGCCGGCCACCGCCCGGGCGCGCAGCAGTGACTGGAGCTCCCACGGCAACGCCCAGCGCTCGTAGTACTGCCGGAAGCCTTCGATCGAGCGCGCGAGGGGCCCCTGTTTCCCTTCGGGTCGGAGGTTCGCGTCGACGCGGAACGTCTGGCCCTCGGCGGTCGTCGCGCCGATCTCGGCCATGAGATCGGTCGCCAACCGCTCGGCGGTGTCGAAGTCCTCCGGCGTGTCGCCGTCGTACACGAAGAGCACATCGATGTCCGACGCGAACGAGAGCTCGTGGCCACCGAAGCGACCCATGCCGATCACGGCGAAGGGCAGGCTCGGGTCGAGCGATCGCAGGGCGGCCTCCACGCAGGCGTCGCCGAGGTCGGCGAGCTCGCGAGCCGTCACCTCCTGCTCGACCAGGCCGAGCATGTCGCGCGACGCGATGCGAAGGAGCTGGCGACGCTTGAACCGGCGCAGCCCGGCCTGGCGTGCGGGCGGGTCCTCGCGCCACTGGAGCGTCTCGAGCGCGGTCTCGCGGAGCTCGTCAACGGTCCGCACGCGCGTCAGCCAGTCGTCGTCACCGAGCCGCTCCACGACCTCGGGCTGGCGGAGCAACGCGTCGCCCACGAGCCGGCTCGAACCGAGGATCCGGCACACGCGCTCCGCGGCGCCCGGCATGTCGCGGAAGGTCGTCGCGAGCGCGGACGCCCGCGTGTCGCCCTCCGCGAGCTTGCGGAGCTGGAGCAGCCCGAGATCGGGATCGGGCGTGGTCGAGAGCCAGTCGAGGATGACCGGCATGAGCCGCTGCATGAGGCGCGAGCTGCGCGTCAGGCCGCGCGTGAGCTCGCGCAGCGCGGCACGGGTCTGGGTCGAGTCCAGGAAGCCGAACGCCGCGAGCCGCTCCTCGGCGACCGCGGTCGGCATCGCGCCGGCGCCGGCGAACGTCTCGAGCAGCGGGGCGAAGAACAGCCGCTCGTGGATCGAGCGAACCGCGGCCTGCTGGCTCTTGTGCTCGGCGTCGAACGCCTCGAGCGCGGTCGCCTCCGGAGCGTCGCGGTAGCCCATGACGCGTGCGAGGCGGGTGAGTGCCACCGGGTCGTCCGGCAGCGTGTGCGTCTGCTGCTCGTCCCAGAGCTGGAGCCGGTGCTCGACCGTGCGGAGGAAGGTGTACGCCTCGCGCATCCGCTCCACGTCGGCGGGTTCCACGTACTCGCCGTCGCCGAGCTCGCGCAGTGCGTCGAGCGTGGTCGCGGACCGGATCGACGGGTCGTGGCGGGCGTGCACGAGCTGGAGCAGCTGGACCGCGAACTCGATGTCGCGGATGCCGCCGCGCCCCCGCTTGAGCTCACGGTCCGTGAGCCCTTTGCGCTGGAGCTCCGCCTCGGCGCGACCCTTCATGGCGCGCGCCTCGCGCACCGCGTCGGGATCGAGCACCTCGGGCCAGACGTGGGGCCGGGTCAGCGCCATGAACGCGGCGCCCAGCTCCTCGTCGCCGGCGACCGGCCGCGCCTTGATGAGCGCCTGGAACTCCCAGGGTCGCGCCCACCGCTCGTACCAAGCGCCGTAGCTCTCGAGGTTGCGCGTGAGCGCACCGGCGCGGCCTTCGGGCCGGAGGTCGGCGTCGGTGCGGAAGACGATGCCGTCCGCCGTCGACGCGGTCATCACCGACAGCAGGGCCCGCGCGACCCGGTCGGCTTCGTTGCTGTCCCCGTCGTGGACGAAGAGCACGTCGACGTCGCTCGAGTAGTTGAGCTCGCAGCCGCCGAGCTTGCCCATCCCGATGACCGCGAAGCCCACCTGCGGATCGGTGAGCGCGAGGGCGCGCTCGAGGCACTCCTGCGCGAGCGCGGCGAGCTCGCGCCCGACGGCGGGGAGGTCGGCGACCCCGAGGAGGTCGCGCGCCGCGATTCTCACGTACTCGGTGCGCTTCCAGCGTCGGAGCGCGCCGCCGGACTCGTCGGCGGCTGCTCCCGCCGCGGCCGCCGATGCGCGGAAGTCGGCGAGCGTTCGCTCCTTGGCGAAGGTGTCGTCGTCGCGGAGCGGGGTGAGCAGGGACTCGTCGCCGACGATCGCGTTCGTGAGCGAACGGGACGCGCAGGCGATCGCGACGAGACCGTCGCGCAGCACGGCACGGTCGACGAGCTCCCCGGCGAGTCCGGGATGGGCGTCGAGGATCCGCTCGAGCGCGGTCCGCGCCGCGACCGCGTCGGCCGAGCGCTCCAGCGCCCGGGCCAGGTCGCGACTGCTCAGCACCGCGGCCGCTTCCATGCCCGAGAGTGTCGCGCCGCGGAGCGGTCCTGGCAGCCGAGCAATCGCTAGAGTCCCCCAGATGTCTCGCCCGCACCGTCGCAACCGACTCGCCCGCGGCCTTGCCGTCGGCGCCCTCGCCGGGGGCGCCGTGCTGCTGAGTGCGGGAGCGCCGGTCTCGGCGGCCCCGGTCACCGAGACGTTCTCCTGGGAGGGTGGCAACCAGGCGTTCACGGTGCCGGCTGGTGTGTGCTCGATCACGGTCGTCGCGTTCGGGGCCGCAGGCGGCGACGGCGTGATCGACGGCTCGGTCGGTCCCGGCGTCGGTGGTGCCGGAGCGCGGATCACGGCCACGGTCGCGGTGAACCCCGGTGACGTCCTGACGATGGTGATTGGTGCGCCGGGTGCCGACGGTGCCGGCACCACCGCGGGCGCGGGTGGCGATCCCGACGGCGGTGACGGTGGCGGCACCGACGGTGCGGCCGGCGGCGGCGGCGGCGGCTCCACCCTGGTGCAGATCGGGAGCACGGTCATCGCGCACGCCGGTGGCGGCGGTGGCGGCGGTGCGGGCGGCCAGGTCACGGGTCTGGGCAACGGTGGACTCGGCGGCGCGGCGGGCACTGACGGCGCGACCGTGCCCGGTGGTGCGGGTGGCGGCCAGGCGGGCGGCAACGGCGGTGCGGGCGGTGCCGCGGCGCTCCCCAACGGCACCGCGGGCTTGGCGAGCACCGGCGGCGTCGGCGGCACCGGTGCGCAGGCGAATACCACGCAGGCCGGTGGCGGCGGTGGCGGTGGTGTCGTGGGCGGCGGTGGCGGCGGCGGATCCGGTCCCGGCACGTCGGCCGGTGGCGGCGGCGGTGGCGGCGGGTCGAGCGAGGCGATCGCCGGCGCGGTCATCGACACCGGGGTGGCCTCCGGCGCGACGAACGGTGGCGGCGTGGTCACGCTTACCTACGACACGGCCCAGTGCGCACCCGTGGCGCTGAACCCCGAAGAGATCAACTTCACCGGTTGAGCCGACGACCGGCGGAGCCCGCCGGTGCTGCCCGTATCCTGGTGGCGTGCCGAAACTGCGGATCGCGGCCGCGCAGCTGAACCTCGTCGTCGGTGACCTCGACGGCAACGTCGAGCGGATCCTGGCCGGCTACGAGCGCGCCGAGGCCGAGGGTTGCGATCTCGTGGCGTTCCCGGAGCTCTCGGTGACGAGCTACCCGCCCGAAGATCTCCTGCTCCGGCCGGCGTTCGTGGCCCAGGCGGTGGAAGCGCTCGAGAAGGTCGCGGCGCGCACCGGTCGCACCGCGGCGGTGATCGGCTTCCCGCAGCCCGACCGCGACCTCTACAACGCGGCTGCGGTCTGCGCGAACGGGAAGGTGCTCGGCGTCTACCGCAAGCACATCCTCCCCAACTACGCGGTGTTCGACGAAGAGCGCTACTTCGAGCCGTGGAAGGAAGACGGTCCCCTGTTCACCATCGGCGGTGTGCGAGTGGCCGTGACCGTCTGCGAGGACGCGTGGAGCGCGTCCGGTCCGATCCTCACGCAGTCGGCGGGCGGGGCCGAGCTCGTCGTCAACATCAACGGGTCGCCGTACTACGAGGGCCGGATGGGCGAGCGCGAGACGATGCTCGCGACGCGGGCGGCCGACGCCTCGGTGCCGCTCCTCTACGTGAACCTGGTCGGCGGGCAGGACGAGCTCGTCTTCGACGGCGGCTCGATGGTCTTCGACGAGGGTGGTCACCTGCTGGCCCGGGCCAAGCAGTTCGAGGAGGACTTCCTCGTCGTCGACCTCGACGTGCGCCCGGCGTTCCGGCGCCGCGCGCTCGACCCCCGAGGGCGGGTCAGGCAGCCGCTGCTCCCCGAGGTCGCGGTGAGCGAGGCGCAGCCCGGCCCGGGCGGTGTCGAGCCGCGGATCGAGGCCCTGCTCGATCCGGTGCAGGAGGTCTACGAGGCACTCGTCGTCGGCACGCGCGACTACGTGCGCAAGAACGGCTTCACCGACGTCGTGATCGGACTCTCGGGTGGGATCGACTCGTCGCTGGTCGCGGCCATCGCCGTCGACGCGCTCGGTGCGGACCACGTCACCGGCGTGCTCATGCCGTCGCGCTACTCGAGCGAGGGCAGCGTCACCGACGCCGACTCGCTCGCGGCCAACCTCGGCATCCGCACGCTGACCATCCCGATCGAGGCGGCCCACGCCGCGTTCCTCGAGCTCCTCGCCGATGCCTTCGCCGGTCGCGAGCCCGGTCTCGCCGAGGAGAACCTCCAGGCCCGGGTGCGCGGCACATTGCTCATGACGCTGTCGAACAAGTTCGACTGGCTCGTGCTCACCACCGGCAACAAGAGCGAGATGGCCACCGGCTACTCCACGCTCTACGGCGACATGGCCGGAGGCTTCGCGGTCATCAAGGACGTGCCGAAGATGCTCGTCTACGAGCTGTGCCGCGACCGCAACGATCGGGCCGGGCGCGAGATCGTGCCCGAGACGGTCCTGGAGAAGCCGCCCAGCGCCGAGCTCCGGCCCGACCAGAAGGACAGCGACTCGCTGCCGGAGTACGCGCTCCTCGATCCGATCATCGAGGGCTACGTGGAGGACGACAAGTCGGTGGCCGAGCTCGAGGCCGAGGGGTACGACCCCGAGACGGTGCGGCGGGTCGCGAAGCTCATCGACCGCAACGAGTACAAGCGCCGGCAGGCGCCGCCCGGCGTGCGCGTGACACCGAAGGCCTTCGGCAAGGACCGCCGCCTCCCCATCACCAACCGCTGGCCCGGATAACGACCGCTCGCGATGAGGCGATACCTGCCCGAGGGCGCGCTCGTCCTCGCCGCGTTCTTCTTCGGCGTCACCTTCCCCCTCGTCCACGAAGCGCTCGAGGACATCGAGCCGTTCGCCTACCTGCTGCTGCGGTTCGCGATTGCGGTCGTCGTGCTCGCGCCGTTCGCGATCGTCGTCGGACGGCGCGCCGATGCAGCCCAGCGCCGACTGCTCTGGCGCTCGGGCCTGATCGCGGGCGCACTGCTCTTCGGTGGCTACGCGACGCAGACGATCGGGCTCGAGACCACCTCGCCCTCGACGTCGGCGTTCATCACCGGTCTCTACGTCGCGCTCACGCCGATCGTCGAAGCGATCGTGCGCCGACGGGTGCCGCCGCGCGGCGTCATCGGCGGGATCCTGCTCGCCACCCTCGGGCTCTACCTGCTGACCGGCGCCGACCTCGCGCTCGGCACCGGCGACGTCTGGACGCTGGCGTGCGCGGTCATCTTCGCCATCTGGATCGTCTACCAGGGCGAGCACGCGCAGCGCCTCGACCCCATCTCGTACACGACCGTGCAGATGGTGGTGGTCGCGCTGCTGTGCATCCCCGCGACGTCCGCGCAGGGCGTCGGCGAGATCACGGGCATCGCCCTGTTCGCCGCGGCGTTCACCGGCATCATGTGCTCGTCGGTGGCGCTGTCGCTCCAGCTGTACGGCCAGCGCCACATCGCGCCGAGCCGGGCCGCGCTCATCCTCCTGTCGGAGCCGGTGTTCGCGGCGATCGCGGGCTACGTCAACGGCGAGCGCCTCGGCACCGTCGAGCTGCTCGGCGCAGTCGTGATCCTCGGCGGCATCGCGCTCGCCGAGTTCGGGCCCGGCCGCGCGGAGCTGCCCGCGCCCGAGGTCACCGAGACGCACCCGTTCTGACCCCGCCTACGCTGCGGGCACCATGACCACGACGACGCTCACCATCGACGAGCAGGCCCGGGCGCTCGCCGCCGCGGTCGTCATCGAACGGCGCGCCTTCGAGACCATCGGCCGAGCCGCGGCCGCGGCCGACGAGCCCGCCGCCAAGCTGGTGCTCGCCACCGTCAGCCGGCATCACGGCGAGCACGCGGTCGCCCTCGAAGCGCTCCTGCCCGCGACCCGCGACCACGACCCGGCCGGGCTCGTGGGCACGGCCGAGGCCGCGGCGGACCCCCCGACCCCCGGGGACGCCCCCCTGGCCGCGCTCGAAGGGGCGATCGCCCACCACGAGGCCACCATCGCCCGGCTCACCCCGGTGGCCGACGGCCCGATGCTCCGGGCGTTGACGGCGGTCCTCGCCGAAGAGCGATCGGACCTCGCCGGTCTCGAATAGCGCGAACGCGTGGTCTCCCGGCGAGGAATCGATCGAGGGGACGACCCGACGAGCCGATACACTGGATGGTCCCCTGGGGCCGAGACGGCCTCCAGAAGCGACGGAACCCTGTGGAAATCGTCGCTTGACGGGGTCGTTATGGTACGACCAGACCGAGGCCCCCCGGCAGACGGCCGCCCGGGAACAGACGCCGCCGACCCGGCGTTTTCCACAGAGCAACCGCTCGCAGAACGTGAAAGGCACCCGTGGCGAAGGAGCGCGTGGAGCGAGACGAGGAAGATCTCGTCCGGCTCTATCTCACCGACATCGGTCAGTACCCCCTCCTGACCAAGGACGACGAGGTCCGCCTCGCCCAGCAGATCGAGTTCGGCAACGCCGCACGCGAAGAGCTGGAGACGGCCCCGGCGAAGAAGCTCACCCCCGCGAAGAAGCGGGAGCTCCGGCGCACGTCCCGGGAGGGTGAGCAGGCCCAGCGGACGTTCGTGCAGTCGAACCTCCGCCTCGTGGTCTCGATCGCCAAGAAGTACCAGGCGTCGGGCCTGCCCCTGCTGGACCTGATCCAGGAGGGCAACCTCGGCCTCATGCACGCGGTCGAGAAGTTCGACTGGCGCAAGGGCTTCAAGTTCTCCACCTACGCGACGTGGTGGATCCGCCAGGCCATCACCCGCGGCATCGCCAACACCGGCCGCACCATCCGGCTGCCGGTCCACGCCGGCGACACGCTGGCCCGGCTCCAGAAGGCCCGGTCCCGCCTGGAGCTCAAGCTCGGCCGCCCCGCCACGCTCGCCGAGCTGGCGATCGAGGTCGAGATGCCCGAAGACAAGGTCACGGAGGCGCTGCGCTTCGCCGCCGAGCCCCTGTCGCTGTCGGAGCCGCTCCGTGAGGACGGCGACGCCGAGCTCGGCGACATCGTGGAGGACCGCTCCGCGGAGTCGCCGTTCGAGGTGGCCGCCACCGCGCTGCTGCCCGACGAGATCGAGAAGCTGCTCGCCCCGCTCGACGAGCGGGAGCGCCAGATCTTGGCGCTGCGCTTCGGCCTCGACCGCGGCGAGCCGCGCACCCTCGAAGAGGTGGGGGAGTACTTCAACCTCACCCGGGAGCGCATCCGCCAGATCGAAGCCCGCGCCATGAGCAAGCTTCGTCACCCGTCCGCCGACACCGGCGCCCGCGACCTGCTCGCCGTCTGAGCACGGCGGGGACCTCCAGGTCCCGGGAAAGCCGCCAGGCCCGAGCGGTCTGGAGCGAGCAAGCAGGCCCGGTTCCCTCCCCGGAGGGGCCGGGCCTCGTCGCGCCCGGCGTTACAGCCGGCTGATCGCGACGGCCAGCCCCATCCCGCCAATCATCGTCGGCACTAGCCACATCAGCAGCGAGCTCTTGAGCTCGGTGATCGCCGTGTCGAGGTCGCGTTTGGTCGCGATGTCGCTCCAGCCCACCGGCGGCAGGTACTCCATCAAGAGTGCCGCCTCGTCGGCGCCGAGCGACGCCTCGAGGCGGTCGTGGAGGGAGCGGCGGAGTCGTTGCTCATCGACGGCCATGTTCGTCCTCTCTGGTGCGGGGCGCAACGGTGCCGTTGATCCCGGCTGCGTCGGGGCGTGACGTGCCCGACGTCACGTACCGAAACCCCGGTCGGCTCCGTAACCTCAGTGATTGGCCGTCAAGGTGCCCGGGCACGGCGCCGAGTGACGGAAAAGGACGAGGACCGGCTCGGGAGGCCACGCGTGCTCATCGCCCAGATCAGCGATCTCCACGTGCACGAGGAGGACGCGTCCACCGGCACACTCGTCGATGCGAACGCGACGCTGGCCGACGCCGTCCACTACCTCACGACGATGACGCCCACGGCCGACGTCGTCGTCGCCACCGGCGATCTCACCGACGACGGCACGCCGGCGCAGTACGCGATGCTCCGCGAGCTGCTCACACCCCTCCCGATGCCGCTGTACCTCGTGCCCGGCAACCACGACGAACGGGCCCCGCTCGTCGAGGCGTTCCCCGAGCACACCTACCTGCCGCGCGACGGCGGACCGCTGAGCTACGTCGTCGACGAGCACGACGTGCGCCTGGTCGGCGTCGACTCCACCCACCTCGGCCACCACGACGGTGAGCTCACCGACGACGAGCTCGCCTGGCTCGACGACACGCTCGCCGCACGCCCCGACGACCCCACGCTGGTCTTCCTCCACCACCCGCCGTTCGACACCGGCGTGTGGTGGATGGACTGCGTTGGCATCCCGCTGGAGCAGCGCGCCGCGTTCGAGGCGGTGATCCGGCGGCATCCGCAGGTGCGCCACGTGGTGTCGGGTCACATCCATCGGCCGGTGCAGACCCTTTGGGGCACGACGATGGTGAGCGTCGCGCCGAGCACCGCGCACCAAGTGGGCCTCGACCTCCGGAAGGGCGGCGCGATGCGGCTGACTGCCGAGGCACCGTCGATCACGCTGCTCGACTGGACGCCCGAGCGGATCAACCTGCACACGACCCAGTTCGGCGAGACCGCATCGTTCGACATCGGCACGACGATGCGCCCTGCAGCCAAGGCCGCGATCCTCCAGCGCCCGCCGGCCCCCAAGGGCGGCGCGTTCGGCTGATCAGCCCGCGAGGGCAGGCGCGGGCTGCACGCTCGTCGACTCGCGGTCGCGCGAGTCGCGCCAGCGCCACCAGACGGCGACCAGGGCGCCGAAGGCGAACCCGCCGACGTGGGCGGCCCACGCGACATTGGACGCACCGCCGATCTCGAGGAACTGCAGGCCGAACCAGAACACGAGCAGCCAGAGCGCCTGGATCTTGCGCAGCATGATCGGGCCGAAGAAGACGATCGTCTTCACCCGCACCTGGGGCCACAGCACGAAGTAGGCGCCCATGACCGCGGCGATCGCACCCGACGCGCCGACGACCGGCACCGTCGAATCGGGATCCACGAGCACGTGGGCGGCGGTCGCCACCACCCCGCCGACGAGGTAGAGCAGCAGGAAGCGGATGCGTCCGCGCCGCACCTCCAGCGTGCTGCCGAACACCCACAGGAACAGCATGTTGCCGAACAGGTGCGTGATGCTGCCGTGGAGGAACATCGTCACCACGACGCCGAGCAGCACCACCTTGCCGGGGCTGTGCGCCCGACCACCGTCGTCGCTGCACGCGCTGCCGTCGCCGAGCTCGAAGGTGCGCCGGTACTCGCGCTCGGTGAGGGGCGAGCCGCGCAGGAGCTCGCACGGGATCGCCGCGTTGTCGACCACGAACCGCAGATCCTCTTGATCGAGGCGCTCGACGACGCCGCCCCACTCGACCTTCGGGGCGCCGGTGGGCTGGATCGCGAAGTACACGCCCACGCAGACGACGATCAGGAGCAGGGTGATCCACGGGACCTTGCGGACCGGGCTCTCGTCCTCCATCGGGATCACGACGCACCGCCCGGGGTCGACGGCCACGTGTGGCCGGTCCACGCGTTCCCGTCCCACCAGCGCCGACGGCCGTCGGCAGCCCAGGGGTCGGGATGCCAGCCGGGCGGTGGCACGGCCGCGCCCGGCCGGGCCCACTGCGCGGGGCCGACCTTGGCCTGCGCGACGGGCACGGCGCGCTCCAGCACCTCGACGAGCTCGTCGCGCCGGTTCGTGCCGACCGCGACCCAGCACCGCCGGCAGCCGTCGATGCCGCGCACGGCGACGGAGTCGTGGGTCCAGATCGGGTTGGCACCGAGCCAGCGGCGGTTGAACAGCTGCCACGGCCACGTGTTGCCCGCCCGGTCGAGCGTGCGCAGGTCGAGGCCGGCGAGCTGCACCGACCGCTTGCCCACCCACAGGCGGTCCTCGTCGATCCGCACGCGCGCCCGCCGGTACCGCAGGACGTTGAACAGCCAGGCGCCGATCGCGATCGGCACCGCGAACGGCGCGATGGCGAGGAACGTGATGATCACGATCGCGACGAGCCACAGCCAGGTGCGGCGGGTGGGCGCGATGCTCTCCTCGAAGAGGGGCACGGACGTACGGTACGCTGTCGTCACCTGCACCCCGCCCGCACGCCGTGGGCGTTCCGAGCCGATACAGGGGGCCCGATGAAGAAGCTGCTGGTCCTGCTCGTACTGGTCGTCATCGGTGTCGCGGTGGCCAAGAAGCTGCGGGACACCGCGGCCGCCTGAGCCACCTCACCGTCGCCCGACCAGGCGACAGCACGTTCGAAGCGTCGACGACCCCGCTCCGTGCGGGGTCGTCGTCGCGTCCGGCCTCGGTTCGCGCTCAGGCCGCCTCGCG
>CAZKTS010000300.1:0-2946 GCA_964555735.1 uncultured Bifidobacteriaceae bacterium
TCGCCCGCACCGACCTTCACGCCCGAGAGCGTGAGGCGCGCCTCGGGGTGGTGGTTGGTGGTGTCCTGACGCTCGCTCGACACGCCCTTCGCGTCCGCGTCGATCAGCGCGACGACGACCTTGCCGTCCGGGGTCGACGCCGACACGAGCACCTTGTCGGCGATCGGACCCGCGGGCACGCAGTCCTTGACGCCGTCGAGCACGAAGCCGTCGCCGTCGGGTGTCGCGGTCGTGGTCGGGTGCAGCGGGTCGGCACCGAGCTCGACGAGCGCGGCGGTGAGGATCGTGTCGCCGGACGCGACGCCCGGGAGCACCGCGGCCTGCAGCTCATCGCTGCCGAACTTCGCGATCGGCAACGCGCCGAGCACGGTGGTCGCGTAGTACGGGATCGGCGCGACGGTGCGCCCCACCTGCTCGAGCACGAGCGCGACCTCGAGGAAGCCGAGGCCACCGCCGCCGTGCGCCTCCGGGACCGCGATCCCGAGCACGCCGGCCTCGGCCAGCTTCTTCCAGAGCTCGCGGTCGAAGTTCTCGCCGCCGCCCTCGACCTCCTTCAGCCGCTCGATCGTCACCTCGCCCTGGAGCACCTGCTCCGCGAGGCCCTTGAGGTCGTCCTGCTCTTCAGAGAACGAGAAGTCCATCGGTGCTGCTCCGCTTTCGTTCGATCAGCGAGGGGCGAGGGGCATGCCGAGGCCGAACACCGCGATCAGGTCGCGCTGCACCTCGTTCACACCGCCGCCGAAGGTCAGGATGATGAGGCCGCGGTAGCTGTGCTCCAGGCGAGCCTGCAGCACCGCACCCGGCGAGCCTTCCTTGACGTACGAGTTCTGCCCGAGCACCTCCATCATGAGACGGAACGCCTCGAGGTAGAACTCGGTGCCGAACACCTTGGTGGACGACGCGTCGGCCGGCTTCAGCAAGCCCTTCGACGCTTCCGACGCGATCTTCCAGTTCATGAGGCGCAGGTACTCGAGCCGCGCGTGCACTCGGGCGAGATTGAGCTGCACCCACTCCTGGTCGATGACCCGAGTGCCGTCGGCGAGCTTCGTCTCCTGCGCCCACGAGCGCACGTCGTCGAGCGCCCGCTCGACGATGCCGGACGAGCAGAGCGTGACGCGCTCGTTGTTGAGCTGGTTGGTGATGAGACGCCAGCCGTCGTTCTCCTCGCCGACTCGCGTCGACGCGGGAACCCGGACGTCCTCGAAGAACACCTGGTTGATGTTCGACTCCCCCATCACCTGGATGGGAAGCACCTTGATGCCGGGCGTGTCCATCGGCAGCACGAAGAGCGAGATGCCCTTGTGCTTCTTCACCTCGGGGTTGGTGCGCACCGCGAGCCAGATGTAGTCGGCGTCGGTGGCGAGGCTCGTCCACCTCTTCTGGCCGTTGATGACGTACTCGTCGCCGTCGCGCACCGCGCGGGTCTGGAGCGCGGCGAGGTCGGTGCCGGCACCCGGCTCCGAGTAGCCGATGCAGAAGTGGATCTCGCCCTTCAGGATCTTGGGCAGGAAGAAGTCCTTCTGCTCCTCCGACCCGTACTCACGGATCGTCGGGCCGACGGTGTTGATGGTGAGCATCGGCACCGGCGCACCCGAACGCATCGACTCGTCGAACCAGATGAACTGCTCGAACGCGCCGAACCCGCGGCCGCCGTACTCCTTCGGCCAGCCCACGCCCAGCCAGCCGTCCTCACCCATCTGGCGGACGATGCGACGGTTCTCGGGGCCGACGCCGCCGCCGCCCGTCAGCTTGGCGCGCACCTCTGGTGTGAGCAGCTTGTCGTAGTAGGCGCGCACCTCGTTGCGCAGCGCCTCCTGCTCGTCGGTCAGACCGATGTACATCCCACGTCCTCCAGAAGAAGTGGATGACGAAACGAGAACACGTTACAGAAGGGCCCCCGAAGGGGCCATTTCACGTTCCGGCCCGCTCGGCGAACACCGCCTCGATCTCCTCGAGCGTCTTGCCCTTGGTCTCGGGCACGTAGCGCCAGATCCACCAGAAGGCGATGAGGCTCATCGCGGCGAAGATCGCGAAGGCGCCCTCGGTGCCGATGACGTCGATGATGCTGAGGAACGTCGCGCTGACGATGAACGCCGAGCCCCAGTTGGCCGCCGTCGCGACCGCGATCCCCTTGCCGCGGATCCGCGTGGGGAAGATCTCCGAGATCATGGTCCACACCACGGGACCGAGCGAGAACGCGAACGAGGCGATGAACACGACGAGGCAGACGAGGGTTGCGACGCCGAGGATCGACGGGCCCTTGACCCCGTCGTAGCCGTCGAGCGCGAGGAACGACACGGTCAGCCCGATCAGGCTGATCGCCATCCCGGTGAGGCCGGCCAGCAGCAGCGGGCGACGCCCGAAACGGTCGATGAACGCGAGCGCGACGAACGTGGCGAGGACGTTGACCGCGCCGATCGCGATGATCGTGGCGTCGGTCTGCTCCTGCACGGTGGTGAACCCCGCCGCGGCGAAGATGCGGTCCGAGTAGTAGATGACCGCATTGATGCCGGTCACCTGCTGGAAGACCGCGAGACCCAGGCCGACCATCAGCATCGGCCGCACGCTGGGCGAGAACACCTCGCGCCAGGTCGCCTGCTCCCGCGACTCGACGTCGAGATCGCGCTGGATCTCGTCGAGCGCGGTCGTGGCCCCGAGCGCTCCGTGCACCTGCGAGTACGAACGCTCGGCGTCGGGGCGCCGCCCGACCTTCAGCAGCCAGCGCGGCGTGTCGGGCATGCGGATCATCAGGATCGCGAGGGCAGCACCAGGGATGACCGCGAGCCCGAGCATCAGGCGCCAGTCCTCGGAGCTGCTCAGGATCGCGTCGACGATCTCGGCGACGAGGATGCCGATCGTGATCGCGAGCTGGTACGAGGACACGAGGCGACCGCGGTTCTTCGCGCTCGCCATCTCCGCGGCGTAGAGCGGAGCCGCCACGGACGC
>CAZKTS010000301.1:0-3956 GCA_964555735.1 uncultured Bifidobacteriaceae bacterium
GATCGGCAGGAAGTACGCCGACGACGTGAGCTCGGAGAAGTCACCGCCGAGGAAGTCGTCGCCGATCCACGTGAACACCAGGCTCGAGCAGGCGAACGACAGTCCCGCGAGCAGCGCGCCGCCCGGGCGACGGATCCCGAACGTCACCGCGATCGCGAGCCAGACCAGTCCGAGGAGCGGCGGCACGCTCGAGCTCGACACCGCGAAGGTCGTGACGCCGTAGAACGCGCCGCCGAAGCCGGCGATCGCGGCCGAGAGCGCGAAGATCACGACCTTCTGCTTCGACGTCGAGATGCCCGAGGTGCGGGCCGCGACCTCGGAGCTGCGCGTCGCCAGCATCGCCCGCCCCGACGCCGAGCGCATGAGCCCGTGCACCAGCAGGGTCACCGCGCCGAAGACCAAGAGCAGCATCAGGATCTGGGCCTGGGGCTGGGAGAAGTCGAGCTTGTCCTGGGGGCCCTTCATCACCAGGTCGGCGACGTCGTTGAGGATCGGCACGTCGAGCGACGGCGGCCGGAACGACCAGCCCCCCGAGCCGTTCCCGATGTCCTCGGACTGGAACACCACGAGCTGCGCGGCGAAGGCGAGTGCGAACGTCCCGATCGCCAGCGCGAGCGCGCCGAGCCGTCGGACCGGCAGCGCCAGCAGCGCACCGACGATCGCGGCGACGACCGCGCCCATGAGCGCGGCCCACAAGAAGTTGAGCTGCCCGTGGCTCGCGATCCCCGGGATGTCGAAGCCCCAGTCGTTCTGGAGTGCCCACCCGGCCATGAACCCGCCTGCGGTCACGAACGTGGCCTGGGCGAGGCTCACCATGCCGCCGATCCCGGTCACCACGACGAACGACAGGAAGATCAGGCCGACCGCGATCCCCTTGGCGATCGAAGCCGCCTCGAAGAGGTCGGCCTGGAGCCACCCGACGTCGATCCACTGGAGCGAGTACGCCAGGAGCACCACGGTGAAGATCGCCCACGGCAGGCGGCGACGCCACGCGGGCAGACCGTCGCGGTGATCCGGGCTCGGGGTCTCGTCCGCCACCGTGCCGGCCTCGCGCCCGCTCGCGCGGCTCGCGTACACGAACAAGAGGACGAGGGTGAGCACGAACGGGATGGCGCCCTTCAGCCCGGACAGCTGGTAGATGAACTTCGGGAACAGGTCGCGCGAGTAGCCCTGGAGCAGGTTCTGGAGCACGCCGAGGGCGAGGCCGCCCACGAACGCGATCGGGATCGAGCGCAGGCCGGCGAGCGCGACGGCAGCCAGCGATCCGAACACCACGAGCGAGAACGTGATGTCGCTCAGCTGGAAGATCGGCGTGAGCAGGATGCCGCCGAGCCCGGCCAGGACCATCGAGAGAATCCATGCGAGCGCCGACGTTCGCGCGTCGTTGATGCCGCGGAGGCTCGCGAGGTCGCGGCGGTCCACCACCGCGCGCATCGACAGGCCCGCGCGCGTCCGCCGCAGCACGTACCAGAGCACGAGGGCGGACAGCGCGGCCGCGACCAGCACGGCGATCTTGTTGCTGTCGAGCACGATGTCGAAGACGCGGAAGACCTTGGCCGGGTTCGGCCCGACGCCCGGCGCGTTCCCACCTGCCTGCGTCTCTGCAGCGACCGGCAGGCGCAGGTCGAAGACGACGTCGCCGAAGCTCTCGGCGAGCCACTGAATCAGCGCGGGCAGTGCGATGAAGAGGCCGATGGTGCCGACGATCCGCGCGTAGACGGGTGCGGCCGCGAGCCGTCGCAGGAGGATGCGGTCGAGCAGCAGACCGAGGAGCGGCGCGAACACGAGCACCGACAGGATCAGCGCAGGGATCCAGTGGATGTCCTGGCCGGTGTTGAGCTGGTAGTAGAAGTACGCGACCGCGAACGCGACCGCGCCGTGCGCGAAGTTGAAGATGCCCGACGTCTGGTACGTCAGGACGAGCCCTGCCGCCATGATCGAGTAGATCGCGCCGGACACCGCGCCGGACACGACCAGGTTGAAGAAGCGCTGCACTCGGACCTCGCGAGTCGACGGGTGTCGGGCGTCGGAGTCGGGTCAGGGACAGATCCCGGGCCGACGAAGCGGCGGCCGGACCGGAGTCCGACCGCCGCTCGTCAGCTCGAAGGTGTCGCTACTTGACTTCCTTGCCCGTGTTCACGTTGAAGCGGCCATAGCAGCTCAGCGGGACGTCGATCGTCCACGTCGTGCCGTCACTGCCGACCAGCTGTCCGCAGGGCGTGCCGAGCTTGAAGCCCGTCGGGTAGATCGTCGGCCCGACGAAGCCCTTCAGCTCGTACTTCATCTTCGCCGCCGCCTTCTGCACCGACTCGCGCGTCGGGTTCTTCCCGGCCTTCTTGATGGCCTGGATCAGCATGTCGGCGGAGAGGTAGCCCGCGATGGTGGGCTGGTTGATCGCCTCGTCCGGGGCCACGGCCTTCACCGCGTCGACGAACGTCTTGACCGCCGGCACCGTGTCGGCTGCCTCGGGCGTCGTGAACTGCGTGAGCACGAACTGGCCCTTCATGAGCGAGGTCGCCTGCGGCGAGTAGAGCACCGCGTTGGTCGACAGACCCTCGAAGCCCCCGTTCACCAGCGCCGGCGCGAAGCCGAGCAGGTTGTTCTGCGAGATGACGGAGAACACGACGTCGGGCGGGCCGCCGTCGTTGCTCGTGAGGATGTCGTTCACGAACGGCGTGAAGTCGCTCACCGGCGTGCCACCCTCGGCCGCCGGCATCGTCGCCTCTTCGTAGACCACCTTCATGCCGGCCTGCTCGGCGGTGGCCGCGATGACCTGCACGCCGGACTTGCCGCTGTCGTTGTCCTCGGCGATGACCGCGGCGGTCTTGCCCTTGGCGCCGCTCGCCTCACCCTGGTCCTTGTAGTACTGGTCGATCAGGCCGCCCCAGAGGTTGCTGGTGACGGTGACCTTCGGCGGCACCAGGCAGCCGGTGAAGCCGAACGCGTACTTCGTCGTGCAGAACCCGGTCGCGATGCCCCAGCCGAAGGCGGGCACCTTCTGCTGCTCCGCGAACTTGGCCCCTTCCAGGTACCACGGCGTGAGCACCGGCGCGATGGCGAAGACCTGATCCTGCTGGATCAGCTTCTGGGTCTGCTGGAGGTTGGTGTCGGCGGAGTTCCCGTCGTCGGTCCAACCGAGGTAGTTGATCTTCAAGCCCTTGAGCTCGTTGTTCTGGTTCGCGAGCTCGAAGCGAGCCTTCGCACCGGTGTCGGCCCCGAACTGCTTGTACGGGTTGTTCGGGCCCAGCCCGGCGATCGTGATCTCGCCGTCGGAGATGCCCGGCGTCTGGTGTGGCGCGTCGGCGGTGGCACTCGTGCTCACCGACGCGACCACCCCGATCGCCAACGCAGCCGCCAGTACGGCAGCCAGCTTCCTTCGCTTCACGGTTCCCCCCTGGTTGTCCGGTTGGTCCTGGATCTTTCGGTCACGGCTCGCCGAGGTAGGCGGCCCGTACGGCCGGGTCGGCCTGGATCTCGGCCGGCGTGCCCACCGCGAGCACACGCCCGAGGTCGAGCACCACGATCCGGTCGCACTGGCGCATCACGAAGCCGACATCGTGCTCCACGAGCACGACGGCACACTCGGCGTCGGACCGGATCGACTGGATGCGCTCCCCCAGGCGCGCCGCCTCGGTCTCGTCGAGACCCGACGTGGGCTCGTCGAGGAGCAGCACCTGCGGCGGGTCGACGATCGCGCGCGCGACCTCGACCATCCGGGCCAGCCCGATCGGGAGCGACCCCGCCGGCTCGTCCTTGACCGCGGTGAGGCCGCAGAGCTCGAGCACCTCCGCGGCGCGCGTGCGGCGCTCGCGTTCGCGGCGGCGACGCGTCGGCGACCAGACGAGGTCGGCGAGCACGCCGCCCCCGCCTCCCCGCCACTCGAGCGCGCTCAGGACGTTGTCCTCGACCGAGAGCCAGCCGAAGGTCTGCACCCGCTGGAACGTGCGGCGCATCCC
>CAZKTS010000302.1:0-3557 GCA_964555735.1 uncultured Bifidobacteriaceae bacterium
CACGATCAGGTCCTGACCGCGGCCATCGCCGAGCACGACGGCACCGTGGTGAAGGGTCTCGGCGACGGCATCCTCGCCTCGTTCGGCGCCGCGGCGGATGCGGTGGAGGCGGCCACCGACATCCAGCGCGGCATCGAGCGAGCCAACCGCCGGGCCGTCGACTCGCGCCGACTCGCCGTGCGCATCGGCATCAGCGCGGGCGACGTGAGCTGGGAAGACGGCGACTGCCACGGCACGCCGGTCGTCGCGGCGGCGCGCCTGTGCGACCGCGCCGAGGGCGGGCAGGTGCTCTGTGACGACCTCGTGCGCGGCCTCGCTCGTGGGCGGACCGAGCTCACGTTCCGCATGGTGGGCGACCTCGAGCTCAAGGGCCTCGCCGAACCGGTGATCGCGTTCGACGTGCCGTGGGAGCCGTCGGTCGCCGAGCGTGCGCCGCTGCCGGCCGCACTCCTGCCGGTGGCGAGCGACCTCCCGTTCGCCGGGCGCGACCGCGAGCGCGACTCGCTGGCGAGTTTGTGGAAGTCCGCGCAGACCGACGGCCATGCTCTTGTGCTCATCAGCGGCGAGCCCGGCGTCGGCAAGACCCGCCTCACGTCGGAGCTCTCACGCGACGCGCACGACGACGGCGCCTGGGTGCTCTGCGGCCGCTGCGACGACGGCATCGCCGCGCCCTACGCACCGTGGATCGAGATCCTGCGCCACGCGGTGACGCACGCGCCCGACGAGCTGCTCGTCGGCCACGTCGACCGGCATGCCGGTGAGCTCGGTCGGCTCGTGCCCGAGCTCGGGCGGCGCGTGTCGGACCTCCCGGCGCCGCGAGGCCTCGACCCGGAGACCGAGCGGCTTGCCCTGTTCGACGCCGTCGTCGATCTCCTCGACGCCCTCGCGGCGAGCGCGCCGGTCCTGCTCGTGGTCGACGATGCCCACTGGGCGGACGCGGCCAGCCTTACGCTCCTTCGCCACGTGACGCGGCGACTCCCTCGCGAATCCCCGCTGCTCACGGTGGTCACGTATCGCGACACCGACGTCGACCGATCGCATCCGCTCTCGGCGATGATCGGCGACCTGCGCCGAGAGCCCCGGGTGGACCAGGTGTCGCTGCGCGGCATCGACGAGGAGGGCATGCGCGCGCTCCTCGCCGCGGCGGGCGGCGCCGATCTCAACGAGGAGGGTGTCGCGTTCGCCCGTACCCTCGTGGCCGAGACCGAGGGCAACCCGTTCTTCGTCGGCGAGATCCTCCGGCATCTCTTGGAGACCGGCGTGCTCGTGCAGGAGGACGGCCAGTGGCGGGCGGCCGTCGCGATCGAAGACGCCGGGATCCCGGAAGGCGTGCGCGACGTCGTCGGTCGGCGCCTCTCGCGCCTCGACGACGACGCCAACGCGACGCTCCGTACCGCTGCCGTCGTCGGCCGGGAGTTCGCCATCGACGTCGTCGCCGAAGTGACCGAGCGCTCCGAGGACGACGTGCTGCGCGACGTCGAGACCGCGATCGCCGCGTCGCTCGTCGACGAGGTTCCCGGGACGCCCGGGCGCATGTCGTTCGCGCACGCGCTCGTGCAGTCGACGCTGCTCGACGAGCTGAGCACCACGCGCCGAGTCCGACTCCACGCGGCCATCGGCGGGGCGCTCGAGCGACGCGACGCGCCGTCGGCCGAGCTCGCGCGCCACTTCGCCGAGGGTGCGACGGCCGGGGTCGCCGACAAGGCCGTCGAGCACGCGCGCCGTGCCGCGGTGGGCGCAAGCGAGCGCCTCGCGTACGACGAGGAGGTCGCCTTCTGCGACCTCGCGCTCGAGGCGGCGGATGCGCTCGACCCGGGGGCCGCGAGGGAAAGGACACGCGCCGAGGTGCTGCTGGACCGGGCGGTGGCGCGCCAGCAGCAGCGCGACCACGAAGGCGGTCGAGCCGATGCCCTCGCGGGCGCCGAGATCGCTCGAGCCATCGACGCACCGGAGCTGATCGCACGGGCCGGGATCGGGTACATGGGCGGGCAGGGGATGTGGGCATCACCGTCGGACCCGGTGGCCGTCGGGCTCATGCGCGAGGGCCTCGAGCGCATGGACGCATCGCTGGCACAGGATCGTGCGATCACGCTTGCGTGGTTGGCCTCCGCGCTCGTCCTCGTCCCCGGCGACGAGGCCCTGACGGTCGCAGAGGAGGCCGAAGCACTCGCGCGATCGTGCGGCGCGGACGCCGCGCTCGGTGTCGCGCTCAACGCGCGCGGCTGGGCCCTGCGATCACGTGGCCGCGCCGCCGACGTGTGTGAGGTGTGCGAGCTGGGCATCGAGCACGCGACGCGATGCGCGCGGCTCGACTGGGAATGGGGCTCCCGCTTCGTGCTCGCAGAGGGGCTGCTGGAGCTCGGTGACGTCGAGCGAGCACGGATCGAGATTGCCGCCGCCTACGCGGTACCGGGGCCGCTCGAGGGCTGGGGTCCCGTGGCGCTGTCGGCCACGCTCGCGCTGGCCGAAGCGCGGTTCGACGGCATCAACGAGCTGATCGAGGAGGCAGCCGCGCTCGGTGTCGCGATCGGCGAGACCAACGAGAACATCCGCGCCGCGCATCGTTGCCTCGCAGCGCTGTTGCGGGGCCAGGTCGATGAGGCATTGCACTGGTTGGAGCGGCAAGACGAGACCCTGACGGGTCAGGCCACCGGGCTCCGTTCGTATGTGCTCGCCGAGGTAGGTGACGTCGCCGGGGCCGTCGGAGCGCACACGCGGTGGGAGCGCGACGTGAGGCCCCTCGCGCCGCAGGTGCTCCGGCACTGGACGCTGCACTACGAGGCGGTCGTCGCGCTCCGCAGCGAGGACCGCAACCTCGCGCGTCGGTTGGCTGCAGAGCTCGAGCCGTTCCGGGGGAGCTTCATCGGTGGGTCGACGCTCCTGCTGGGTGCGGCCGAGGGCACCATGGCGCTCGTCGCGCTGGTCGACGAACGGTTCGACGACGCGGTGGCGCTCGCCGAGCACGCGATCGCGGAGGCCGACGCCCGCGGCTGGCGGACCCTGGCCGCCCAACACCGGATCGCGCTGGCGCGGGCGCTGTTCGGGCGGGGCGCACCCGGCGACGCCGACCGCGCCACCACCGTGCTCGGGCAGGTGGTGGAGGTCGCCGGAGCCTGTGGCCTCGTGCTCATCGAGCGAGAGGCGCGCGAGCTGCTCACCTGACCGGAGCGGGCTAGAGGCGAGGATCAGCGGCGCAGGTACCCTGCGCCGCCCGAGCCGTGGCCCGAGCGGCCCGGCGCGTAGCGCCGAGAGCGGGCTACAAGGTGGCGCGGTCCTCCATCGCCTCGCGGTCGAGGATCCGGTAGCTGGCCCGACCCTCGATCTCGAGCCAGCCGAGGCGCACGAACAGAGAGATCGCCTTGTTCACCCGCTCGCGCGACGCCCCGACCATCGCCGCGAGCTCCTCCTGGGTGAGCGGCAGCGTGAAGCGGTCCTCGTCGCCCGCGAGCTCGAGAATCCGCTTCGCCGTCCGCGCCGGCACGTCGAGGAAGACGGCGTCGGCGAGCGCCTCGTCGGTGGCGCGCAGCCGTACGACGAGCAGCCGCACGATGATCCAG
>CAZKTS010000303.1:0-6462 GCA_964555735.1 uncultured Bifidobacteriaceae bacterium
CGGCGACGAGTGCTTCATCGGCGAGCACGCGGTCGTCAACGCCGGGGTGAAGATCTACCCGTTCAAGGTCGTCGAGGACGACGCGGTCGTGAACTCCTCGATCGTGTGGGAGAGCCGCGGCTCGCGCACGCTCTTCGGCCGCCGGGGCATCAAGGGGCTCGCCAACGTCGACGTCACGCCGGAGGTCGCAGTGCGCGTGGCGATGGCCTACGGGACGGCGCTCAAGCGCGGCTCGGTCGTCACCACCAGCCGCGACACCAGCCGGGCCGCCCGGGCGCTCAAGCGTGCCGTCATCGGTGGCCTCAACCTCGCGGGCGCCAACGTCGAGGACGTCGAGCTGGCCACGGTCCCGCTCACGCGGTTCCAGGTGCGCAACGGGCAGTCCGCCGGCGGCATCACCGTGCGGCTGGCTCCCGACGATCCCGACTCGGTCGAGCTGCGGTTCTTCGACGCCGACGGCCGCGACATCGACGAGGGCATGCAGCGCAAGATCGAGCGCCTGCTCTCCCGCGAGGACTACCGGCGGGCGTTCGCCGGCGACATCGGCGACATCGTGTTCCCGCCCCGCTCGATCGAGTTCTACACCGCGGCACTGGAGCACGCGGTGGACGCCGAGCGCCTCCGCGAGCGGGCGTTCAAGGTCGTGCTCGACTACTCGTCGGGGGCGGCGTCGATCGTGATGCCGTCGGTGCTCGCCAAGCTGGGCGCCGAGGTGCTCGCGGTCAACCCGTACGCGAGCACTGCGACCAACACGGCCAGCGCCCATGCGGAGCAGGTTGCCCGCATCGGCGAGCTGGTGCGCGCGTCGGGGAGCCACCTGGGTTGCGTGATCGCCGCCGACGGCGAGACCGCGACGTTCGTCGACGACGGCGGTCGGGCGCTGTCGCACAGCGAGATGATGCTCGTCCTGGTCCGGCTCGTCGCCGAGACGGTCGACGGCGCGGTGATCGCGCTCCCGGTGTCGGTCACGTACGAGGCGGCTCGGATCGCGGAGGCGCGCGGGGCCAGCATCACCTGGACCAAGCGCTCGGACGCGCAGCTGATGGAGATCGCGTCCAGTGGAGGCATCGCGTTCGGCGCGTCACCGACCGGCGGCTACCTCTGGCCCGCGTTCATGCCGGCGTACGACGCGATGGCCACGCTTGCCTTCCTGCTCGACATGCTCGCGGTCGTGGAACGTCCGTTGTCGGAGATCGTCAACGATCTGCCCCGCGTCCATCTGGCCCACGAGTCGGTCCCGACGCCGTGGGAGCGCAAGGGGACGGTGATGCGGGAGCTGGTCGAGCGGTCCCAGGACCACGAGCTGGTGCTGGTCGACGGCGTGAAGGTCATGCTCGACGACGGGTGGGCGCTGGTGCTGCCCGATCCGGAGCAGGCGACCACCCATGTCTGGGCGGAGGCCGGCAGCGACCAGGCGGCCCGGGCCCTCGCCCAGGAGTACGCCCGGACCATCCGCCAGGCCCTGCGCACGCCTTCCGCACCCTCGGGCGCCTAGGTTCTCCGTCCATGAGCGAGACGAGCACCCCCGACAACCTGCGCTACACGAAGGAGCACGAGTGGGTCGTGCTCGACGGCGGACGCGCCCGCGTCGGCATCACCGACTACGCCCAGGACGCGCTCGGCGACGTCGTGTACGTGCAGCTGCCGGAGGTGGGCGCAACCGTCACCGCCGCCGGCACCTGTGCCGAAGTGGAGTCGACCAAGTCGGTGTCCGACATCTACGCGCCCATCGCGGGCACCATCGCCGAGGTCAACGACGCGCTGACCCAGACGCCGGAGCTGCTGAACCAGGACCCGTACGGCGCGGGGTGGATCTTCACCATCGACCCGGCCGACGCCGCCGACGTCGACGCGCTGCTGGACGCGGCCGCGTACCGCGCCCTCGTGGAGTCCGACTGACGCGCGCCGACACCACGGGTCGCACCGCGTCGACCGTGGGGGGCGCCTTGCGTGCGCTGCGCATCGTCGACGACGTAGCGCGTCCTGCGTCGGGCGCCGACAACATGGCGGCCGACCGGGCGCTGCTCGACGCGGTGCGCGCCGACGGCCGTCCGGCTTTGCGGCTGTACACCTGGGCGGGCCCGACGCTGTCGCTCGGTCGCTTCCAGCCCGACACCGACGTCGATCGCGCCGCGTGCGAGCGCCTCGGCGTCGAGGTCGTGCGCCGGCCGACCGGCGGCAAGGCGCTGCTGCACGGCGGCGATCTCACGTACGCCGTCGCGCTCGTGGAGCCACCCGGTCGCGGGACGAGCATCGACGCGATGTACCGGACGATCGCCCGCCCGCTGATCGCCGCGCTCGCGAGCCTCGGAGTCGATGCCGCGGTGGCCCGCCACGAGGGCCCGGGCGGCGCGGTCTGCTTCGCGACCCAGCAGGGTGCCGACCTGCGGGTGGGGGAGCGCAAGGTCTGCGGCTCGGCCCAGGTGCGACGCGACGGCCTCGTCCTCCAGCACGGGTCGATCCTCCTCGACCGCCTCACGGTCGACGAGACCGATGTCGTCGTCGACGCGCCGCCACGCGATGCGCTGCTGGCCGCGACGGTCACGCTCCGAGAGCTCGGCGCACCGAGCGATCCGCGGTCGGTCGCCGACGCCCTGGCGCTGGCCTTCTCGTGAGCCGGATGCACCGAACGCGCCCCGAGGCTGTGGAGATGGTGATGCCCACGCGGTGGGGCACGGTACCCTCGTGACCATGCGTTGTCGGCGCTGTGGGCACGACAACGGGCGCGACGCCAACTTCTGCTCGTCGTGTGGGGCACCGCTCGACGGCGAGGAGGACACGACCGTCTCGCTCGAGCTGCTCGAGGACCGACGCGCGCTCGAACAAGAGCTGGGCGACCTCCTCGACCAGCTCCCCGAGGGCGTCGGGATGCTCGTGGTGCGCCGGGGCCCGAACGCGGGCAGCACCTTCGTGCTCGACGGCGAGGACACGACGATCGGGCGCCATCCCCAGTCCGACATCTTCCTCGACGACGTGACGGTGTCTCGTCGCCACGCGGTCGTGCGCCGGTTGGACGGCGGTGGGTACGAGGTCGCCGACGTCGGGTCGCTGAACGGCACGTACCTCGACCACGAGCGGATCGACACCGCGGACCTGCTCGACATGCACGAGGTGCAGGTCGGTCGCTTCGTCCTGACCTTCGTGCTCGGCGGGAGCCGCGAGGAGTCCGGGTGACCGTTCCCGCACCGGGGGAGCGGCACCTCTCCATCGGCGAGGTCCTCACCCAGCTCCGCGACGAGTTCCCGGACGTCACGATCTCGAAGATCCGCTTCCTCGAGAGCCAGGGGCTCATCGACCCCGAGCGCACGCCGTCGGGGTATCGGAAGTTCTACGGCGCCGATCTGGAGCGCCTGCGCTGGATCCTCTTCCAGCAGCGCGAGCACTTCCTGCCGCTGCGCGTCATCAAGGAGCGGCTCGACTCCTACGGCGTCGTCGGGTCGCCCGCCACCGACGATGCCGACCCGAGCGCGGCCGACAGCACGCCGCCGCCGGCACCGCGCCCCGAACGGGTCGTGCCGGCACCGAGCCCGACGCTCCCGTTCGACGACTTCGTCGACATCGCCGAGGAAGACCGCGAGGGGATCGGACCGCTCGAGCCCCGCGACGACGAACCCTCGACCACCGGCATGAGCCGCGCCGAGCTCCTCGAAGCCACCGGGTTGGTCGATCCTCAGCTCGACGCGCTCGAGGAGTACGGGATGATCGTGCCGGTGGAGGGCAGCGGTGAGCGGGCGCGCTACGACGACGAGGCGTTGAGCGTCGCCGAGCTGTGCGCCGGCTACTACTCGCGCGGGATCGAAGCACGGCATCTGCGCATGTACCAGCACTTCGCCGAGCGCGAGGCCGCGCTGTTCGCGCAGGTGCTGCTCCCGCACCTCCGTCAGCGCAACCCGAACGCACGCGCCAAGGCGCAGGACGAGCTCGAGGAGCTCGCGCGCCTCGGTCGCCGGCTCCGCACCGCGATGCTCCGGCGAGCCCTGGCCGAGACCCTCGGCGGGTGAGCGCCGAGCCCTCTCCGCCCGCGTCGAACCCCGTCCGCGACACCGAGATCGTCCTCGGGCGCGGCGGACTCGACGAGCGCGTGACGCGCCTCGGCAACGAGATCGCGCGTGACCACCCCGAGGGCGTGGTCCTCGTCGGTGTCCTGAAGGGCGCGCTGGTCTTCTTGGCCGATCTCGCGCGCGCGATCGCGCGCAGCGACACTCCGTGCGACGTCGTGGTCGACTTCCTCGCGATCTCCCGCTACGCGCCCGACTCCGGGCGCGTGCGGATCCTCAAGGACCTCGACGTCGACGTGAGCGGTCGCGACGTCGTCCTCGTGGAAGACCTCGTCGACACCGGTCTGACCCTCGCCTACCTGCTGTCGCAGCTCGGGGACCGCGGCGCGCGCCGGGTCGAGGTGTGCACCCTCCTCGACCGGCCCGAGCGGCGCATCGTGCCCATCACGCCGCGCTACGTGGGCGAGGAGATCCCCGGCGATGCCTTCGTCGTCGGGTACGGCCTCCACGTGGGGGAGCGGTATCGCAACCTCCCGGTCGTCGTGCGCGTCGACGCCCCGACCGTCACCGCCGACCCGGACGCCTACCTCGCCCTCTACCGTCACCCCGGCTCCTGATCGGGCGCCGATCGGGTCGAGTGGCTGGGCGGTTCGAGGGGTAGGAGCCGCTAGGGTGAGCCGCGAGGAGGGCTGCTGCGTGATCCAGATGTCGCTCGTCGGAGTCCGCGTCGAGGTCCCCACGAACCAGCCGATCGTCCTGCTCCGCGAGGACGACGGGCAGCGGTACCTGCCGATCTTCATCGGTCCGCCCGAGGCCACGGCGATCGTCTACGCGCTCCAGGGGATGGAGACGCCTCGGCCGATGACGCACGACCTCTTCAAGACCGTCCTCGACGAGTTCGCGATGAGGCTGCGGCGCGTCGTGATCACCGAGCTCCACGACGGCACGTTCTACGCGGAGATCGAGGTGGGCGGCGACAACGGCGACGAGAGCAACGTGCGCCGGATCTCATCCCGCCCCTCCGACGCCCTGGCCCTCGCGGCCCGCTACCCGGACCACGTGCCGATCTTCGCCGAGGAGGCGGTCCTCGACGAGGCCGGCGTGCCCCTCGAGCAGGACGAGGAGGAGCACCAGATCGAGGAGTTCCGGGAGTTCCTCGACCAGGTGAGCCCCGAAGATTTCGCCCCGGGGAGCGAACCCGAATCTTGACCTCGCGCGGGCGCGCCGGTACCCTCACACCGGCGTAACTACGCCCGTGAGATTCCGCGCGGCCGGGGCCGCGTGCGTGCGAGGGGACTGCTCCATGGGGAACGAGACCGACACCGCGACCTGGTTCAGCGGCCCGCAGGTCTGCAAGCTCGCCGGCATCACCTACCGCCAGCTCGACTACTGGGACCGCACCGACCTGCTGAAGCCGGAGCTGGCCAACGCCAAGGGGAGCGGCACCCAGCGGCGCTACTCGTACCGCGATCTCGTGCGCTGCAAGGTCATCAAGAGCCTGCTCGACGCCGGGATCAAGCTCCAGACCGCGCGGCAGGCCATCAGCTCGCTGCGGGCCGAGCGCGGCGACGACTGGCAGACCGCCAGCCTCATCCTCGACGGCGCCCAGTCCGTCCTGGTCCTCGACGAAGACGGCCTCGTCGACGTCGTGCGCGGCCGCCAGGGCGTGCTGCTCAACGTCATCCCGGTGGGCTCCATGAAGGCCGAGCTCGACGCCGCGATCGAGGAGCTGCATCCCTCGTTCGGCCAGGCGTTCGGCGAGGCGGTCGCCGACTCCGACGACGCACCGCGTCGGGTGGCCCAGGGGGGCTGACGGATCGGCGAGCCGCTCCCGCACGAGCAGGTCCGCTTCGCGCACAACTCCGAGCGGCAGTTCGCCAAGCTGCTCGACTTCTACGCGATCGCCTGGGAGTACGAGCCGCGCACGTTCACGCTCGAGACCGACCGCGACGGCAACCCGCGCCAAGCGTTCACGCCCGACTTCTTCCTGCCCGCGTACGACCTCTACATCGAGATCACCACGTTGAACCAGAAGCTGGTGACGAAGAAGAACCGCAAGGCCCGACGCCTGCGCGAGCTCCACCCCGAGGTGCAGATCAAGGTCCTGTACCAGCGCGACTACCTTCACCTCCTGGTGAAGTACGGGTTGGAGCCGCCGTCGCAGCTCGGCGACGCGCCCCTCGACGTGGGCAGCGGCCGCCTCGACCTCCGCCCGTCCACCGACGCCGAGCTCGATGCCGGGGCCGGCCCCGCCGCCGAGTCGGCCTGACGACCGCATGACCGACGACGCGCTGCGGCACAGCCCGCTCGATGCCGAGCACCGCGCCCTCGACGCGCGGATGGTGCCGTTCGGCGGCTGGGAGATGCCCATCCAGTACGCCGGTGTGCTCGAGGAGCACCGCGCCTGTCGGGAGCGGGCCGTCGTGTTCGACGTCTCGCACCTCGGCACGGTGCGCGTCGCGGG
>CAZKTS010000304.1:0-3710 GCA_964555735.1 uncultured Bifidobacteriaceae bacterium
CGTCGGGCAGCTCGTCGCTGCGGTGGTGCTGCGGGCTGGGTGCGAGCACGGTTCACCCCGTCGGTCGGACGCACGGAACGGGGGAAGTGCCAGCCCGGGAAGGGAACTGGTGTTCGGTAGTGTACGAACACCAGTTCGTGATGTCAAGCCCGAGGGCAGGATTTCTCGGGATTCTCCGGGGCGAACAGACCGGGTGCCGAGGGGAGCGCCCGGTACGATCGTCCTTCCCGTGCGCACCACGCGCGCCCGGCGGTGTAGCCGAGTGGCTCAGGCAAGGGTCTGCAAAACCCTGGACGCGGGTTCGATTCCCGCCGCCGCCTCCAAGCATTCTGCGATGCAGAGGCCGGTTCCCGCCGCGGGGCCGCCGGTTCTCTGCACGGCGAGCTCGCGCGGAGGGGTGGTCTCAGGTCTCGGCCGCGCCGCGGCGAAGGGCGGCCGCGCGTGCCCTCTCCATGATCGAGGGGTCTCCCGCGCGCCACAGGATCGTGAGCTGCACACCGGTCAGGATCCACCGGTCGCCACTGCGCACGAGCTCGTTGTCGTACGAGCCGCCGACCGTGAACGTCGAGGCCGGGTCGTCGGGATCGAGCACGTGTGTCGCGGTCACGTACATGTGGATCCGCGCCGAGTCGCCCCGGATGTCGACGAGTGGGTTCGTCATCGCGTGATGGGTCGCGTGCAGACCTTCGAAGGTGGGCCGGACGCTGGCCACCCAGTCGTCGGCCGACACCTCGGCGCTCGGCTGTCCGGAGTAGCTGGAGAAGTCGACCCGCACACGGTCATCGAACTGGGCGCGGTAGAGGGCCCAGTCCCGACGGTCGACGCCGACGGCGTAGCGGTACATCGTCTCGGCGACCGCGAGTCTGTCGTCAGCGTTCACGACGCGGTCAGGATGCCCGCTGCACCTTGGCGACGACCTTCTTGACGATGCCGACCAGCTCGTCGAGCTCGGCCGACGGGTTCTCCACGGTCTCGACCGGGCGGATGCCGAGCTGCAGGAGCTGCTTGCCCACGAGCACGCTGACGCCGTCGACGGTGCCAGGTCCGCTGAGGGGCGAGTAGGTGGTGAACGCCTCGTCGCCGACGTCGGCCAGCTCGTCGATGCCGACGTTGGTCGACTCGTCGAGGTACGTCCGGAGGTCGCCGCCGTAGTCCGAGAGCACCGGCGCGGCCTTCTCGACCTTCAGCGTGACGTAGGCGATGGTCTCGCGGTCGTAGGGATCGGTCTGCCAGCTGCAGCCACCGTTGTCGGGCGCGGGCTTGCCGTACGGCTCGACGCCCATGATCGCCTCGGCCTGCGCATCGGTGAGCAGCTTGCACTCGTTGATGCCCTTCGGCTTGGCAGCCGCCGCGCCTGCCAGGGTGGTCACCAGCAGTGCGACGACTGCTGTTGCGGCGATGGCCCGCACACTCCGCATCCTGCGCACGATACCGAGCGGGCTCGGGCCGCGCCCTCGCGCCGGGCTCATCGGGCTCCGTAGCATCAGGTCGGCGACGATCCCCGGGAGGCGGGCGACATGTCGAACATCGAATCGGTCGTGCGGGCGATCAACCGGGAGCTCGTGCCGAGGTTCGAGGAGCGGCTCCGCGCCGAGCTGGCCGATCGGGACCGGGAGTGGCTCGTCGACCAGATCGTGCGCCTCACGCTCGACGCCCACAGCCTCGACGAGCGCGACCGGCGTTCGATCGCCGAGGCCAAGGCCCGCGCCCGGCGGGAGCGCCACGAGCGGGTGGCCGCGCTCGCGCTCGATCGCGCGGTGCTCGAGGCGTTCATCGCCGAGCACGAGCCGGCGACTCGGGAGTCCCTCGTCGCCGCCGGGCTGCTCGTCGCCGACGCGCCGGTGAAGGGAACCGAGCCGCTCGGGCCGGAGCACCGCGGCGAGGCCGGGGAGGCGCTGCTCACCCACGCCAAGGACGTGCTGTTCGCACTGCTGTTCGGCGACGAGACCAACGGCACCCGCCTCGACTGCATCCAACAGGAGCTCTTGACGATGGCGATCCCGCGGTTCAAGGCCGGCGCGCTCGACTTCATGCAGGCATCGACCGAGCTCAGCGCGGAAGGCACCTGGCAGGACCCGCAGAGCGTCTCGAACGACGAGCGGGCCGACAACGTGCTGCTCGAGGTGCAGTTCGGCGAGATCGAGGGTGAGCTCGTGGGTCATGGCATCGTCGTCGCGCTGTCGCTGATCAACAGCCTGGAGATCAACGAGCAGGTGCTGTACGCCCGCATGATCAACGTCGAGGAGACGACGCTGATCGTCTGAGCGCGCGGACCGCGGACCCTGAGAGCGGTCTCAGCAGTGCCTGATCTTCTCCGAACGGTGGCGTGGTCCATCTCCGAGGTCGCGTCCCTACCTTCACCCCGACGGATCGACCAGGAGGGGCAGCACCATGAAGCACTGGACACGAACGAAGCAAGCCGGGCTCGTCGCGGCACTCGCGGTCACGGCGGCGCTCACGCTCGGTGCGTGCTCGTCCGGGGGCTCCGGGCAGAGCAACGCGGCATCCGGCACCACGACGACCGCAGCGACGGCGGCCGCGTCCGACACGGCCGAGCTGTGCTCGATCTTCGGCGACCTCGCCGCGAGCGGGGCGGGGCGCGACGCCCAGGCGAATCCCTCGACCGCCGAGGGCTGGGAGCGGCGTATCGCCACGACGCAGGAGATCGCCGATGCCGCGCCGCAGGAGTGGAAGGACGAAGCGGAGACCTACGTGCAGATGGTGAAGGACCGTGCCCAGCTCGCCGCCGACAACGGGTACGTGGCGGTCGACGACCTGCCGGCCGACGTCCGGGAGGCGTTCATCGCCGAGCACCGCGACATGCAGGCCCAGGTGAACGATCTCATCGCCTTCATGGGCTCGGAGTGCGGCGTCTCCCGAGGTTGACGGGGCGACCCGGTTCGGGACCGCGGTGGCCGGTAGCGTCGGGCCCATGCGGAGAACGGGCCGGGTCGTCGTCGCGCTCGCGATCGGCGTCGCGCTGAGCGCCGCGGGGCTGGCCGCGCCGGCATCCGCCAAGGCCGTCAACGGGTGCCGCCTGCTCACGCCTGAGGAGCTCGAGCCGATCTTCGAGCGGCCGTTCACCCTCGGCAGCAGCGTCACGGGTGGAGCGTGCGAGTTCCGTCGCTCCGACGACGCGCCTCGTCTCGACCTGATCGTGGTGCGCGTGCTCGCCGAGAAGTACGCCACGGTCGCGAAGGCCAAGAAGGAGTTCAAGAAGCAGGCCGACCTCACCTCCGAGCTCGCCGCCGCGGTGAACCCCGTGCCGAACGTCGGCGACGAGGCGTTCAGCACGTTCTTCATCGGAGCCGACGAGATGAAGCTCCGCGTCGGCAAGACGATCGTCGACATCCGTGTCGACAACCTCACCGACGACGAGGAGCGCTACGTCGAGCAGCTCGTGCTCGTCGGCGTGGCCGCAGCCGCGCACGTCGGCTCGCCGGCCGCCTTGCCGGTCCCGTCGACGACGTTGCCCGAGGAGCCGACCTCCACCACCAACGCACCCACGACGACCACCACCAAGGCCAAGAAAGGCGGCTGACGCCCCTCGTCGCGCTCGTCGCGGTCGCCCGCCTACGATCCCCGGCCATGAGCGATCTCGAGTTCGACACCCTCCTGTACGAAGAGTCCGACGGCGTCGCGTGGGTGACCCTCAACCGCCCCGACGTCCACAACGCGTTCAACATGCAGATGCAACAGGACCTCAAGCG
>CAZKTS010000305.1:0-9713 GCA_964555735.1 uncultured Bifidobacteriaceae bacterium
GCGACCCACCTCTTCCGCACCGAGCGGCTGGCCGCGGGCGACACCCTGAGCGAGGTGACCGCCCGGATCGCGGGCGCCTGGGGCCTCGAGAGCCGACTGCTGCCGATGACCGACGACCTCGTGGCCACGCGCATCACGGTCGAGCGCGACGGCGCCACCGAGGAGCTGGCAATGCAGGACTGGTTCGTGCGCGAGCGGGCCGAGCCGCCGGTGGTCTCGGTGCGCTTCGACGGCGCGGCCACCGCCCGACCCGCGCCAGGCGTGCTCGAGGCGATCGAGGCCGCCGACACGGTCCTCGTCTGCCCGAGCAACCCGGTGATCTCGATCGGGCCGATCCTGGCGGTGCCGGGCATCCGAGACGCCCTCGTACGGCGCCGCGACCGGGTCGTGGGCGTGAGCCCCATCATCGGAGGTCGCCCGGTGCGCGGGCCCGCGGATCGGCTCATGGGTCCCCTCGGCATCGAGGTGTCCTGCGTCGGCGTGGCCCACGCGTACGCCGAGTTCTGCTCGGCCCTCGTCATCGATTCGACCGACGCGGCGCACGCGGCCGCCGTCGATGCTGCGGGCGTCCGCGCGGTGGTGGCCGACACCCTCATGCGCGACGCGCGCGTCGCCGCCGCGCTCGCACGCGACACCCTCGCCGCCGTCGCGTGACCCTCACGATCGTCCCGATCACCGGCATCGCCGAGGTCGTGGCCGGCGACGAGCTCGCGGTGCTCATCGCCGACGCCGCCGCCGCCCAGGGCACGCCGCTCGCCGACGCCGACTGTCTCGTCGTCACCCAGAAGGTCGTCTCCAAGGTCGAAGGCCGCGTGGTCGCGCTCGACGCCGACGACCCCGACGCCCGCCGCCGCCTCATCGAGGGTGAGGCCCGACGGGTGCTGCGGCGCCGGGGCGACCTGCTCATCACCGAGACCTCGCACGGCTGGGTCTGCGCGAACGCGGGCGTGGATCTCTCGAACGTCGAGGACGGTCAGGCCGCGCTCCTGCCCGTCGACAGCGACCGCTCGGCGCGTCACATCCGTGACGCGCTCCGCGCTCGCGTCGGCGTGGAGGTGGCCGTGGTCGTCTCCGACACCTTCGGCCGAGCCTGGCGCATGGGGCTCACCGACGTCGCCATCGGGGTGAGCGGCCTCGCGGCCGTCGTGGACCTGCGGGGTGAAGCGGACGCCATGGGGCGCGAGCTCCAGGTGACCGAGGTGGCGATCGCCGACGAGATCGCCGGGGCAGCCGAGCTGGTGATGGGCAAGGCCGCGCGGGTGCCCGCGGCGATCGTGCGCGGCCTGGACGCAACCTGGCTGCGCGAAGGCTCGGCGCGCGAGCTCGCGCGCGCCCCGGCCGACGATCTGTTCCGGTAGCCGGATGAGCGCGCGCGTACCCACGTTCGTCGAGGCCCGACGCTCGATCCGCGCCTTCGCGCCGGAGCCGGTGTCGCGCGAGGCGCTCGACGCGCTCGTCGAGGCCGCGTGCCTCGCGCCGGCGCCGCACCACTCGCGGCCATGGCGGTGGGTGGTCGTCGACACGCCCGACGCCAAGGCCGCGTTGGCGTCGGGCATGGGTGAAGCCTGGCGCCGCGACCTGGAGGCCGACGGTGTCGATCCCGCACGCATCTCCGGGCTGGTCGAGTCCTCGCATCGCAAGATCGTCGACGCGCCCGCCCTGATCCTGGGCTGTCTGACCTGGGACGGGCTCGACCGGTACCCGGATGCCGCGCGCCAACGAGCCGAGTGGGGGATGGCACTGCTGAGCCTCGGCGCCGCGGTCGAGAACCTCATGCTCAGCGCGGCGGACGCGGGCCTGGCGTCGTGCTGGGTCGCAGCGCCGATCTTCTGTCCGGAGGCGGCTCGGGACGCGCTCGCGCTCCCCGACGAGTGGTTGCCCCACGCGCTGGTGCTCGTCGGGCGACCGGACCCGGGCTACGTGGGTCGGACCCGCCCGCCGGTGCCGCTCGACGACCTCCGCGCGCTCCGCTGAGGTGCCGGCGCCCGGTCAGGTGCGGATGCCGCGGAAGTACTCGACCGAGCGGGTCAGCCCTTCCTCGATGGTGGTGAAGGGCTGCCAGCCCAGGTGGATCGCAGCGCGACCGGGGTCGAGGGCCGACCGGCGCAGCTCACCGGTGCGCGGCGGCGCGTAGCGCGCGGGCTCGGAGAAGCCCGTCGCCCGCGCCATGGCGTCGAACAGCTGCTGCACGCTCGTCTCGACGCCGGTGCCGATGTTGACGATGAGCCCGCCGCCCTTCTCCGCGGCGCGCACGAAGGCGTCGGCGACGTCGTCGACGAAGACGAAGTCACGCGTCTGCTCACCGTCACCGAAGATCGTGGGCCGCTCGCCCTCGAGGAGCTTGCCGGCGAAGATCGCCACCACCCCGGCCTCACCGTGCGGGTCCTGACGCGGGCCGTAGACGTTGGCGAGGGCGAGCACGGTGTACTCGAGCCCCTGGATCTCCCGGTAGTAGTGCAAGTAGTCGCCGACCGCCTTCTTGGACACGCCGTACGGCGAGAGTGGGCGCTGCGGATGGCCCTCTCGGGTGGGCACCGACTCCGGCACGCCGTACAGCGTCCCGCCCGAGCCTGCGAACACCACCTTGCGCGTTCCCGCTTGGAGCGCGCCCTCGATGACGTTCAGCGAGCCGACGATGTTCACCTCGGCGTCGAAGGAGGGCTTCGCCACCGAGACGCGAACGTCGGCCTGGGCCGCGAGGTGGAACACGACTTCAGGCTTGCGGTGGGCGATGAGCTCGGCGACCGCCGCCGACCGCACGTCGAGGCGCTGGAAGGTCATGCGGCGGTTGCGCTGCGCGCGCGCGTCGGAGAGGTTGCCGAGCTGGCCGGTCGAGAGGTCCTCGACGACGTCGACGTCGTGGCCCTCCGCGAGCAGGCGGTCGACCAGCGTCGACCCGATGAACCCCGCGCCGCCCGTGACCAGCACTCGCATGATGGTTTCGCTCTCCCGCTCGGTGCGCCGCAGGGTACCTGCGGGACGCGGTCAGCCGGGGATGCGGGCGCCGGCGAGGGTGGTCCCGGCCGGCAGGTGCGCGCTCGCACCGACGACCGAGGTGTCGCAGACGGTGGCGCCGGCGTCGAGCACGGCGTGCACCCCGACGATCGACCCCACGACGCGCACGCCATCGGCGAGTGACGCACCGTCGCACACCACCGAGCCCTCGACGACCGCGCCCGCGCCCACCGTGCAGCCGTGGCCGAGGGTGGAGCCCACGACCCGCGCGCCGGTCCCGACCGCCGCGCCCCGACCGAGGAGGCACGGCGCCACCACCGTGGCGTCCGGCGCGAGCGCGACGTCGCCGTCCACCCAGACGCCCGGGCGCAGCTCGTGGGCGCCCGGCGCGGGGGCCGGGCCGAGCCGGCCGGCGAGCAGATCCCGGTGCGCCTCGAGGTACTTGGTGGGCGTCCCGATGTCGATCCAGTAGTCGTCGGTGCCGACGGCGTAGAGGCGCCCGCGCTCCTCGAGCATGCGGGGGAACGTCTCACGTTCGATCGAGACCGTGAGCTCGGTCGGGATGCGCGCGAGCACCGAAGCCTCGAGCACGTACGTCCCGCCGTTGATCCAGTTGGTGGGAGCAGCGTCAGCCGGCGGCTTCTCGACGAACGCCTTGACCTCGCCGTCGTCGTAGGTGGGCACGACCCCGAAGGCCGACGGGTCGTCGACCCGAGTGAGGTGGATGGTCGCCTCCGCCCCCCGCTCGGCGTGGAAGGACACGATGGCGCCGAGGTCGAGCGTGGTCAGCACGTCGCCGTTGCACACGACGAAGCGGTCGTCGACGCCGGCCGCGTCGGCCGCGAACCGGATAGCGCCGGCGGTGCCGAGCGGGTACGGCTCGACCGCGTACTGGAGCGTCACGGTCGAGCCATCGGGCGTGGAGAAGGTGCCCTCCGGGAAGTGCTCGACGAACGCGTCCGGAAGGTATCCGAGCGAGAGCACGACGTCGGTCACGCCGTGGGCGGCGAGCCAGGTGAGCTGGCGCTCGAGGAACGGTACGCCACCGATCGGCAGGAGCGGCTTGGGGGTCGTGAGCGTCAGCGGCCGGAGGCGCGTGCCTTCCCCGCCGACGAGCACGACCGCCTTCACGCGCGGCTCACGAACTGGGCGTCAGCGTGGTGTCGGTCGCCGCGGGCACGGACGTGGCCGTGGTGGAGTCCGTGGTCTGCCCACCTGGTCCGACGGAGGCGCACGACGGGACGTCGAGCGGACCCGCGGCCGAGCCGTCGTCGGACGGGGTGGCGGTGGCGTTCGGCGGCACGCCGATCGACTCACCCTTCGGGAGGAACGCCAGCGCGATCACCTGCTGGTCCTTGAGGCGGACATCGGACGGATCGCCGCTGCGCGCCTTGCAGTCGATCGACCACTTCACGACGCCCTTCTTGCCCGCGTAGGTGGTGCCCTCCGGACAGGTGTCGCCGTCGGTCCATTCGCGCTGCTTCGGGTCCACCGAGAGGCCGGGCCAGGCGTCGGTGCTGTCGCCCAGGTTGATCGAGTCCTCGGACACCGAGAACCCGCCGTAGTCGAGGAACCGCCCGAGGATCGCGTTGGAGCCACCCTCCGAGCGGGTGAACGGGTGGATGTGGATGAAGCCGTCACCGTGGGTGTGGATGCCCGACCGGACGTTGGGGTTGTCGTGGACGGTCTCGAACGTGTTGGGCGGCGCGATCCACTCACCGCAGATGTTCACGTCGAAGGCAGCGTGCCAGTGGTCGCCCGCGACGCCGGAGGCCTGGTCGGCGGGCTGGGGCGGCTCGGCCGAGCTGCTACCGCCCTTGAAGGCGACGATCCCCAGGATGCCGAGCACCACGATGGTCGCCATGGCGCCGTAGAACCACCCCGATCCGCTGCGGCGCTTGGGCCGACGGGCTTTCGAGCGGATGCGGGCACGCGTGTACTTGTTGCGGGACTTCGCCATGGCAGAGGGCAGATTACCCGGTGGTACCGCTCATTCCTCGACGCGCCGAGCGGCACCCGGGCGCAGCGCACGCATCCCCATGGCGACGCCGGCGCGGGCGCCGAGGAACCCCGCGGTCGGCACGAGCAGCACGCGCCGCGCGCCGGTCCAGCGGGTCGCAGCGAACCGGTAGAGCGACCGATGGTGCTCCGCGATCATCCGGTAGGGATGCCGGTCCGTGCTCGCCCCGTGCACGTGGGTCACCGCGCCGCCGGGCTCGTACGCGATGCGCCAACCGGCGAGCCGCAGGCGACGGCACAGGTCGACGTCCTCGACGTACATGAAGTAGCGCTCGTCCCAGCCCCCCACCGCGTCGAGCGCGGTCCGGCGGAGCCAGATCGACGCGCCGGACACCCAGTCGACGTCCCGTGCGAGGGTCGGGTCGGCATCGAGCTCGCGGTAGCGACGGGTGAACGAGCTGTCCGACGTCACCAGCCCGACCGTGGCGTGGCCGACCGCATCCACGAGCGCGGGCTCGCGCCGCGCCGACGGGTACTGGGTGCCGTCCTCGTCGAACACGGCGGGACCCACCGCGCCGAGGTCGGCCTCGGTGTCGAACCGGGCCAGGACGGCCGCCGCGGTGCCCCGACGGACGCGTGCGTCGCAGTTCGTGACCGCCACGATCGGTGCGCGGGTCGCCGCCGTCCCGCGGTTGGCGGCCGACGCGTAGCCGACGTTGCGCCCGGGGGTCACGACCGGCACGTCCGGGTGGTCCGTGCGCAGCCGCGCCACCGAGCCGTCGGACGAGCCGTTGTCGACCACCACGATCTCCGCCGGGCCGGCGCTGTCGTCGTCCCGGAGCGATTGCACGCAGGCGGTGAGGAGGCCGCCGGACTCGTAGTTGACGACGACCGCGGCCCACCGCTCAGTCGACACCGCGCTCCTCGAACCAGGCGATCGTGCGGCGGAGCCCGGCGACGAGGTCGACGGTCGGACGCCACCCCAGGACCCGTTCCGCGAGCGAGATGTCCGGACGGCGCCGCACCGGATCGTCCTCGGGCAGGTCGGTGAACACGATCTCCGACGAGCTGCCGACGACGTCGACGACGAGCTTGGCCAGCTCGAGGATCGAATGCTCGGTGTCGTTGCCGATGTTGACCGGTCCCACGCAGTCGCTCGCCGCGAGCGCCAGCAGACCGCGCACCGTGTCGTCGATGAAGCAGAACGATCGGGTCTGGTGCCCGTCGCCGTAGACGGTCAGCGGCTCGCCGCGCATCGCCTGGACGACGAAGGACGCGACCACCCGCCCGTCGGCGGCGAGGCCGGGGCCGTAGGTGTTGTGGATCCGCGCGATGCACACGTCGACGCCACGGGACCGGTGGTAGGCCATCGTGAGCGCCTCGCCGTAGCGCTTCGCCTCGTCGTACACCGCGCGCACACCGACGGGGTTGACGTTGCCCCAGTAGGTCTCGGGCTGCGGGTGCACGAGAGGATCGCCGTACACCTCGCTCGTGGACGCCAGCAGGAACCGGGCGCTCGCGTCGGCTGCGAGCTCCAAAGCGTGACGGGTGCCGTCGGCACCGGCCGCCAGCGAGTCGAGCGGTCGTGCGAGGTAGTCGGCGGGGCTCGCGGGGCTGGCGAGGTGCAGGACGAGGTCGGGCGTGCCGTCGAGCGCGTCGCCGAGCGCGTCACCGAGGGGCAGGCGGTCCACGACGTCGTGCTCGACGAGCGTGCACCGGCCGGTCGCACCAAGGTCGGCGAGGTTGGCCGCCGATCCGCTGGTGAGGTTGTCGATCGCCACCACGGTCGCACCACCCGCGACCAGGTGGCGGCAGAGGTGCGAACCGATGAAGCCGGCGCCGCCGGTGACGACGACCCGCTGCCAGGCGCGCGTGGGAACCTCGCTCACCGCCCGGTCCCGCGGTACTCGAACCCGAGGCGGCGCATCGCGGCGGGGTCGAGCACGTTCCGGCCGTCGACGACGGTGGGCGTCGTGAGGAGCTTCGCCACCCGAGCGAAGTCGAGCCAACGGAACTCGTCCCACTCGGTGAGGACCGCGAGGACGTCGGCGCCCGTGCACGCGAGGTACGGATCGAGCGCGACGTCGATCTCCGGTACGGCGTCGCGAGCGAGCTCACCGGCCACGGGGTCGTAGGCGACCACCGACGCACCCTCGACGACGAGCAGCCGGGCGATGCGGACCGACGGCGAATCCCGCAGGTCGTCGGTGTTCGCCTTGAACGTGAGACCCCACACCGCGATCCGCCGGCCGTCGACCGATCCGCCCGCCGCGGCGCGGATCTTGGCGAGCACTCGGCGCAGCTGCTCGTCGTTCACGGCGATGACGCCGCGCAACAGGCTGAAGTCGTAGCCGGCGTCGTTCGCGGCGTGGACCAAGGCCGCCGTGTCCTTGGGCAGGCAGGAACCACCCCATCCGGGTCCGGGATGCAGGAACTCGAAGCCGATGCGCGGGTCGTACCCCATGCCCAGCGCAACCTCGCGGATGTCGGCGTTGACCGCCTCGCAGAGGTTCGCGATCGCGTTGACGAACGAGATCTTGGTGGCGAGGAACGCGTTGGATGCGTACTTGATCATCTCCGCCGACGCCGGATCCGTGACGAGGATGGGCGCGCGAACATCCTTGTAGAGCTCCGACACGCGCACCGCGACCTCGGCGTCGTCGGCACCGATCACGACGCGCGACGGCTCGAGGAAGTCGCGCAAGGCCGTGCCCTCGCGCAGGAACTCGGGGTTGGACGCGACGCCGACGTCGGAGGGTGCGCCCGATTCTGTGAGCGTGCGCGCGACCCGGTCCGTGGACCCGACCGGCATGGTCGACTTGTTCACCACGACGGTGCCGGGGCGCAGCCGCGGCGCGACCTCGCGCACGACGTCGTCGACGATCGAGAGGTCGGCCGCGCCGTCGGCCGCCTGCGGCGTCGGGACGCAGAGGAACACGAACTCCGCGTCGGTGACCGCGTTCGACGCGCCCACGACGAAGCGCAGGCGACGGGCCGCGAGGGCGTCGGCGACCAAGGCCGTCATGCCCTCTTCTCGGATGGGCACCTCGGCCTTCGACAGCCGGGCGACCTTCTCGGCATCGATGTCGGCGCAGACCACGTCGTGCCCCAACGACGCCAGGCCGGCCGCGGTGCTGAGGCCGACGTAGCCGGCACCCAGGACCGCCAGCGTGCTCACCCCGGGCACCCGGCCCGGTCGGCGATCAGCACGGCGGCAGCTTCTCGGCCGGCGCCCCGAGCTGGTCCTCGAGACCCTCGGGCGCCTGGGCAGTCGTGGCTGCAGGCGTCGAACCCGGCTGGGTCGCCGTCGTGGTCGGCGTGCTGCCCGCGGCCGGGGCGACGATCGCCGCGAACTCGGTGCCGAGCACCACCGCGACGTCGGCACCCTTCAGGTCCGGGTCGGCCACGAGGCGCGCGGTGGGCGAGACGTACTTGAGGACCAGGCGACCCTTCGCCTCTTCGCCCGGTCGGTACCGCACCTCGGTGGTGGTGATCGTGCCGCGGGCGTCGTTGCCGGTGCCGGCGCCGGTGAAGCCGAGCTTCTTGAACTCGCCGAGCGCCGCCTCGGCCTCGCCCGAGCGACCCGAGCCGTTGAGGACACGCAGCTTCACCTGGTCGGGTGTCGCTGCGGCCGTGGCCGTGCCCGCGTTGCCGCTGAAGTCCTTGAGGCGATCGACGTAGTAGTGCCAGCCCGGGCTGGTCTCGTTGTCGGTCTCGCGTGGGTAGAGGACGTCGGCGCCGTTGTATCGCGGGCCGTTCTCCCACGGCAGCGTGGCGAACTCGAGCGACGACTGGTCCTCGGGGTTCACCGTGCGGAACGCGTCGACCAGCTCGAGGATGTCGCCCTTGTCGAGGCTGTCGTCGACCGTGAGGTTCTCGACCACGCGGTCGGTGATCTCGAGCGCGGTCGACGGGTTGTTGAGGCTCTTGGCCACCGCCAACCCGGCGAGGCGCCGGATGAACTCCTGCTGGCGCGCGATCCGGTTGATGTCGGGGATCTGGTCGGCGTTGACCCACTTCTCGTCGCGCTGGCTGTAGTACTGGAGGCCGCGGGACCGGACGTAAGCGAGGCTCGCGCCTCCGTCGAGGCGCACGCAGCCCGGGGCGAAGATGAAGAGGCCGGTCTTGTCGTCGCGCGAGGCGTACGGGAAGTAGACGGGCACGTTGCCGATCGCCTTCACGATGCCCTGGAAGCTCTTGAAGTCGACCTCGAGGTAGTGGTTGATCTCGATGTCGAAGTTGCTCTTCAGTGTCTCGATGACTTTGTCGGGGCCCTCGTTGAACGCTGCGTTGATCCGCGACTTGCCGACGCCCGGGATGTCGACGAGCAGGTCGCGCGGGAACGAGACGATGAGCGTGCGCTGCGAGCCCGGCTCGACGTGGACGACCATCATCGTGTCGGATCGCTGCCCGCCGGTCTCGGACGTGTCGCCGTACGCGGTCTCGTCCTGCTCGTCGTTGACGAACGCACGCGTGTCGGAGCCGATGACCAGGTAGTTGGCGCCCTCGGGCGGCGCCTCCGCGGTGTCGACCTTCACCCGCGCAGCCTTGTCGAGCTTGTTGTCGATGACGACGTTGACCGCGAAGATCGCACCCCCCATGAAGAGGGTGGCGACGACGACCGCTACGAGGAAGCGCCCGGCAAAGGCGCGAAGGGGCGACCGGCGGGGCGACATGAACTCTCCATCGTACTGAAAGGGGACAGATCGCCCCCGGTCGGGTGGCCTACCCTCAGCCAACGTGGTGCCGAGCACGGTGGTTCCCGACCTCGCCAGCGCTCCCGTCGTGGTGCGCGCCGG
>CAZKTS010000306.1:0-4031 GCA_964555735.1 uncultured Bifidobacteriaceae bacterium
CCCGACGACAGCGCGTCCGCCAGCATCCTCGACGGTCTGCTCCGCGGCACGTCGACCGCCGACACGCTGCGCCCGGTCTGCGACGTCATCAACTGGCACCTCCACGGATCGCACGTCGCGATCACGTGGTGGGACGACGGACTCGCCTACGTCAGCACCGGCCTGCCTTCGAACCTTGCCGGTGCCGACGACCCCGCGGGCGCGCCCTGGGTCGCCGTGCGCCGCGAGGCAACGGGCCGACGCTCGACCGAGCTCGTCGGGATCGACAGCGTCCGCCGGGAGCTGGCGAGCGACCTCGGCCTGGGCGGCTACTGGATCGAGCCGGTGCTCGACGAGCAGTCCAGCGTGTGCGCGCTGGTGACGATCTGGACGCGTGAGGGCGCGGTGCCCGAGCTCCACGCGCTCGGCATGTCGATGGCGAAGGACTACACGGAGCTGATCATCAGATGGAGCCGCCAGCAGCGGCTGCTCGTCGACGCGGCTCGTCAGGACTCGCTCACCGGCCTGGCCAACCGCACCGCGTTCTTCGAATCGTTGGCTGCGAGCGGTCCCCACACCGTCCTGTACTGCGACCTCGACGCGTTCAAGCCGGTCAACGACGAGCTGGGTCACGTGGCCGGCGACGAGCTCCTGCGAGCGGTCGCCGGCCGCATCAAGGCGTGCGTGCGCACGGGCGACGTCGTCGCGCGACTGGGCGGCGACGAGTTCGCGGTCCTCTGCGCGGGGGTGAGCGACGACCAGGCCCACGACCTCGCCGAGCGGATCCGGACCGCAGTGCTCGAGCCGTACCGCATCGGCGGCACGACCGCCCGGCTCGGCATCAGCATCGGGGTTGCCCGCTCGGACGCCGCGAGCGCCGACGACGTCCTCGAGCGCGCCGACCGCGCGCTCTACCGCGCCAAGGCCGACGGCGGCGGCGCAGTGCGCTGGCCCGACGACCCGTAGCGCGGCACCTTCGACGGGGTGCCGCACAGGTGCGCCGGGCGCTGTGGGTGGGTACAAGCCGTTCGTGCCTGGCGCCGACGTCGACGAGAACGCCGCTGAGACCCCGGATCCCGACGCGGTCCCGCGCTGGCTCCGGCGCGCGATCGCGCTGTTCTTCGCGTGGGTCGTGGCGCTGGCGGTCGCCTTCTGGCTCATCACCCAGCTCCGGACCCTCATCGCCATGGTGCTGGTTGCCCTGTTCCTCTCCCTCGCCATGGAGCCGGCGGTCGACGCGCTCTCGCGCAAGGGCTGGCGGCGGGGCTCGGCGACCATGCTCATCCTGAGCGCGGTGGTGGTGCTGACGATCGGCTTCGTGGCCGCGCTCGGCTCCGTGGTGGTGGGCCAGGTGACGGAGCTCACCGACAACGCGCCGCGCTACGTCCGCGAGCTCGAGACGTTCGTCAACGACGACCTCGGCATCGACTGGGACGCCGACGGCCTGGTGCGCGACCTCCGCGAGGGCAAGACGCCCGTCGAGCCGGAGGAGATCGCGTCGAGCGCGCTCGACGTGAGCCTCGTCGCCGCCGGCGTGCTGCTCCAGATCGTCACCGTGTTCGTGTTCGCGTTCTACATGACCGCCGACGGCCCGCGGATGCGGCGGGCGCTCTGCTCGCGGCTCCCACCTCACCGTCAGGAGATGGTCCTCGACACGTGGGAGATCGCGATCCAGAAGACCGGGGGCTACCTCTACTCGCGCGGCCTCCAGGCGATCGTCTCCGCGGTTGCGACCTGGCTGTTCCTGTTCGCCTTGGGCGTGCCGTACTCGCTCGCGCTCGGCATCTGGGTCGGGGTCGTCTCGCAGTTCATCCCGACCATCGGGACCTACATCGCGATGGTCCTGCCGGTCCTCGTGGCCCTGGTCGACCACCCCGTCAACGCCCTGTGGGTCCTCCTCTTCCTCGTGCTCTACCAGCAGTTCGAGAACTACCTGCTCGGACCACGCGTCACCAAGCGGACGATGGACGTGCACCCCGCGCTCGCCATCGGCACCGTGTTCGCCGGCGGCTTCCTCTTCGGTGCGGTGGGCGCGCTGCTCGCGCTCCCTGCGACCGCGGTGATCCAGGCGCTCGTCTCCGCGCACACCGAGGAGCAGGAGGTCGTGTCCGACCCCCTCACGCGCGAGCCCCGTCGCCGACCCGGCCCCGTGCGCCGCCGCTTGCGCAACCTCCGGCGCCGGAAGGAGCGCGAGTCGGCGGAGCGCTGAGCACGTCAGCGCCGCGCGAGTCGGCGCAGGGTCGTCCTGGCACGACGAAGGAATCGACCATGCGGCATGAGCTCGCGGCGGCGCGCGGCCTCGCGAGCCCGGTGTCTGCTCTGCGCAGCCTCGTGCGAGTTCGCCCAGGGAAACGGTTCCTCGGGCACCGGGCAACCGAGGAACGAGCACAGCTCCTCCCAACCCGAGCCGCACTCCCAGCAGACCACGAGAAGCTTGTCGGGTCTCCCGCGGAAGTGTTCACGAACCGCGGCGTTGTGGGCCTCGTAGACGGCGATGTGCTCCTCTTCACGCCCCGTCGGATCCGGATACCCGTACGCCAGCGCTCGCAGCTGCGACGGGCCGGTCCGGGCCGCATGCTGCTCCAGGCTTCGGAACCACGCATGCGCGTCCAGTCGTGTCGTGAGGACGAATCGAGCCTGCGGAAAGCGCTCATCGAGCTCACGGAACGCCAGCGGCCACGGCCAGTCTTCGGCGGCGTCCACCTCCTCCGCCGCCGCGAGCACCTGCTCCCGATCCCCTTCCGCCCAGGCTCGCATCAGCTCTGGTCGCCATGAGGTCCGGGAGAACCCCAGACGCTCGAAGCAGACGCCGAGCGTGGTCGTCCCCGTCTTGTTCAGGCCGACACCGAAGACCTTCTCCACGCTCTCGACGCTAGACACGCGGCGTCGGTCGGCGTCGCGGGGCGTGCATCGGGCGCGGTCGGTCGGAACGGTCGCCGACTGCACCGCGCCTCGTGGAGCGCGCACCGGCTGCTACTCGGCGGGCACCAACCGGAAGAGGTCGAACGCCCCGTCGAAGCCCTTGAGCTCGAACTGGCCGTGGGGCTCGAACCGGTGACGGCCACCGAGCGTCGCGAGCGGCACCGCTGCGCTGACCAGGACCTCGCCGGCGTCGGCCGCGGCCATGACCCGCGCCGCGAGGTGAACCGCGATCCCCGCCACGTCGGTGCCCCGCCGCTCGATCTCCCCGACGTGGATGCCCATCCGCACCTGCAGGCCGAGCACCGCGAGCTCGTCGCGGAGCGCAACCGCGCAGCTCAGCGCCCGGGTCGGCGTGTCGAACGTCGTGAGCGCGCCGTCGCCGGTTGCCTTCACGAGCACACCACCGTGCCGCCGGAGCGTGCGCTCGATCCGGTGGTCGTGCTGGTCGAGGAGGCTGCGCCAGTCGGCGTCACCCATCGTGCGCGCCGCCGCAGTCGACCCCACCAGGTCGGTGAAGAGCAGACAGGTGAGCGGCCGCGCGGCCCTGGTCGCGTGCTCGTCGCCGTGGATGAACTGCGCGATCTCGAAGAGCAGACCGTCGACGTCGCCGGCGTTCGGCACCAGGTCTCCGCCGTCGAGCACCACGAGCTGCGCGTTGGGCATCGCCTCGACGATCGCTTCGAGGCGCGCCACGCCGCCCAGGAAGTCGGCGTAGCCGCGACGGCACGCCACGGCCACGGGGACATCGATCTCGACCAGCTCGCGGTACAGGTCCGACGGCCGGAGCACCGCGTCCCAGAGCTGGGCCGCCACGGTCGGGCTCGCCGCCCGCCGTCCCGACCGCCGGTTCCAGTCGAGGTACGCCTGATCGGTCGCGCGGCTCGGAACGCCTTCGGCGAACGAGTCCTCGGCCGCTGCGTCGTCCCGCTCGACGACCTTCGCCATGCGGGGTCGCAGGACCTCGAGCACCTCCTCGGGGAACTGCAGCACCGAGTGGAGGGCAAAGACGGACGCGACCCGTTCGGGCGCTCGCCGTGCTGCCGCGAGCCCGACATTGGCCCCGATCGCGTAGCCCACGAGGTGCGCGCGCTCCACGCCGAGCTGGTCGAGCACCGCCACGATGTCCTCGA
>CAZKTS010000307.1:0-17619 GCA_964555735.1 uncultured Bifidobacteriaceae bacterium
CCGAAGATCTGGAGGAAGATCCACTGGGTCCAGCGGTAGTACTGCGGGTCGGTCGTTGCGATGCTGCGGCGCGAGTCGTGCCCGAGCCCGAGCGCGCGCAGCTGGCGCCGCATGTTGGCGATGTTGGCCTCGGTGGCGTCGCGCGGGTGCTGACCGGTCTCGAGCGCGTACTGCTCGGCCGGGAGCCCGAACGCGTCGTAGCCGAGCGTGTGGAGGACGTTCCGGCCGTTCATCCGGTGGAAGCGGGCGTAGACGTCGGTGCCGATGTAGCCCAACGGGTGGCCCACGTGGAGGCCCGCACCGCTCGGGTACGGGAACATGTCCATGACGAACAGCCGCTCGCGGTCGGCGACGGCATCGAACCCGTCGGCGAGCGGCCCGGCCGGGTTCGGCGTCCAGAACGTGTGGTGCTCGTCCCAGTAGTCCTGCCACCGGCGCTCGAGCTCGTTGGCCAGACGCGCGTCGTACCGGAACGCCGGGACGTCCTCGGTCGTCGTCTCGTCAGCCATGGTGGGCCGAGCGTAGCGAGCGGGACACGACGCTCCTGCTTCGTTGTCACACCTCAGCCGTAGCGTCGACCCATGTGCAGCACGTGCCGAGCATTCGAATCGAGGGTCGCCGCTGGTAACGTGGACGCTCCCGAGGGCCTGTGGCTCAGTCTGGTAGAGCACCTCCATGGCATGGAGGGGGTCAGGGGTTCGAATCCCCTCAGGTCCACTCTCCTCGGTTCGTACACCCTTGGCGGGCTCGTTGCTGCCGAAGGCTCTTTCTACGTCGCCCGGGCCACACCATCGACCTTCCGCGACGGTTCACCACGCAAGCGCTTCGTCTTCGAGCTCGTCATGGCCACCCGGGATCGACAGCTCCTCGAGCAGTTGCGTGCGCTGCTCGGGTTCGGGTCGATCACCGACCGCTCTCCATCGCACGCGCATTGGCAGCCGACGGCTGCGCTGAGAGTTGCATCAAGGAAGGCGCATTTCACTGCGACGATCCCGTTTGCGGACCGCCACCTCCTGCCGTCGGCGAAGCGACGACAGTTCGAGCAGCGGCGATGCCAATTGCTCGAGTACGACGCTCGGCATCCTGTGCGTCGCGGACGCTCGACCTGTTCGGTCGCCGGGTGCAGCGATCCCGTCCGCGGACGTGGCCTCTGTCGGCGCCACTACTACCGTGCTACCGGCTACTGGCGTTGCGGGATACCTCGCCGGCTTCATCGCCGGCGAAGGGACCTTCACGTCGTCCGGCCAACCGCCGACGTTCCGCTTCGCCGTTGGCCTCGGAGCGCTCGACCGGGTGTCGTGCCAGCTCCTACGCGCCTACTTCGGCCGAGGACGCATCCACTTCTCGGCCCGCCGAATGTCGCACTACGACGACGAGATGACCTTCGTCATCTCGTCGCTGACTGACCATCTCGACGTCACGATCCCGTTCATGGACGAGCACCTGCCGCCGTCGCACAAGCGGACGCAGTACCTCGACTGGCGCGCCCGGCTCCTCGACTACTGGGAGCACCGGGCGAAGCGGCGACGGCCGTGCTCGGTCGACGGCTGCGAGGTTCCGCGCCGTGCCCACGGGCTCTGCCGTCGGCATCTCTGGCTACTGCGGGGCGAGTGAGTCCAGGATCTCCTTGACCCGGGCGTGGGCGAGGAGCCGGGTGCGGAAGAACTCGTTGACGACCTCGGCGGCCTGGCTCCGGACCTGGGCGACCATCGGGCCCCAGTCGTCGTCGTCCTTGCCCGCGCCGATCGCCGCGACGCGCAGCTCGCCGAGCGCCGACAGCAGCTGCGCCTCTTCCTCGCCGTCGGTCGCGGCGTCGATCGTGGTCGCGAGGACGTCGAGCTGCTGGAGCACGGTCTCGCGATCGATGCCCGAGTCCGGGTCGAGCGCGGCGTCCGCGGCCTCGAGCAGTCCCGAGACCTGGTAGAGCCCGGCAGACGGCTCGTCGAACAGCTCGCGCACGTACGCCGCGGCCTCGAGCTCGTCGGTGACGCGGCACAGGTTGTAGAGCCGCTTCGCGACCTTGCCGTAGCTCTGCTCCTCCGTGGAGTAGTGGTGCACCTGCTCCTTCATCGCCTGCTGATACGCCTCGCGCGCCCCGGGTTGGATCAGCCGCTGGAGGCGCTCCACGAGCGGCAGCGCCTCGGCCTCGAGGTAGACCTCCTGCACGAGCGGATCCACGGCGCCGTCGAGCGAGCGGATCACGCCGTCGTCGTCCTCCCACGACAGGTCGATGACGTTGCTCGCGATCGAGATCCGACCCCGTTCCCGGTCGGCGACGATCCAGTAGAGGTAGAGCCATCCGCCGCCGACGTCGCACTCGTCCCAGCGATACGTGCGCGGGGAGCCGTCGGGCGCATGAACGGTGATCTCGCCGGCGAGGATGTCGGGAGTGGTCCACTCGATCGTGTGGCCGGCATCGACCGCGACCCCCCGCTGGACGACCGGTTCGGTGTACGCGCCGAGGTCGGCCTCGAGAAGCACGATGTCGGGCTCGGCGACGGCGCGCAGGGCCGTTGCGCGGAACGCCTCACGGAACACTCGCGCCGCCTCCTCCGCGGTGGAGGCGCGGACGTGGACACGCTCGAAGTAGTCGCAGTCCCCGGGGAACAGCTGGATCTTCCCCTGCGCCGCGCTGCCCGCGATGGAGATCGCGGACTGGATCTGCGGGTGCGGCTCGATCCGCACGTGCGGCACGAGCCCGCGGAAGTGCGCGAGGTCGTCGGGGTCGAAGTCGAGCAACGAGACGCGGTCGCCGAAGATCCCGGCGTCCAGGTCGGCCGCGATGCGCTCGGACTCCTGGGCCGCCTCGGTGGCCGCCACCGCCAACATCCACTGGCGGGCCTCCTCGGCATCGGCCTCGAGGCCCATGCGTCGGGCGGTCTCGATCGTCTCGTCGGCGCTTCGCTCGGCCATGGGCGGGGACGATACGGCACGAGCCCGACGGCTGCTGCTCCTTAGACTCCCCGTGTGATCGGCGTCGTCGACTACCGAGCGGGCAACGCCCCGAGCGTGTCGTACGCGCTGACGCGCCTGGGCCTCGAGCACCGTCTCGTCGCAGACGCGGCGGGCCTCGAGGGGGTGGAGCGCATCGTCCTCCCCGGCGTCGGGGCCGCCCGAGCCACGATCGACTCCCTGCGCGACTCGCAGCTGCTCGACCCGCTCGAGCGCCTCGTCCGTGACGATCGCCTGCCCTTCCTCGGCATCTGCATCGGGCTCCAGGTGCTCTTCGAGCACTCCGAGGAGGGCGCCACGCCCGGCCTCGGGTGGATCGCCGGGCGCGTGCGGCGCTTCCCGGACACCGAGCGAGTGCCGCAGATCGGGTGGAACTCGGTTCGCCTCCGGCGCGACCACCCGGTCACCGCGGGCTTCCCCGACGGCGGCCACTGCTACTTCGTCAACTCGTACTACGCGGCACCCGCCGACCCCGACGACGTGCTCGGGGAGACGAGCTACGGCATGGAGTTCTGCTCCATCGTCGCCCGCGAGAACATGATCGCGACCCAGTTCCACGCCGAGAAGAGCGGCGAGCTCGGCCTCGGTGTCCTCGCTGCCTTCGCAAGCTGGAACGGCGAGTGACTCCGAAGGAGCGGCGCCGGGTGCCCCGGCGCCGAGCGAGCGTGACCATCAAGCGGAGTGGAACATGCTGACCAAGCGGCTCATCGCGTGCTTCGACGTGGTCGACGGCCGCGTCACGAAGGCGCAGCAGTTCCAGGACAACATCGACGTCGCGCCCGCGGCGGAGCTCGCCGAGCGCCTCTACGAGGATCAGATCGACGAGATCGTCTTCTACGACATCATGGCGAGCGCGCAGCGGCGCATCATCGACCTCGAGACGGTGCGCGAGGTCGCCCAGCACGTGTTCGTGCCGTTCACCGTGGGGGGCGGCATCCGCTCGGTCGACGACATGTTCGCGGTCCTCAAGGCCGGCGCCGAGAAGATCAGCATCGACTCGATGGCGGTGCGAGAGCCCGACATCATCCGTCAAGGGGCCGAGGCGTTCGGTCGCCAGTGCATCGTGCTCAGCACGCAGGTGAAGCACGTCGGCATCCGCCCCGGCCTCCCGAGCGGGTACGAGGTCTTCATCGACGGCGCGCGGCAGGCCACCGGGCTCGACGCGCTCGACTGGGTGCGTCGGGGCGAAGACCTCGGCGCGGGTGAGATCGTCGTCAACAGCATCGACCGGGACGGCACCGCCTCCGGGTACGACCTCGACATCACGCGTGCGGTCGCCGACGCGGTGAACGTGCCGATCATCGCGTCGGGCGGGGCGGGGACGGTCGAGCACATCGCCGAGGGCCTCACCGCCGGCGGCGCGCACGCCGCGATCATCAGCTCGATCCTCTACTCACCACGTCTGGATCGGAACCTCGGTGTGCGTGAGCTCAAGGACGGCCTCGCCGAGCTCGGCGTGCCGATGCGCCCCTACCTCCCCTGACCACCCTCCCCTGACCACACGGCGCGCAGGGTGCGCGCACACGGTTCAGGGCGCCGCGAGCCGCTCTTCGAACGGGACGCGCGGTGCGTCCGCCCACAGTCGGTCGAGGTCGTAGTAGGCGCGGGTCTCGGCGAGGAACACGTGCACGACCACGTCGCCGTAGTCGAGGAGCACCCAGCTCGCGTCGTCGCGACCCTCGATCCCGATCGGCTGGCTGCCGTCCACCGCCTTCATGGCGAGCTCGACCTCGTCGACGATGGTGCGCACCTGGCGGGTGTTGGACGCGCTCACCAGCACGAAGCACTCGATGATCGAGATGATCTCGCCGACGTCGAGCACCACGATGTCGGTGCCGCTCTTCGCCGCCGCAGCAGTGGCGGCGGCCTGCGCTCGTGTCGGCGCGTCCGGGCCTGAGCTGGTCAGCGTCGGCTCCGGTCCATCGACATCGTCAGGAAGTGTAGAGGCCGCGTTCGCGGATGCCCCGCATCACGGCCGCCGGCACCAGGCCGTCGGCCGGTCGCCCACCGGCCAGTCGTTCCCGGATGTCGGTCGAGGAGACGTCGAGGCGAGGGATCGACACCCGCTCGAAGCGCCAACCCGGACCCGGCGGCTCGGCGTGCACGTCGCCGGCCCGCTCGATCACCACGACGGTCGCGAGATCCCTCGTCTCATCGAGGCGCTTCCAGGTGTCCATGTTGGCCACCGCGTCGGCGCCGAGCATCAGGAAGAGGTCGCGATCCGGCGCCTGGAGATCCTCGAGCGTGTCGGCGGTCACCGACGCACCCTCGCGACGAACCTCGACGTCGGACACCTCGAGCCCGTCGATGCCGTCGACGGCGAGGTCGACCAACGCGAGTCGATCCGCGGCCGTCGCGATGACCCTGCCCCGCTTCTGCCACGGGTCGCCCGCGACGACGAACAGCACCCGATCGAGGCTCAGCGCGTGGCGCGTGTCGAGCGCAGCCACCAGGTGGGCGACGTGCACCGGATCGAAGGTGCCGCCGAAGACGCCGACTCGCTCGCTCACGCCGGCGCCCCGCTCATGGCGGCAGTGTACGAGCGGTCCACCAGTTCATCGTGCCGTCACACATCCGTCACGTCCGGCCCGTAGCCTCCGCACCGAGATGGACGAGACGCCGGTCGCCGAGAGCACCCATGTCCTGATCCGGGTCTGGCTGCCCGACCGGCCCGGCGCGCTCGGGCTCGTCGCGTCGCGGATCGGCTCGGTGGGCGGTGACATCGTCGGCATCGACGTGCTCGAGCGAGGTGACAACGTCGCGGTCGACGAGTTCGCGGTGGAGATCCAGGACCTCGACCTCCTCGAGCTCCTGGCCCGGGAGATCGAGCAGGTCGACGGCGCGTCGGTCGAGGAGTTCCGGGTCGTCGGCGCGTTCCCTGATCCGAGGCTCGATGCCCTCGAGTCCGCGGCGGTCCTCTGCGAAGCCACGAGCCGGCGCGCGCTGCAGGAGACCCTCGTCGGTCATGTGCGTCGAGAGTTCCTGGCCGACTGGACCGCGCTCATCGCGGCCGACGAGGTCGTCGCGTGCGCCGGCGACCCGTCGCCGGTCGCCGACATGCTCACCGCGCTTGCCGCAGGCACCGTCGCATCGCCCCTGGTCGCCGACGGCTCCACCGGCCCTGAGGACCTCGCTGTCGCGCGTCTCCCCCAGCACGAGGCCACCCTCCTGGTCGGTCGCGAGGGCCACCCGTTCCGCCGTCGCGAGCGCTATCAGCTGCTGGCGCTGGCCCGCATCGCGGACCGCGCCTGGTCACTGCTCGACGACTGACGCCACGCGGCTAGACAGAGCGGCGTGACCGTCGCGCTCGTCGTCTTCACGCGCGATCTGCGCGTGCGCGACAACCCGGCACTCGCCGCAGCATGTCGGTCCGAGCGGGTGGTGCCGGCGTTCGTGCTCGACGACGTGATCCTCGCCGGCCGGTTCAACCGACCGAACCGCACCGGCTTCCTCCTCGAGTCGCTAGCCGACCTCGATGGCTCGCTCCGGGAGCGCGGCGGTGCGCTCGTCGTGCGGCGCGGCGACTGGGTCGACGAGGTCCTCGGCCTCGCGAGCAGGTGTAGCGCGACCGAGGTGCACGTCGCCGACGACGTGAGCGGATACGCCCGCCGTCGCCTCGCCGCACTCGAAGCGAGTGCGGCGGCCCGAGGCGTGACCGTGCACCGGCATCCCGGACCGACGGCGGTCGCGCCGGGTGCGGTCACCCCGTCCACGGGCGACCACTTCCAGGTGTTCACGCCGTACTTCCGGCGTTGGGGCGCCGAGCCGCTTCGTCCCGTGGCCGCGGCACCGGCGTCGATCACCCTCCCGACCGGACTCGACCCCGGCACGCTGCCACCGCTCGACGCGCTCGTCGACGGGTCCCGGGCCGTGTCGCGTGCGCCCGGCGGCGAGACCGAGGCCCGCCGCCGGCTGAACGCGTGGACCCGCGCCCACCTGCATGAGTACCCCGAACGCCACGACGACCTCCCGGGTGACGTGACGTCGCGGATCTCGCCGTACCTGCACTTCGGGTGCGTCTCGGCATCGGAGATCGTGCTGCGACTGCGCGGCCGACCCGGCGCCGACGCGTTCGTCCGCCAGCTCTGCTGGCGCGACTTCTACCACCAGGTCCTTGCGGCGCGACCTGAAGTCGCGTGGACCGACGTCCGCCCGTCGGGCGACCGCTGGCGTGACGACCCGGCCGCGCTCACCGCGTGGAAGGAAGGCCGCACCGGGCATCCGCTCGTCGACGCGGGGATGCGGCAGCTCATGGCGGAAGGCTTCATGCACAACCGCGCCCGCATGGTCGTCGCGTCGTTCCTCACCAAGGACCTGTACCTCGACTGGCGCCACGGTGCGCGCCACTTCCTCGACCTGCTGCTCGACGGCGATCTCGCCAACAACAACCTGAACTGGCAGTGGACGGCCGGCACGGGCACCGACACGAACCCGCACCGGGTGTACAACCCGCGCCGCCAGGCCGAGCGGTTCGACGCCGACGGCGCCTACGTACGGCGGTACGTACATGAGCTCGCCGAGGTCGCGGCGCCGGAGATCTTCGATCCCACCGACGAGACCCGCCGTCGGACCGGCTATCCGCCCCCGATCGTCGACCACCAGGAAGCGATCGCCGAGTACAAGGCGCGGCGCGCCCGGCGTTAGTCCTCCGCGATGGTGGTGACGAACGCCTCGAGCTGGCGGAGGTTGCGGCACTCGTACACGCCGTCGCAGTGCGGGGCGTAGTCGCCGATGATCGAGTCGCCGGTGTCCCAGTAGCCACGCGGCTCGGGGTTCAGCCAGTACACGTGCTTGCCGCGCTTGCGGAGCGACTCCAACACCCACGCCTGGGACGCGTGGTAGTTGTTGCGCGCGTCGCCGAGGAAGATGATCGACGTCTTCTGCGTCACCTCTTTCTCGTGACGTTGGTGGAAGACCTCGAACGCGTGGCCGTAGTCGGAGTGCCCGTCGACCCAGACGACGTCGGCTTCGGTGTTCACCCGGTGCACCGCGGTGGTGACATCGTCGGTGCCCTGGAAGTAGTCGGTCACCTCGTCGATCCCGTCGATGAACACCCACGACCGCACCTTCGAGAACTGGCTGGCCATCGCGTAGACGAACTGCAGCGTGAAGCGGGCGAAGCTCGCCACCGAGCCCGAGATGTCGGCGACGACCATGATCTCGGGCTTCGATGGGTGCGGGTTCTTGAACTTCGGCTCGGCGGGCACGCCACCGTAGGAGAGGGACTCGCGGATCGTCTTGCGGAAGTCGAGGGTGCCGCGGGGCCGACGCCGGCGGCGCTGCGCGAGCCGCGCCGCGAGCGACCGGGTGAGGGGGTAGATGGCCCGCTGGAGCGACAGCATCTCGTCGCGCGACGCGTGCATGAAGTCGACGTCCTCGGGCAGCGGCTTGCGGAGCGTGCGGGCCATCGCCTCGACCCCGCGGTCGGCCACCAGCCGGCGCCGGATCTCGGCCTCCACCAGCTCTTTGAGCTCCCGCAGGCGAGCGTCGTACTCCTCCTGCTGCAGCCGCTCGCCGAGCACGTCGTCGGGCACCTGGCCCTGCTCGCGAGCGCGGCCCATCATGCGGGCCCCGAGGTCCTCGAGGTCGAGCTGTCGGAGCGTCCGGTACAGGTAGTAGGTGCCACCGACCGGACGGCCGGGCTCCATGCCCGCGAACGCGGTCACCGCCATCCCGGCCAGTCGCCGCAGCTCGTCCATGTCCATCGACATGAGCGCGTCGATGAGCATCTGGGCGATGTCCTCGCGCGACATCTCGCCGCCGCCTCCACCACCGGCCGCCTCGGCGGGCGCGCCGGTCATGTCCTCGGCAGAGAACGGGTCGGCGGCGTCGACCCCCGGCGAGTACAACGAGAAGTAGACGTCGAAGACGGTCTCGAACGCGTCCCAGTGGTTGCCGTGCTTGACGAGGGTCGCCCCGAGCGCGGCGCGGAAGATGTCGCGCTCGGCGATGTCGATGTGCTCGACGGCTCGCATCGCGTCGAGGTTCTCGGTCATCGAGACCGGGAGCCCGGCGGCACGCAGCTCGTGGACGAAGCCCTGGAGCAGGTCGAGCATCGCGCCGCTCGGAGCGCCGCTGGGTGCGACGGTCACGCTTTCGCGGCGTCGGGCGACTCCGCGGGGCCGAGCTCCTTGCGGGCCTTGGCGATGTCGGACTGGTACTTGAGCAGCACGTGGAGCGTGTCGGCGATCACCTCGGGCGACACCTCGCGCTGCCCGAGGAACAACAGCGTCCGCGCCCAGTCGATCGTCTCCGAGATCGACGGCGCCTTCTTGAGGTCGAGCTCGCGCACCGAGCGCACCACTCGCCCCACCTGCTCGGCGAGTTCGGCGTCGATCTCGGGCACGCGCACGCGGACGATCTCGGTCTCTCGCTCGAGATCCGGGTAGTCGACGTGCAGGTACAGGCAGCGCCGCTTGAGCGCCTCTGACAGCTCACGCGTGTTGTTGGACGTGAGCAGCACGATCGGTCGCTGCGTGCCCTTGATGGTGCCGAGCTCCGGGATGGACACCTGGAAGTCGGAGAGCACCTCGAGGAGCAGCGCCTCGGTCTCGATCTCGACGCGGTCGACCTCGTCGATGAGGAGGACGACGGGCTCCTCCGAGCGGATCGCCTCGAGCAGCGGACGGGTGAGCAGGAACGGCTCCGAGAAGATGTCCGACTCGACGTCGCCCCAGCTGGTCTCGCTGTCCTTGTCGACCTGGATGCGCAGGAGCTGCTTCTTGTAGTTCCACTCGTAGAGCGCCTTGGCCTCGTCGAGCCCTTCGTAGCACTGGAGGCGGATCAGGCGCGCGCCGGTGACCTGGGCGATCGCCTTCGCGAGCTCGGTCTTGCCGACGCCGGCGGGTCCTTCCACCAGCACCGGCTTCTCGAGCCGGTCGGCGAGGTACACCACCCCGGCGATGTTGGCGTCGGCGAGGTAGTCGGCCTGGCGAAGCCGGTCGATGACCTCGGGGACGGACTCGAAGCGCTGTGCCATCAGGTGACCACCTGGCCGTCGCCCCACACGACGTACTTGTAGGAGGTGAGCTCGCGGAGCCCCATCGGACCGCGAGCGTGGAGCTTCTGGGTGGAGATGCCGATCTCGGCACCGAGGCCGAACTGCTCACCGTCGGTGAAGCGCGTGGACGCGTTCACCATCACGACGGCGGCGTCCACCTCGTCCGTGAACCGGCGGGCCGAGTCGACGTCGCGAGTGAGGATCGCCTCCGTGTGGCCGGTTCCGTACCGGTTGACGTGAGCGATCGCGGCGTCGAGGTCGGGGACGACGGCTACGGAGATCTTGAGGTCGAGGAACTCTTGGCCGAAGTCGGCGTCGGTGGCCTCACCGATCGACGGCCGGAGCTGACGGGCGGCCGCGTCGCCGACGAGCTCGACGCCGCGCTCCTCGAGTGCCGCGGCCACCCGCGGCACGAAGGCATCGGCGACCAGGTCGTGCACGACGAGCGACTCCGCGGCATTGCACACGCTGGTGCGGTTGGTCTTGGCGTTGACCACGATCTCGAGCGCCTGGTCGAGGTCGGCCGTCGCGTCGACGTAGACGTGGCAGTTGCCGTCGCCGTCGATCACGACGGGGACGGTGGCGTTCTCGCGGATGCTCGCGATCAGCGCCGGGCCGCCGCGGGGGACGAGGCAGTCGACGTGGTCCGTGAGCCGCATGACCTCGATCGCTGCCTCATGGGAGACGTCGTCGACGAGCAGCACTGCGTCCTCCGGCAACCCCACCTTCTGGAGCGACTCGCGCAGCACCGCGGTGACGGCCTGGTTGGATCGCAGGGCCGTGCCCGAGCCACGCAGGAGCGCCGCGTTGCCGGACTTCAGGCAGAGGCCCGCCGCATCGCTGGTGACGTTGGGACGGTTCTCGTAGATGATCGCGACGACGCCGAGCGGGACCCGGACCCGCTCGATGCGGAGGCCGTTGGGCCGGCGCACGCCGTCGAGCACCTCCCCCACCGGATCGGGCAGGGCCGCGACCTTGCGCAGCCCGCCCGCCATGCCCTCGAGGCGGGCGTCGGTGAGCCGCAGGCGGTCGAGGGGCCCGGCCTCCATGCCGCCGGCTGCGGCCGCCTCGAGGTCCGCGGCGTTGGCGGCACTGATCTCGGGTGCCCGCTCGAGGAGCAGGTCGGCGGCCGCCAGCAGCGCCGCGTCCTTCTCGCCGGTGGACGCGGTGGCGAGACGTCGGCTCGCGGCGGCGGCACGCGCACCCAGCTCTGCCACCGGCGTCGTCATGGCAGCAGTGTAGAAGAGGCGGTTTCGGGCCCTCGACGGAGAAACGCGGTGGGTGGAGGCCGCGCCAAGCGGGTGACCCGCCGGCTGCGGCCTCCGCCGCACCGCTCACATCGTCGGCCGTCTCGAGCCCCCGCAGCACGGAAGGCCCTCCCCCCGTCGGCCGACGAGTGGGGAGAGTGTGGCGTGTGTCACGTCCCGGCGCAAGTAGCCCCGGCAGAAATCTCAGCCCGGCAGGACCACCAGATCGTCCCGGTGGATCACCTCGTGGGGCACCCCGTCGTCCAGGTCGCTCGTGCGCTTCCCAGCCGCCGAGGCCAACGCCGATGCCGAGAGCCGCACGATGCCCTTCGCGAACGCCCGGCCGTCGGCGACCACCTCGACCGCGTCCCCCGCCACGAACGACCCCTCGATCGAGCGCACCCCCGCCGCGAGCAGCGAGCGGTGCCGCTCCACCAGGGCCACGCGGGCGCCGTCGTCGACCATGACGCGCCCGGCAGCACCGCGCGCGAAGGCGATCCACAGCTTTCGGCTCGAGAGGCGCTCGTCACGCGGACGCACGCTCGTGCCGACCGGCCGCCCGTCGATCGCGCCGAGGACGACACCCGCGGTGTCGGCCGCAGCGATGACCGCGCGCACGCCGGACCACGCCGCGATCTTCGCCGCGGCGACCTTGCTCGACATGCCGCCGCTCCCCCGCTCGGTGCCCGCGCCACCGGCGACGGCCTCGAGCGCGGCGTCGATCTCGACGATCTCCTCGATCAGCGACGCCTGCTCGTCGAGGCGCGGGTCGGCGGTGAACAGCCCCGCCGTGTCGGTGAGCAGGACCAGCACCTCCGCGCGGACCAGGTGTGCCACCAGGGCCGCGAGCCGGTCGTTGTCGCCGTAGCGGATCTCGTCGTCGGCGACCGTGTCGTTCTTGTTGACGACGGGCACCACCCCGAGGTCCAGCAAGCGGTGCATCGTCTCGCGGGCGTGCAGGTACTGCTCGCGCTCACCGAAGTCGTGGGGGGTGAGCAGCACCTGGCCGGCCACGAGCCCGTGGCTCCCGAGGATCGCGCCCAGGCGCTCCATGAGCCGCGGCTGACCGACCGCGGCGATCGCCTGCAGGGTCCCCAGGTCGCTGGGTCGCGTCGTGAGCCCGAGCGCGGGGAGGCCCGCGGCGATCGCGCCGGAGCACACCAGCACGACCTCGTGGCCCTGCGCACGCGCCGCGGCGACCTCGCCACAGAGCTTCACGACCGCGTCGTCGTCGAGCTCCCCCGACGCCGACGTGATCGACGACGTCCCCACCTTCACGACTGCCTTCACGCGAAGCCCTCGACGTACTCGAGCTCCACCGGGCCGATGCGCACGGTGTCACCCTCGCGCGCGCCGGCCTTCGCGAGTGCCCGCTCGACCCCCATGCGCCGGAACCGGTCCTGCACGTATGCGATGGCCTCGTCGTTGGTGAGATCGGCCATGGCCACGACCCGCTCCGCGGAGCGCCCGTTGACCCGCCACGCGCCGTCGTCGTCCCGCCCCACCGAGAAGCCCTCCTCGCGGGGCCGGTGCACGACGAAGCCTTCGGGCTCCGGCTCCGCGGCGCGCGCCTCGTCGACCAGGGTGCCGATGGCGCCCAGGAGCTCGGTGAGGCCCTGGTGGGTGGCCGCGGAGATCGTCATCCCCTCGAACGGCACCTGGGCGACGTCCGCCTTGCTGCCCACGACGATCCGGGGGCGCTCGAGCAGCTCCGGCTCGTAGCGGCCGAGCTCCTCGAGCAGCACGCGCTCCTGCTCCTCGGGCGAGACACCCTCGATGCTGGCCAGGTCGAGCAGCAGCACCAGGACCCGCGCCCGCTCGACGTGGCGCAGGAACTGGTGGCCGAGCCCGCGACCCTCGGCGGCCCCCTCGATCAGACCGGGGATGTCGGCGAGGACGAGCTCATGGTCGTCGAAGCGGACGACGCCGAGGTGCGGCTCGAGGGTGGTGAACGGGTAGTTGGCGACCTTGGGCTTCGCCGCGCTCACGGCCGAGATCAGCGTCGACTTCCCTGCGTTGGGATAGCCGACGAGCGCGGCGTCGGCGAGGAGCTTGACCTCGAACCGGAGCCAGAACTCCTCGCCGTACTCACCCTGCTCGGCGAAGCCGGGCGCGCGTCGCGCGTTGCTGAGGAACCGGGCGTTGCCCCGGCCCCCCGCGCCGCCGCGGGCCGCCACGTAGGAGTCTCCGTGCTGGATCAGGTCGGCCAGCGGCGCACCGTCGCGCGACTTCACCACGGTGCCCTCGGGCACGGTGACGACCAGGTCGGCGCCGCGCGCGCCGTGCTTCTGCTTGCCGCCACCGTGCTTGCCCGACTCGGCCCGCCGGTGCGGGTGGTCGCGGTACCCGAGCAGCGACGCCACGTTGCGATCGGCCCGGACGATCACGTCGCCGCCCTTGCCGCCGTCGCCGCCGTCGGGGCCACCCTTGGGGACGTGCGCCTCTCGACGGAACGAGATCGCGCCCGCGCCGCCGTCGCCACCACGGAGGTTGACCTGGACCTCGTCGACGAACGCGGACTGGGCCATCAGGAAAGGATACGGACGCGACGATGCGCTCCTGCGGCCCATATCTGGGCCTCAGGAGCGCATCGTCCCCAGATCAGGAAGCCCGGCTCAGGAGCTCGGCGTGACGTCGACGAGCTTGCGGCCGCGACGGTGGCCGAACTGGACGACGCCGTCGGCGGTGGCGAACAGGGTGTCGTCGCCGCCCCGCCCGACGTTCTCGCCCGGGTGGAACTTGGTGCCGCGCTGGCGGACGATGATCGCCCCCGCACGCACCGGGGTCCCCGAGTGGACCTTGACCCCGAGCCGCTGGGAGTTGGAGTCACGCCCGTTGCGGGAGGACGCTGCGCCCTTCTTCTTCGACATCTGCAGGCCTTCCGGTCGGTCAGCCGGCCGAGATCGAGTTGATCTCGAGCACGGAGTAGTGCTGGCGGTGACCCCAGCGCCGACGGTTGTTGGACTTGTTCTTGTAGGTGAAGCCGCGGATCTTCGGCCCCTTGGCCTCGTCGACGACCGTCGCCGAGACCTTGGCCTTGCCGAGCTGGTCGGGTGTGGCCAGGACGGTGTCGCCGTCGACGAGCAGGATCGGCTCGAGCTCGACCTTCGCGCCCGTGTCGGCGCCGACGCGCTCGACCTCGAGCCGCTGCCCGGTCTCGACCTTGTACTGCTTGCCGCCGGAGCGGATGACTGCGTACATGCGCGCGTTCTTCCTCAGGACTTCCGTGGGGAGCCATGCATGTTACTGCAGCTCCTCCATCAACGCCTCGTCGAGGAGGTAGCCCCGGCCGGTGCAGGTGGGACAGGTCTGGCTCACCGACTCCACCAGGCCCTCCGACACCCGCTTGCGGGTCATCTCGGCGAGCCCGAGCTCGGAGATGTCGAAGACCTGGGTCCTGGTCTTGTCGCGGGCCAGGGCCTCCTTGAAGGCCTTGGTCACCGCCTCCCGGTTCGCCTTGATCTCCATGTCGATGAAGTCGATGACGATGATCCCGCCGATGTCGCGGAGCCGCAGCTGGCGGGCGACCTCGTCGGCCGCCTCCAGGTTGTTGCGGAAGACGGTCTCCTCGAGGTTCGACTTCCCGACGTTCTTGCCGGTGTTGACGTCGACCACGGTGAGCGCCTCGGTGCGCTCGATGATCAGCGATCCGCCCGACGGCAGCCAGACCTTGCGGTCGAGGGCCTTGAGGAGCTGCTCCTGGACGTGGAACCGCTCGAAGATCGGCAGGCCCTCCTCCTCGACGTCGTAGAACTCGACGCGGTCGGCGAGCTCGGGGGCGACGGCCTCGACGTACGCCTTCACCTCTTCGTAGAGCGCCCGGTCGTCGATCGAGACACCCCGGTACTCCTTGGTGAACTCCTCGCGGAGCATGCGCAGCACGAGCGGCGGCTCCTGGTAGAGGAGTCGGCCGGGCTTCGAGCGCGCGGCCAGCGCCGAGATCTGCTCCCACTGCGCCCGCAGGGCCCGCACGTCGCGCTCGAGCTCTTCGGCGGTTGCGCCTTCGGCCGCGGTTCGGACGATCAGTCCCGCGTCGGGCGGCCGCAGCCCTTCGAGCACCCGACGGAGCCGCTTGCGCTCGTCGTCGGGGAGGCGCTTCGAGATGCCGTAGGTGTCGGGCTGGCTCGGCACCATGACGACGAAGCGACCGGCGAGGCTGACCTCCTGGGTGAGCCGCGCGCCCTTGGCGCCGATCGGGTTCTTCGTGACCTGCACGATCACCGACTGGCCGTTCTTGAGCAGCTGCTCGATGCGCGGGTGCTTCTGCTCCACGTCGTCGGGGTCGAAGGCCACGTCACCGCGGTACAGGACACCGTTCTTCGGGGTGCCGATGTCGACGAACGCGGCCTCCATCCCGGGCAGCACGTTCTGCACCCGCCCGAGGTAGATGTTGCCGTCGATCGAGGTGTCGCTGTCACGGGCGGTGCTGACCGAGTGCTCGACGAGCACGCGGCCCTCGAGCAGCGCGATGTGCGTGTGCCCGTCGTCGCGCACGTGGACGCACATCATGTAGCGGCCGGCCGGCCGGCCCTTGCGCGTGCGGCCGCGCCGGCGCGCGAGCGCCTCGTCATCGAGGTCGTAGTCGAGTGCCTCGCCGCCGCTCAGGTCGGCGCGCACGACGTCGTCGGGCGTCTTCGTAGGTGCTGCGCTGCCCCCACCGTTGCCGCCGTTCGCACCGCCGCTCCCACCGCGGCCACGGCCCCGCCCGCCGCGTCGACGGCGGCGGGTGCCGGTCTTGGGAGCATCGCCCTTGGCGTCACCGTTGCCGCCCGGCGGCGCAGGAGGCGCCGGCCGGCTGTCGCCGATCTTGGGCCGGGTCGGCGGTGCGGGCGGTGCGGCCGGGCGGTCGGCCGCTGCGGGCTCCAGCCCGGCGTCCTCGCGTGCGGTCGCGGCGACGTCGTCGGCGGTCAGACCGTCGTCGGCGGCGGCGTCGTTGTAGTCCTGACCGCCGGCCGGCTCATCGGCATCGTCGCCGGCGGTCGCTGCGCCGGGCGGCCGACTGCCCGCGGGCTTGCGGCGGTTGCGCCCGCCGCGCGACCCACGACGACGCCGCTTGCGCGGGGTGCCGTCGGGGTTGAGGGCCGGCGCGCGCTCGGCCGCCCCCGCGCTGTCGGCCGCGCTCGGCGGCGCGTCCGGATCAGGCGATCCGGCGTCCGACGTCGGCGAGGTCGCCGCTCGGTCGCGCGGCGCCGAAGTCTTCGGCTCGTTCGCGGCCGGCTCGTTCGTGGTCACGTCGCTCTTGCTCAGGTTGGTCGACTGCGCTGCGGTCGACGAGGAGGCGGTCGCCTCCGGAGTTGTCTCGTCGGTCATCGGTAGGTCCTTTGTCGTCGTTGCGCCCGACGGGCGCGGCGCGATCGGCTTCCAGCGGCTCCAGCCGCGCGCCGTCACGCTCGATCCATTGATGGGTTCGCAGCACCCGGTCCTCGCCGTCCGAGCTCGGCGCCTCTGCGAGGTCGCGGAGGGCACGGAGCAGGTCGGCGGGGCGGATGCCTCGTGGATGGGTGGAGGTGTCGACCTCCACGGTGGGTCGCCCGTGGTCGTCGAGGACGACGGCGAGGCGATGGATGGCCGGGCGCAGGTCCTCCATGACCGTGCGCCCCTTGCGGGTGGTCTCGACCGGGAGCGACTCGGCGGCGAGCGCACGCTCGACCCCCCTGGTCACGGTGTCGAGGTCGAGGTCGGCGAGGGTCAACGTGACCTCCACCGCTCGGACAGCTTCCTGGAGCGACGTCGCCCGGTCGGCGATCGCCGCGACGCCCACGACGTCGATGCCGGCGGGCAACGCGTCCGACAGCGCCGCGGGCAGATGATCGATCGACATCGGCTCGGCGAGCTCGACGTCGAGGTACTCGGCGATGCTCTCGTGCGCGACGCCGAGCGCGAGCCCGAAGCTCACCTTCGGTCGGGGCGAGAAGCCCTGGGTGAAGGCGAGCGGCAGCTGCTCGATGCGGAACGCGCGCTCGAACGCGCGAGCGACGTCGCGGTGCGACACGAAGCGGACCTTGCCCAGCTTCGTGAACCGCACCCGCACCGGGAACCCGGCGTCGCCCTTCACTCCGGTCGCCTCGGGCCGAGGGTCACGGGCACGAGGCCGCCGGTGGTGAGGTCCTGGCCGGTGCCCTGGCTGCCCCCGGCCGGCGCGGTGGGCGACGCCACCACGTGCTCGAGCGCGTAGTCGGTGCACACACCGCAGTCGTAGCACGGCGTCCAGCGACAGTCGGGCAACCCGTGCTCGGCCAACGCCTCCTGCCAGTCGAGCCACAGGAAGTCCTTGTGCAACCCGGCCGCGATGTGGTCCCACGGCAGCACCTCGTCCTCGGTGCGGTGCCGGGTGACGAACCAGTCGGGGTCGAGGCCCTCCGCGGCCATCGCGTCGATCCAGCGATCCAGCTCGAAGCGCTCGCTCCACTCCTGGAACGT
>CAZKTS010000308.1:0-2585 GCA_964555735.1 uncultured Bifidobacteriaceae bacterium
CGCTCGCGCCGCGCTACGTCTCGACCGCGCTTGCCGCCGGGCTTCACTACCGCCGCCGCACCGGCAAGGGCGTCTACCTCGATCTCTCACAGGTCGAGAGCGGCACCTGGACGCTCGCGCCCTGGCTGCTCGACCAGCAGCTCGACGGGATCACCGGCACCCGCGACGGCAACCGCTCGGACCGGGCCGTCCCCCACGGCGCGTTCCCGTGCGTCGACGAGGAGTCCGGTGGGAAGCCCCTGAAGGACCGTTGGGTCGCGATCGCCTGCTGGACCGACGACGAGTGGGCGCGCCTCGCGTCGATCATGGGCGTCGACGAGCCGTCGTGGGCGACGTTCGGCGGCCGGCGCGCGCAGATCGATGCCGTCGAGGCGGCCGTCGGCGCGTGGACCGCGACCCGCACGCGGATCGAAGTGGCCGACCAACTCCAGGCGGCGGGCATCGAAGCCGTCCCCGTCCAGGACTTCGGCGACGTGCACGACGACGAGCAGCTCGCGGCACGCGACCACTTCGTCGCCCTCGAGCACCCGTTCATGGGCCCCGGCCTCTACGAGCGCAACGGCTTCCGCCTCGCCGCCTGCCCGAGCGGCTACCACCGCGCCGGCCCCACGCTCGGCCAGGACAACGCGTGGGTCCTCGGCGAGCTCCTCGGCCTCGACGAGACCGAGCAGCAGCGACTCGTCGACGAGGGCGCCGTCGAGTGACCCAGGGGTTTTGGCGTCACCAGCCCGGGATTATCCCGGGTCTGTGACGCCAAAAGCCCTCTAGGCCGGCATCGAGAGGCCGCCGTCGACGACGAGGGTCTGGCCGGTGCAGAACTTGGCGTCGTCGCTGGCGAAGAAGACGGCCGCGCCGGCGAGGTCCTCGGGCTCGAGCGTCGACTTCATCGCGGTCATCGCGGTCATCCCGCCGATGAACATCTCGGGCACGACCTTCTTGGTCGCCTCGGTCATGGTGACGCCCGGCGCGATGCAGTTGACGGTGATGTTGTACTGCCCGAGCTGCGCGGCCATGAACTTGGTCAGCCCGACGATCCCCCACTTCGTGATGCTGTAGCTGAAGTTGCCGAGACCGTGGAACTCGTCTTGCGGTGGGAACATGTACGAGTAAGCCGCGCCGGACGCGACGTTGATGATCCGCCCGAAGTGCTGGTCGACCATCGTCGGCGCCACCGCTCGGCCCATGAGCCACGCGCCGTGCTGGTTCACACTCGTGATCTTCTGCAGGTACTCGTAGCTGGAGTCCGCGTTGTCGATGTCGTGGTAGATCGCGGCGTTGTTCAGCAGGATGTCGATGGTCCCGAACTCGTCGACTGCCGCCTTCGCGCACGCCTCGCACGAGTCCGGGTCGGCGATGTCGGTCTGCACGAGGGCAACGTCACCCTTGCCCTCGAGCGTGGCCATGCCGGCCTTGGCGCGCTCGGGGTCGACCTCCGCGACCACCACCTTGGCGCCCTCGTCGAGGAACCGCGACGCGTACGCGAGGCCGATGCCCTGCCCCGCGCCGGTGACGATCGCGACCTTGCCGTCGAGTCGTCCCGCCATCGGGCTCAGCCCTTCTTCTTGCGGGCGATGAGGTTGAAGCGCTCGGTGACCACCGGGTCGCCGGTAGCGGCGTCGGTCCACTTCGTCTCGACGACCACGAAGGTCATGGTCGCCGCGTCGGTCTCCTTCTCGTAGATGTCGGTGAGGATGCCGGCGCCGTCGAGCACGTCGCCGACCTCGATCGGCCGGTGGTACTCGAACTCCTGCTCCCCGTGGAGGATCAGCGCGCCCTGCGCGTAGATCTCGCCCATCACCTTGTGCATCGGGTTGTCGCCACCCGCCGGGTCCTCGGGCTGCTCCTCGGTGAAACGCCCCATGTGCTGCATCGCGAACGAGAACGTCGGGGGCGCCGGGATCCCGGCGAAGCCGGCGGCCTTCGCCGCCGCGGCGTCGTGGTAGATCGGGTTCGCGTCCTTCACCGCGGTGGCGAAGAACTCCACCGGCCCGCGCTCGACGCGCACCTTGAATGCGCCCGTGGGCTTCCCGATGACGCTCGTATCGACGGCCATGGGCCGTTCCCCCCTGTGCTGGACGGTTTTGACGGCCGCGGCGGAGCCCGCGGTACCGTGACGCCGACGTCAGTTTTCAACGCACTCGGAAGGACGCGCAAATGGGGATCCTCGACGGCAAGGTGGCGATCGTGACGGGCGCCGGGAACGGTGTCGGCCGCGGGGAGGCCGTCCAGCTCGCCGACGCCGGCGCCAAGGTCGTCGTGAACGACCTCGGCGGCTCGGTCACCGGCGAGGGCGCGGACGCCAAGGTCGCCGACGACGTCGTCAAGGTGATCCAGAGCCGCGGCGGCGAGGCCGTCGCCAACTACGACAGCGTCGCCGACTACGACGGCGCGGCCAACATCATCAAGACCGCGATCGACTCGTTCGGCCGCCTCGACGTCCTCGTCAACAACGCCGGTGTGCTCCGGGACAAGATGATGTTCTCGATGTCGCCGGAGGACTTCGACACCGTCGTGAAGGTGCACATGTACGGCGCCTTCAACACGATGAGCCACGCCTCGGCCTACTGGCGCAACGAGTCCAAGGA
>CAZKTS010000309.1:0-2114 GCA_964555735.1 uncultured Bifidobacteriaceae bacterium
GGTGCGCAGCATCCGCCGCACGGCGCGCTGGTCGATGCCGGCAGCCGCGACGGCAAGCTCTCGCGTGAACGGGAGGAGCGCGTCGTGCGGCACGACGTGGTTGACCAGACCCCAGGTGAGCGCGGTCTCGGCATCGACGAAGTTGCCGGTGACGCTCATCTCTCGCGCGCGACGAAGGCCGATCGATTCGACCAGCAGGGGTGTGAGGCCCCAGCCCGGCATGATGCCGACGCGCGCGTGGGTGTCGGCGAAGCGGGCCCGCTCGGAGGCGACGAGGAAGTCGCAGTTCAACGCGAGCTCGAAGCCACCGGTGACGGTCGCGCCGTTGATCGCGCCGATGAGGAGCTTCGTGCGCGGCGGGAACGGGCCGCGGAACGCGAACTGGCCGAAGCGATCGCGCCGGTAGGGGTCGTCGGGGCTGTCGGCCCGCTCGTGGAGCGCACTTGCGCCGCCCGAGATCTCCTGGAGGTCGACACCGGCGCAGAAGGCGGGATCGGCGCCGGTGAGGATCATGACGTCGACGTCGTCGCTCGCCTCGCACTCGCCGACGGTCCGGGCGAGCAGCAGCCCGAGCTCAGAGGTGATCGCGTTCCGGCGCTCGGGCCGGTTGAGCGTGATCGTGGCGATGCGGTCGGCAACCTCGAGCAGGACCACGGGCTCTTGTTTGGTCACTCGGGCACGCTATAGCGGCACCGAGTGACCAAACAGGGGCTTGATCGGGTTCATCCCGTCCACCGCGCGTCGAGCATGCGCTTGATGCCGTCGCGCCACGGAACCTGGTTCGGGCCGACGAGCTCGTGCATGCGCGTGAGGTCGACGGTGACGCTGCCGATGGTGGCCTCGGTCTCCTCGAACGTGGCCTCGAGCCCGGTGAGCTCGGCGATGTAGCCGACCCAGTCCTCGATGCTCGCGGGCTCGCCACCCCAGTTGACGATCGTGGCCGGCACGCTCGCGGCCTCGAGCAGGCCCGGCACCGTGCGCGCGATGTCGTCCTCGTGGATCGGGTTGAAGAGGTTCGGCCGCTCGGGGTGCAACGGCACCGGCGCGCCGCCCTGGAGGTAGAGCAGGTGGTAGTAGGGCCACCCACCGTTGTCGCCGTAGGGCACGTTCAGCCGGGCGATCGTGGTGGGGACGCCGTGCTCGCGCGCCGAGGCCCGCGCCACCACCTCGGCCGCGATCTTGGCGAGGCTGTAGGTCGGGAACATCACGCGGTGGTTGTCACCGAGCGGGTCGGTCTCGCGCAGCGGGTGGTTCGGGCCCTGGTGCTCGTACACCGCGGTCGAGGAGCAGTGCAGGAACGCACGCGGCTTCGTGTGCCCTATGAGCAGCGCGATCGACTCGGCGTTGCCGGCGAGGTCGCGGTCCCAGTCGTCGTCGGTGCCCTTCAGCACCGCGAGGTTGAGCACGTAGTCGAAGTCGGTTGGCAGCTCCGCGAAGTCGGTGGTTGCCAGGTCGGCGGCGACGCAGGTCACGCCGGCCGCCTCGAGCTGCTCGCGCGCGCCCGCGTCCGAGAACCGCGCGACACCCCACACGTCGTTGTCGGCCGCGAGCGACAACGTGAGCGGCAGTGCGACCTGCCCGGTCGGGCCGGTGACGAGGATCTTCGTCCCGGAGAGGGTCATGCGGGCCTCCAGGTCGGTACGGACACGCCGTCCTCGATGTCGCGCCACACGAGCTCCACGTCGAGCCCGATGCGGACGTCGGAGACCGCACAGTCGGTCATCGGACCGATGACGCGGCACCCGTTCGTGTCGGGGAGCTCCACCACGGCCGGCACGTGCGGGACGGTTTCGGCGAGGTCGGGCATGAGCGGGTGGCGGATCACGGTGAAGCTGTACACGGTGCCGCGTCCCGGCTGCTCCACCCAGTCGACCTCCTGCGCTCGGCACTTCCAGCAGAACGCGCTCGGCGGCAGGCGGAACGTGCCGCACGACGTGCACCGCGGCACGACGAGACGGTGCTCGGCCGCAGCCAGCCAGAACGGCTCGGTGAACACGTCCGGCGACAGCGACACCAGCTCCGCCGGCGGAAGTCGTACCGGTTCGGTTGTCGTGCTCATGAGTACGGCTCCTTGGCGAGGAGGAGGGCGCTCACGGGGATCGATGCCGGGCCAC
>CAZKTS010000310.1:0-30947 GCA_964555735.1 uncultured Bifidobacteriaceae bacterium
TGACGCCGTTGCCCACGAGGTTGACGGTCGTCTCGTGGCCGGCGACGTAGATGAGCACCACCTGCGCGATGAGCTCCTCGGTGGAGAGGCGATCGCCTTCCTGCTCGGCCGCGATCATCGCCGACATCAGGTCGTTCGCCGGGTGCTCGCGCTTCCACGCGATCGCCTCGTTCACGTGCTCGACCATCGCGGCCTGCGCGGCGAGCACCTCCGGCATCTCCTCCTTGGTCGTCAGCGGCTCGAGTGAGCGAGTGATCGCGTGGGCCCAGCCGCGTACGGCAAGTCGATCCGCGTCGGGCATCCCGAGCATGTCCGAGATCACTGCGAACGGGAGCGGGAACGCGAGGTCGGCGATGACGTCCATCTCGCCGCGTTCGGCCGCGGCATCGAGGATCTCGTCGACGTAGCGCTGCACGTCGGGGATGAGCGCGTCCACCCGTCGGGGTGTGAACGCCTGCTGCATCAGACGGCGGATCCGCGTGTGCCGGGGCGGATCGAGGTTGAGGATCGCCAGGCTGCCGCGCTCCGCCCGATCGCCGTCGGCGTAGAGCGAGCCGTCACGAGGAGCGTTGGCGTTGCGTTCCTCGACGGAGAGCGAGGGGTCGCGCACGAGCCGGCCGACGTCTTCCCAGCGGGTGAGCGTCCAGGCGTCGAGGGCGTTCTTGTGGACCGGGCGCGTCTCCCGCAGCCGCCGGTACTGGTCGTAGGGGTTCTCGAAGAACCCGGGCTCGAACGGGTTGAGGGCGAGCTCCTCGTGCGCCGTCGTCACGCCGTCGAGTCTACGAACCCCCCGGTTTGGAGAGCCCAGGGGGCAGCAGGTGCCCCCTGCGCTCTCCGCCAAGCGGGGTGGCGGGCCGAACGGGCGTTCGCCAGCCTTCCCTGGCGGGGGTTCGACGACTATCTTCGTAGACCCTCGTCACACCAGCCACAGGGGCAACATGAGCGAGATCCTCGAGGTCACCGCACGAGAGATCCTCGACTCGAGGGGCAACCCTACGGTCGAGGTCGAGGTCGAGCTGCTCTCGGGCGCGCGCGGGCGCGCCGCGGTGCCCAGCGGCGCCAGCACCGGCGCCCACGAGGCGGTCGAGCTCCGCGACGGCGGCGAGCGCTTCGGGGGCAAGGGTGTGCGGACGGCCGTCGAGCACGTCAACACCGAGATCGCCGAGGTCGTGATCGGTCTCGACGCCGACGACCAGCGCCTCCTCGACGACGAGCTCTGCACCCTCGACGGCACGCCCAACAAGGGTCGCCTCGGGGCGAACGCGATCCTCGGCGTCTCGCTGGCCGTCGCCAAGGCTGCGGCCGACGACGCCGAGCTCCCGCTCTACCGCTACGTCGGCGGTGCGAACGCCCACGTGCTGCCCGTGCCGCTGATGAACGTGCTCAACGGTGGGGCGCACGCCGACTCCAACGTCGATGTGCAGGAGTTCATGCTCGCGCCCGTCGGCGCGGCGAGCTTCGCCGAGGCGCTGCGGTGGGGCACCGAGACGTACCACGCGCTGAAGCGCCTGCTGCACGACCGCGGCCTCAACACCGCGCTCGGCGACGAAGGCGGGTTCGCGCCCGACCTGCCGTCGAACGAGGACGCGGCCAAGCTGCTCGTCGAGGCGATCGAGGCCGCGGGCTACCGGCCGGGCGACGACGTCGCGCTCGCGCTCGACATCGCGTCCACCGAGCTCTTCGACGACGGCAGCTACTCGCTCGCGGGCGAGGGGGTCACGTACTCGTCGGCCGACTTCGCCGACTGGATCGCCGGGCTGTGCGACCGCTACCCGATCGTCTCGATCGAGGACGGCATGGCCGAGGACGACTGGGACGGCTGGAAGGCCCTCACCGATCGGCTCGGCCGGCGCATCCAGCTCGTCGGCGACGACAACTTCGTCACCAACCCCGAGCGCGTGCAGCGCGGCATCGACGCCGGAGTGGCGAACTCGATCCTCATCAAGGTGAACCAGATCGGGACGCTCACCGAGACGCTCGATACCGTCGAGCTGGGGCGTCGTGCTGCGTACACGTCCGTCATGTCGCACCGCAGCGGCGAGACCGAGGACACGACGATCGCCGACCTCGCCGTCGCGACGAACTGCGGGATGATCAAGACCGGCGCGCCCGCGCGCAGCGACCGGGTCGCGAAGTACAACCAGCTCCTGCGCATCGAGGAGGAGCTCGGCCCGGTGGCGGCCTACCTCGGTGGCGCTGCGTTCGCCGGCGGGAACGCGGGTGGCTGACCGGACGCGGCCCTCGGGTCGCACGCCGTCGAAGCGCAAGCCCCCGAAGCGTCAGCAGGACGCGGTCAAGCGCCACCCCGCGAGCCGCACGCCGCCGCGCCGCCGCCCGCCGTCGCCGCGCGTCCGCCGCCGCCGCATCGCGGTCACCACCGTCCTCCTCGGCCTCGCCGTGGTCGGGTTCCTCTTCGCCTTCGTCTATCCCACCAGCACGTACCTCCAGCAGCGGTCCGAGCTGGGCAAGGGCGAGGAGCGCATCGCCCGGGTGGAGGCCGAGACCAAGCGGCTCGAGCAGCAGAACGAGCAGCTCCTCACCGACGAGGAGGTCGAGCGGCTCGCCCGCGAGCAGTACGGCCTCGTGCGCCCGGGAGAGACGCCGTTCGTCCTCGTGCCCGCGGCGCCGTCGACCACCACGACGCTGCCCGCCCCTGAGAAGGACGCCACACCGCAGCCGTAGAGTTGTCGCATGTCGACAGCACCCGACGATCTCGTCGCGGTTCGCGAACGCCTGGGCCGCGAGCCCGTCGCCGAGTTCGACGTCGTGGTGCGTGCGCCCGACGGTGCGCCGGTCGTCCTGCGCAACGCGCCCTTCACGCGCGACGGCACGCCGATGCCGACGCGCTACTGGCTGCTCGACCCCGAGCTGGTCCTGCTCGTCTCACGCCTCGAAGCCGATGGCGGCGTCCGCGCCGCTGAGGCCGAGGTCGACGCCGATGAGCTCGCGGCCGCGCACGTGGCGTACGCCGCCGCGCGCGACGCCGAGATCCCCGCGGACCACACCGGTCCCCGCCCATCGGGTGGTGTCGGCGGGACTCGGCTCGGCGTGAAGTGCCTCCACGCGCACTACGCCTACCTCCTCGCCGGCGGCGACGACCCGGTCGGCCGCTGGGTCGCCGACCGGCTGGCCGTGAGCGCGGCATGAGTCGCCTCGCCGCCGTCGACATCGGCACCAACTCCGTGCGCCTGCTCGTCGCCGACGTCGAGGGGACCGGCGCGGCCGCGACCCTCGCGCCCGTCGAGCGCCTGATGCGCATCACCCGTCTGGGTCAGGGCGTCGACGCGGCTCGGGCGCTGCACCCGGACGCGATCGAGCGGACCCTGACCGTCCTGCGCGAGTACGGCGAGGTGTGCACTCGCCTCGGCGTCGAGCGGATCCGGGCCACGGCCACGAGCGCGGCGCGTGATGCCACGAACCGCGACGACTTCTTCGGCCCGGCCACGGAGGCCCTCGGTGTGCGCCCGGAGCTGCTGTCCGGCGACGAGGAGGCCCGCCTGTCCTTCCTCGGCGCGACCGCTGACCTCGAGGCGCCGGCGCCGTACCTCGTCGTCGACATCGGCGGTGGTTCCACGGAGTTCGTCGTCGGCACCGACGAGCCCACGGCCGCGATCTCGATCGACATCGGGTGCGTGCGCGTCACCGAGCAGTTCCTGCACTCCGATCCGCCGACACCCGAGGAGCTGTCCGGCGCGGTGTCCGTGGTCCGCGACCACCTCACCGATGTCGCCCGCGAGATCCCCGCGGTGCGCGACGCGAAGACGATGGTCGGCCTCGCGGGGACGATCACGACGGTCGCGGCCGTCGAGCAGGGCCTCGCCGAGTACGACCGCGACAAGATCCACCACTTCCGCTTGTCGCGCGCCGCGGCCGAAGACGTGTTCCGCACCCTGGCGCTCGAGCCCGTCGCGGATCGTCGGCACAACCCTGGCCTCGAGGAGGGGCGCGTCGACGTGATCGTCGGCGGCACGATCGTGCTGGTGTCGATCCTGCGCGCGTTCGAGATCGAGGAGGTGCTCGTGAGCGAGGCCGACATCCTCGACGGGCTGGTTCGGTCCTTGACCTGAGCGGCCATTCGTGCTTCCGCGACGGCCGGATATCCACCACTTTCGCCGTCGACCGGCGGAGAATCGCCCTCATGCGGGGGGACGTGCTGGATCCGGATGTCGCCGCGGCGGCCGACTTCGTCGACGCGCTCGCGCGCCTCACCGGTGAGGACCTGCGCACCGTCGCGAAGTCGCTGGACTCCGACACGTTGACCGATGAGGTCGACTGGTGGCGCGCCACGATCGCGATCGACAAGCTGCTCCGTCATGTGCACCGCACGCGCCAGGCTGCGCGTGCCGCGTCGGAAGCGGCGGAGGCCGTGCAGGACGCCGCGACCCGCTCGGGCATCGCACTGCCCGACGATGATGTCACCCACGTCGCGCGCGCGGCCGCCGACGTCGCTCGTGGGCTCGTGGCCGGCCTCCCGGCGCGCCCGGTCGTCCGGCTCCTCCTGGAGCACTGGACGCCGGTCTACAACGTCACCGTCTGAGTCGCCGTCTCGCGCTCAGCCGGCGGGGCCGCCGTTCCCGTTCCCGTTCCCGTTCCCGTTGCCGTTGCCCTGGTTCCCGTTGCCGTTCCCACCGCCGCCCGCGTTCCCGCTCCCTCCTCCGCCCGCGTTGCCGTTCCCACCGCCGTTGCCGGGGTTGGCGCCCCCGTTGCCCTGGCCGCCGTTGCCGCTGCCACCGCCCGCGGGGCTGCCGGGCGAGTCGGGTGCGCCGCCCGCCGGAGGCTCCTGACCCGGTGGTTGGTTCGCGAGCAGCTCGACAACCGAGCAGTACGCGGCGATGCGCTCGGCGTCGGTCGCGCCCGGCGACGAGGCGGCAGCCGCGGCAAGGCCTCGGAACGCGCGTGCCTGCGACCTGTCACCGTTCCCGGCCGCGTAGGCGCGGCACAGTCCGACGGCACCCGGGCCGGTCGCGGCTTCGATCTCGGCGGCAGAGGGCTCGGCATCCGTTCCGCCAACAGCCTCGGTGTCCGTGCCACCCGGGCCGTTCGTGTCGTTGCGCGAGCTGTTGCCGCGACGGTCGCCCGAGGACGAGTCCGTCGCGACGCCGTTCGGCTGAGTCGTCGCGGTGAACGGGTCGGTGAGTGCGAGCGCGAGGCCGGACACAGCAAGGAGTGCAAGGACCACGAACGCAACCACGAGTGGGCGCGCCGACCGCCGTCGCCTCGGCCGCGCGTCGGTTGCGTCACCGTGGGAGGCGACGCCGTGCTGTCGCGCGGCCAGGAACGCGGCGATGGCCGCATCCTCGCCGAGCAGCTCGTCGGGCCGCAGCGGCGCGGCGGCCGCGGCGAGCACTGCCGCGACCGGGCCGTAGCCGGGCGGTGCGTCGGCGGGGCTGATCGATCCATCGAGCAGCCGCGTGGCGGTGTCGTCGTCGAGGCGTGCGAGTCGTGGGCTCATGTCATCGAACTGACCGTCGTCCGGGTTCATGGTGTCACCCGCCTTGAGTCTTCGGCATCTTGAGCGAGAATCTGTGCAAGGCGCTGGAGGCCGCGATGGGTCAAGACGCGGACGGCGCCCGGCTTCTTGCCGACCACCTCAGCGACGTCCGCGACGTCCATGCCGACGACCGCCCGGAGGGTCACCACCTCGGCCTGGGCCGGCGGGAGGCGGGCGATCAGTGCGAGCGCCCGGTCGGTGGACACCGCTTCGAGGATGGGACCGGCGGCGTCGTCGTCCCCGGGCATCTCCGCGAGCTGTTCGACCGGGTGGAGGTCGATCGGTCGGCGGGCCTCCCGGCGGCGCCAGTCGATGCCGCGGTGGCGGGCGATCGTGAACACCCACGACCGGAAGCCGAGCTCGGTGCCTTCGAACTTCGAGAGGTCGCGCGCGACCCGGCTCCAGGTCTCCGACGCGACGTCCTCGGTGGCCTCACCTGCGAGCACCCGGAGGAATCGGAGCACCTGTGGCTGCAGGCTGCGCCACAACCTCGCGAAGGCGTCCTCGTCGCCCGCTCGAGCCGCGGCGAGGACGTCGGGGAAGTCCGGTCCGATCACTGGTCCATCGCCGAGGGTGCTCCGCTCCGTCCGCACCCAGAGCCTACGTGTGCACCCAACGGAAGTGCCCGATCGCCAGGGCGGGCGGCGACCGGGCACTCCGGGGCAGGTTCCGTGCCGAGCACCGCATTGGGAACGGCTCCGCTCGGTCGGACCGGTGACCGCCGCGCGGACAGGGCCGCGCGGCAGTCGCACGTTCACCGACACGACCGGCGATGCCGTTACACCGCGGTCTCGGGCGCGCGCCGATGCGACGCAGGTGTAACGCAAACGTGCGCGAAGGCGGTGCGACCTCACGGAGGGTGGTGACCGATGTCACGCGCCTGAGTCATCGCAACGGAGGGTGCCGTCAGTAGGTTGCCCATTGCCACGAAACGTGGCAAGAGACGAATGGGAGCATCGACCTCCGACGGACCCCCCCTGGTCACCGTTCTTCCGTCGGGGCGAGCAGTGGTGAGACCGGCCCATTCCCGGTAGGCGCGCTTGGGCGCGCCAGAAGGGAACATGGCCGTGCGTCGCACTGCACGCGTTCGCGCATTCTTCGGAGGACGACGAGCTCGTCACGGACTCGGGCTCGTCGTGGCGGGCATCGCCGTCGCCACGCTGGTGCTCGGCAGTCTCCTGCCCGCCGGCGCCGAGGAGACCGCACCACTCGGCAACGACTCGCCGACCACATCGACGCCGTCGGAGCCGACGACCACGACCACCACCGTGGCTCCCGCCGACGAGCCGTCGGCGACGTCGTTCGGGGTCGAGTCATCGGACGTCGGTCCGTTGGTCGACCCAGCGCCGATCACGGTCACCCTGCACCAACAGCAGCAGGGCCAGACGCCGATCGAGCCCGGCACCGGTGACTGCCAGGCACCTGACGACGGCGGTGACATCCCGAACATCCCCGCCGGGCAGATGATCTGGCACTTCATCCTCACCAACACGACGTCGGTGAACGGCGTCACGTCAGAGGGCTCGGCCGGCTACCCCACCGACATGATCAGCGCCCTCACGCTCGACTTCGCGCCCGACACCCCCTACACGGTGGTGCAGACGAAGGTCAGCGGCGTCTTCCACTGGTGGGTGCAGACGCCCGACACGGTGGCGCTCGAGAGCGGCTCGGTGTCGAACGTCGTCCCCGACGTCGCGGGCAACGGCCAGCCGAAAACCCCGAACTTCAACCTCTCGCACTGCGAGTTCCCGAGTGGTGGTGACGACGGCAGCCTCACGGTTGACAAGGAGGTGGTCGGCACGCCCAGTGGCGACCCCACCTTCACGATCAACGTCGCCTGCGACACCGACCCGGCGATCGACGTGGACCTCACGTTCGACGCGAGCGGCAACCTCGATCCTGCTGGTCAGGACAATGTGTTCGAGGATCTCCCGCCCGGCACGCAGTGCACGGTCGAGGAGCAGAACCCGCCCTCAGATGCCCAGGTCGCCTACACCGTCGACGGCTCGCCGGTGAGCGCTCCGGCGACGGTCACGATCCTCGCCGCGGCCGAGGTCGACGTGGTGGTGACCAACACGTTCACCGACGCCGAGACGGGGTCGATCTCGGTCCAGAAGGAGATCTCCGGCCAGTTCGGCGAACCCACCATCGGTGACGAGTACGACGTCCGCGTCCGTTGCGTGGACGGTGACCAGCCGCCGGCGATCGTGTTCGATCAGACGGTGACGCTCACCTACGACTCGAAGATGTCGCACAACTTCACGGGCATCCCGGTGCCGTCGTCGTGCACGGTCGAAGAGACGGCCATGCCGGCCCAGGCGTCGCTGCTCTCGTATTCGCCGCACGGCACCGACCCTGACGAGGCCACGACGCCGCCGACGATCGAGCTGGGAGACACCACCAGCGCGTCGGTGACGATCACCAACGCGTACTCCGAGGTCGGCGGTGAGTTCAGCGGCTCGGTGAACGTCGCGAAGCACGTGGTCGGAGGCCCGCCCGACGAGGGCACCGAGTTCGTGATCAACGTCAAGTGCGACGGCGTCACCGTCCACGTCGACCAGGACGTCACCCTCGTCTACAAGAGCAAGCTGACCGACACCGTGTCCTTCTCGGCGCCGTCGCTCGAGACGGTGACGTGCACCGTCACGGAGAAGTCACCGCTCGGTGGTGCAACGAGGGCCAGCGTGTCGCCGAACGACGGCGTGGTCGTACTGACCGTCGCCGCGCCCAGCGCGGACGTCGTCGTCACGAACGAGTACGGCGACCCGAAGGTCGAGGTGGGCGGCGTCAGCGTCACGGACGCGCTGCCCTTCACGGGTTCGGGCACCGACATCCTGCTGAAGGTGGCAGGGTGGCTCATCGTGCTCGGCGCCGGTCTCTGGGTCGTCACGCGGATCCGCCGTCGCGGAGCCACGCAGCTCGGCTAGCCGGCACCGCAAACCCGCACTGACCGTCGGCCCCGGGCGCGAGCCCGGGGCCGACGTCGTTCGCGCACCGATTCCGCGCGCGCGCCCGTTACGCGATTCGGCCAGGTTCTTTTTGCCGGTTCGCTCAAGCGAAATTTTGCCGGCGTCGATGGACGCACCATGCGGAGCGGCGCGGCACCTCGGGCTCGATGTCGCCTTCGCGGGCGTGCGGGTCGCGAACGTGAAAGGGAGCGCGGCGCCGCGCTCGTCGAGTTCGCGATCGTCGCGCCGATCCTGTGCCTCATCGTCTTCGGAATCGTCGACTTCGGCATCGCGTTCGCGGACTACCAGAACGTCCGCAGTGGGACGCGCGAGGCGGCCCGGCTGGGCGTCGTCAACGATCTCTCGAACGCACCGAAGTGCACGATCAGCGGGTCGACGGTCACACCGCCGCCGGTTCCGACCACCCAGACGGATGCGACGAACGCGTTGGTGTGCAAGGCCAAGGACCGCATCGGTCTGCCCGACGACGACGTGAAGCTCAAGATCGCGCTCACCGGCAACGCGATCGGTGAGCGTTTGCGGATCTGCGCCACGTTTCCCGTCGGAAGCCTCACTGGCGTCACGGCGGCATTCCTCACCGATCGTGTGCTCACGAGCAGCGTGACCATGCGACTGGAGCAGGTTCCCAAGTTCACGTCCTTCACCGAGAACGGCAACGAATGCTGACGCGCCGCCTCGCTCGCGCGCGCGATGACGAGCGCGGCGCGGTGCTCGTGATGACCACGATCATCATGGTCGTGCTGCTCGGGGTCAGCGCGATCGTCGTTGACCTGGGGTTCACATGGCAGAAGCGACGTGAGGTCCAGAACAGCGCCGACGCCGCTGCACTCGGCGCCGCCCAGGACCTCCCCTCCACGGTTGCGGCGTCCGCGACGGCGAAGTCGCTCGCCTACACGAACGTGAAGGACGGCGTCTTCCAGTGGCCGACCTGTACGGACGGTCGGCATCTCGCGGTGCAGTCGGCGGACACGGTCTGCGTCTCGTTCGACTCGTCGTTCACGCGGGTTCGGGTACAGCTTCCGGAGCAGGTGTTCCCGACGACATTCGGGAAGGTGATCGGGTTCGACGAGACGCGGGTCCGCGCCCACGCGACCGCGCGGGTGGTGGGTGCAGGCTTCGGCTCCATCGTGCCGTTCGCGCTCTTCTCGGGCTTTACCATGGGGCTGGCGTGCATGAAGCAGGGTCCGAGCGGCCATCGCATCGCGACGTGTGACGACCCCGAGACCGGCAACTTCAACCTGCTCGACATCACGCAGTACGGCAACGAGTCGCTCAAGACGCCGGCGCGGTGCGGCAACAGCTTCCAGCGTGCTCGCGTCATCGACAACATCGCGATCGGCGCCGACCACATGTTCAGTACGTACACGGGCACCACGACCGTCGACGGCTGCGGCGTTCCGGGGCCCAACACCATCCCTCCACGGACCGGGAACGACCTCGCCGCCTTCGACCTCGGCCTGGTCCACGGGACCGCGAGCGACACGTCCGACGGTGGCGCCGCGCGGCTCACCCGGGGGCAGTACCCGAAGGCGAACGTGCTCGGACGGCAGCTCGACAACAAGCCGCTCTGGGAGTACATCGAGAACGCGACGTTGCCGGGCATCCCGACGAGCTGCCAGCGCGCGACGTTCGACGGCCTGCTCGCATCCACACCGGTCGCCCAGCAGCAGGTGACGATGCAGCAGGCGCTCGAGCAGTGCTTCGAGGACTACGAGACCGGCGGGTACACCGGGGTCGTGTTCGGCGCGAACACCAACCCGTTCGGCGAGGAGGTGCCGACGGACCTCTACGACATCCAGCTGACGCCCCGCTTCGCGTACGTGCCGCAGTTCGTGCAGGCCGTGCCACCCAACGGGTCGAGCTCGAACCTCAACATCGCGACGTTCCGACCCATCTTCATGGAGGACACGTACGCGGGCTGCAGCGGCGGGTGCAGCGTGAACTTCTCGCCCGGCCCGTGGAACACAGGGTCGCTCGGTGAGTCCAACCAGAACGCGGTCGCGATGACAGGTTGGGTCTTCGCGACCTCGATGCTGCCGCAGGGTCTGCGTGGCAATCCGGCTGCCGTCGGGCAGAACACCTACGTGCAGCTCGTCGACTGACGGCACCCGCGGTCAGGACGTCGTGGTCTGACCGTCGCTCTCGGGCGGCTTCAGCATCTGCTCGCGGTAGTACTGGAGCTCGGCGATCGATTCCTTGACGTCGTCGAGCGCGCGGTGGGTCTCGCGCTTGCCGGGGCGTCCCTTGTACGCCGCGGGGTACCAGCGGCGGCACAGCTCCTTGAGTGACGAGACGTCGATGCTCCGGTAGTGGAGGTAGCCGTCGAGCTCCGGTAGGTAGCGGTCGAGGAAGCGGCGGTCGACACCGATCGAGTTGCCGCACAGCGGTGCCTTGCCCTCGGCCACGTGTCCGCGCACGTACTCGAGCACCGCCGCGCCCGCCGCCTCCAGCGTGATGTCCGACGCCTCGATCTCCGGGAGCAGCTTCGACTTCGTGTGCATCGTGCGCACGAAGTCGTCCATCTCGGCGAGCTCCTCGGCCGTCGCGTGCACGACGAGGTCGATGCCGTCGTCGAGGGGCTGGAGGTCCGAGTCGGTGACCAGAGCCGCGATCTCGACGATCACGTGGCGGTTCGTGTCGAGCCCGGTCATCTCGAGGTCGAGCCACACCAGCGGCTCGGTCGCGTTCGGTTCGCTCACGGGGCGGACCCTAGGGGCCGGGCGACCAGCACCGCGTCAGCGCCGGCGGTAGGTGCGCACCGCGAGCGGCACGACCACGAGGGTGATCCCGACGGCCCACGCCAGCGATCCGAAGATGTAGTACTCGAGCGTGTGCGGGAACGACTGCGTCGCCGCGTCGCCGAGCAGGAGCCCGCGCCACGAGTTGACCATGAAGGTGAGCGGCTGGGCGTTGGCGAACGTCTGGAGCGCGTCGGGCATCGTCGAGATCGGGACGAACGCGCTCGAGAGGAACGAGAACGGCACCGCGAGGATGCCGAGACCCTGCGCCGCCTGCGCGCTACCGCTCACGAGGCCGAGCCACACGAAGACCCACGAGAACGCGAGTGCGTAGACGATGAGCAGGCCGAAGGCGAGGAGCACGTCGAGCGCCGACCCGCTGATGCTGAAGCCGACGATGAAGCCGACGCCCAGCGTGACGATCGCGACGAGGAGCATGAGCGCCGCGTCGGCGATGACGCGCCCGGCGAGGACGGCGGCGTCGGAGATGGGCAGCGACCGCAGGCGGTCGTACAGGCCCGACGCACCGTCTTCGGCGACGGCCACCGCGGCACCGCCACCGGTGAAGAGGAGGCCGGAGACGATGAAGCCGGGTACGAGGAACTCGACGTAGGAGACGCCCTTGACGTCGATCGCGCCGCCGAGGACGTAGCGGAACATCAGGAGGAACACGACGCTCTGGACGATCGCGATCCCGAGGATCTGCGGCGTGCGCAGGAGCTTGAGCGTCGTGCGGGCCGCGACCGTCAGCGTGGTCGTGGGCAGGCTCGCCGTGCGCGTCGGGGCACTGATCGTCATCGCTTCGCCTCGTCGTCGGTCGGGGCCTCGTCGCCGTCGGTGGTGCGGCCGGTGAGGGTGAGGAACACGTCGTCGAGCGTCGGCCGGCGGAGCGCGATGTCGTCGAGGGCGATGCCCGCGGCGCTGAGCGTCTGGACCGCGGTGACCAGCTCGTCGGCGCCGTTGGTGACCGGGACCGCGACCCGGCTGCGCTCGGCGTCGACCGAGCACTCGGCTCCGAGCGCGGCGGCGGCGCGGGCGAGGTCCTCGTCGTTGGCGACGCGGATGTCGACGACGTCGCGGCCGAGCTGCGACTTCAGCTCGTCGGCGGTGCCCGCAGCCACGAGGGCGCCGTGGTCGATGATCGCGATGGTGTCGGCGAGGTAGTCGGCCTCGTCGAGGTACTGCGTGGTGAGCACGACGTCGGTGCCGCTCTTCGCCAGCGTCTCGATGGCCTGCCACAGCTCGTTGCGGCTGCGGGGATCGAGGCCGGTCGTCGGCTCGTCGAGGAGGAGGATCCGCGGGGCCCCGACGAGGCTGGCGCCGAGGTCGAGGCGGCGCTGCATGCCGCCCGAGTAGGTGCGCACGAGGCGGTTGCCGGCCTCGGTGAGGTCGAGCTGCTCGAGCACCTCGTCGGCCGCGCTGTTCGCGGCGCGGCGGTCGTGGCCGAAGAGCCGTCCGACCATGCGGAGGTTCTCGCGGCCGGTCATCGCGGGCTCGATCGCCGCGTACTGACCCGCGAGCCCGATCGAGCGGCGCACCTGCTTGGGGTGCTCGCACACGTCGATGCCCGCGACGCGCAGCACACCGTCGTCCGGTCGAGTGAGCGTGGCGATCGTCCGGATGAACGTGGTCTTGCCCGCGCCGTTCGGCCCGAGCACGGCGAGCACCTGGCCCGCGTCGGCGGTGAGGTCGAGGCCGGCGAGCGCCTCCACATCGCCGAAGCGCTTCGTGAGGCCCTGCGCCTCGATCATCGGCTCCATCGTCGGCAGTCTCGCGGATCCCTGCGCGGGGGATCGAAGCCGAACGTGCGTGCGGACACCGTGGCTAGGGTGCCCGCCATGGCTCGGGGCGACACCCACGCGGGGCCGCGGGTCGAGCTGCGCCCGCTGAAGGCCCACGACTGGGAGGCGTGGCGCGGGGTGCGGGTGCGCAGCCGCGACTGGCTCGAGCCGTGGGAGCCACTCGGGGAGCCCGGGTCACCCGATCCGGCGATCGACGCCGACGCCTTCCGGGCCCGCTGTGGCGCGTGGGAGCGCCAGCGGCACTTCGACGCCGCCTACGGCTTCGGCATCTTCTTGCGCACCGGCGGCGACTTCCTGGGCGAGGTGAGCCTCGGCAGCGTGCAGCGCGGGCCGTTCCAGTCGGCGAACGTCGGCTACTGGATCGACGAGGCCGCGGCGGGCAACGGGTACATGCCCGAGGCCGTCGCGGTCATCCTGCGGTACGCGTTCGAGGACCTCGCGCTGCACCGGGTGGAGGCGGCGATCGTGCCGCGCAACGCGCGCAGCCGCCGGGTCGCCGAGAAGCTCGGGATGCGCGAGGAGGGCACGTCGACCCGGTTCCTCCAGATCCGGGGCGTGTGGGAGGACCACGTCCGCTACGCGATGACGGTCGAAGAGTGGCCCGAGCGCAAGCGCCGGATCGAGCAGACCGTCCTCCAGCGCCGCTAGGGCTCTGACCTCAGGGTCCGGGGCGGAACGAGCCCTGCTCGAAGGTCCGGCGTTGGCGTTCGAGCTCGGTGGCGACGGCGGTGTCGAAGTCGGGGACCCACGGGGCTTCGCGCAGGGTCTGCTTCACCGGGACGATCACCTCGCGCGGTGCCTCCGCGGCACGGGCCGCGAGCGCGACCGCCTCGTCGAGCAGGACGTCGTCGCCGACACAGCGCCACGCGAGGCCGAGCTCCACGGCTCGCGTCCCGTCGACCCGCTCGCCGAACAGCACCATCGCCGCCGCGGCCTGCGGACCGACGGCGCGCTCGAGCATCCAGGCGTGCCCGCCACCAGGGTGCAACCCGATCCGCACGAACCGTGAGTCGAAGCGCGCCGATGCGCCGGCGATCCGGACGTCGCAGCACAACGCCAGGTTGAACCCCGCGCCGACCGCCGGACCGTTGACCGCGGCGATCGTCGGCAGGGTGCAGTCGCGCACCGAGAGGAAGCCGTCGTAGAGGCCGCGGACGTCACTCGCGCGCTCACCGCCGTCGCGGCTCAGTGCGACGAGGTTCGAGACGTCGGCCCCCGAACAGAACGCCGGCGGCGCGCCGGTGACGACGAGCGCCCCGACGCCCGGGTCGGCCTCGGCCTCGCCCACCGCGGCGATGATCTCGTCGACCAGCTCCGCGGTGAGCGCGTTGCGTCGATCGGGATCGTCGAGGGTCAGCACGGTGACGGCCTCGCGCCGTTCGACGTGGAGCGGCATGGTCAGGAGTCGCGCCGCACGACGGCGGGCGAGTGCCGGAAGAACGCCTCGACGTCTCGCTCGTACTCGTACGCCGGGGCGCGTCCGATGGTGCTCTCGAGCCGGAGTCGGCGGGCGAACTCCTGGACGGTGCCCGCGGTGGTGTGCTGGTAGCGGAAGCCGGCCTGCTTGTAGCGAGAGTTGTCGATCGCCCGGCCGTAGCGCAGGAGGGCGAGCACTTCGGGCGGGAGGTCCAGCACGCGGGCCAGCCGCATGGGTTCGGCCGCCCAGTTGGTGAGCACCGGGGGCATGGGCACCCGGCGCTTGCCGGCGATGGTGCACACCTCGCTCCACGGCAGCACGCCGTCGCCCGCGACGTTGAAGACGCCGGGCACGTCTCGCAGCGTGGCATACGCGAGCGCGCCGGTGACGTCGTCCTCGTGCACGAACTGGAGCCGCGGATCGAACCCGAGGATCTCGGGCACGGCCGGTTTGCGCAGGATGCGCGAGAACACGGTCTCGACGTCCTGGCCGAGCACGTTCGCGAACCGCAGCTTGGTGACGACGACGTGCGGGTTGTCGTCGGCGAAGTCGCGCACGACCGAGGCGACCTCGAGCAGCGACCGCTCGACGCGCGTCTTGGGTGCCTTCGTGCGCGGCGTCTCCTCGCGGAACCAGTACGGGTCCTCGTAGTTGGAGCCGTACACCAGCGCCGACGACTTGAGCACCACCTTGCGGACCGGGCTGCCGGCCGCGCCCGCTGCCGCGAGCAGGTTCATCGTGCCGATGACGTTGACCTCGTGGAGCTGGCGGCCGCTGACCTCGGTCGAGTCGACGACGAGGTGGGTGTGCAGGATCGTGTCGACCTGCGTCGCGTGCACGATGCGCTGGAGGATCGAGTACGACGAGTCGGCGCGCACGAACTCGGTGCGCTCGAGCGGCAGGCGGGGCTCGCGAGTGTCGACGCCGACGACGAGGTCGACGCCCGGCTGGGTCTCGAGGTGCTGCGCGAGCCGGCTGCCCCAGAAGGTGCCGAGCCCGGTGACCAGGATGCGCACGACGGCCCTACCCGAACCAGACGCTCTTGCGGGCCTGGAGCATGTCGTCGACCGCCTGCTGGAGCGAGCTGCGGATGCGTTCGGCCGCCTCCATCACCACGCTGCGGTTGTAGCGCTCCTGGTTGGGGGCGACGTCGAAGTAGATCGGCGGCAGCACCTGCAGCCGGAACTTGGCGGGGAACGGCACGACCAACCCGAGCACCGGACCGACCACGAACATGTTGGCGGTCACCGGCACGTACGGGAGGTTGAGCAGCTTCGCGAGCCGAGGGCTCTTCCACACGATCGGCATGGCCTCTTCGTTGCCGACCACCGCGATCGGCACGATGGGCACGCCGGCCCGCATCGCGATCTCCACGAAGCCGCCGCGACCGAACCGGCGGAGGCGGTACCGCTCGCTCACGTGCTTGCCCGTCGCCTTCGTGCCCTCCGGGAAGACGAGCGCGAGCTGCTGCTCGTCGTGGAGCAGGCGATACGCGTTGTCGGGGTGCGCGGGCACGCCGCCGGTGCGCGACCAGAGCGTCCCGACGACCGGCAGCGAACGGAAGAGGTTGTCGGCGAGGCCGTAGACCGGGCGCTGGAGCTCGGTCTCGAGCCCGTGCATGATCACCGGCGCGTCCGACGGGATCGCGCCGGCATGGTTGGCGACCAGCAGGGCGCCGCCATCGCGCGGCACGTGCTCGAGACCGTCCCACTCGGCGCGGAACCAGCGCCGGTAGACCGGGTCGTAGAGCCGCCGCGCGATCTGGCGGAGGTGCTCGCTGCGCCCCCAGCCGTCGACGTCGCCCGCGCGCACGCCTGCATCGTCGTCGGTCGCCGGGTCGGCGCGGGGGATGGGCACGAGCTCGGCGCCGGGCGTCGGCGCCGTCGGGTCACGCACGGCGTCGGCCCAGCTGGCCACGAAGGTGCCGCGGGGCTCCTCGGTGCTCACGCCCCAAGTCGACACGCCGGTGCGGCGTCATGCAAGGCGACATCCCCGGTGCATACCCGCTCACGCGCGTGTTGCTCCCGTCACCTGCCAGTGCGGGCCGAGGTAGCGGACCCCCAACCCGACGGCGCGCGCCACGAACCAGAGCGCGATCGCGCCCCAGAGGGCCAGCAGCCCGGCGTCGCTCACTGCGACGACCACGGCCGCGGGCGCGAAGACGGCGAGCGTCGCGACGGCCATCGCCCAGGCGAGGTAGCGCTGGTCGCCCGCGCCGATCAGGACGCCGTCGAGCACGAACACGATGCCGGCGAGCGGTTGGAGCGCAGCGACGACGAGCAGGAGCTGGCGGGCCAGGTCCTGGACCTGGGGGTCGTCGGTGAAGATCTTCACGAGCCACGGATCGAGGACGGCGAGCAGGATGCCGAAGCCGATCCCGGCCAGGACACCCCACTCGAGCATCCGCCGGGCCGCGGCGCGGGCCTGGTGGGCGTCGGAGGCGCCGAGGAACCGTCCGATCATCGCCTGGGCGGCGATCGCGAGCGCGTCGAGGGAGAGCGCGAGGAAGAGGAACATCTGGAAGGCGATCTGGTGCGCGGCGACGTCGTCATCGCCCAGGCGCGCCGCGATCATGGTGCTGGCGATGAAGACCGCGAGCAGCGATGCCGTCCGCACGATGAGCGGCCCACCGACGACGGCGGTCTGCCGCATGCCCGACGTCTGCGGCCGCACGGCGGCCCGCGAGCTGCGAGCGAGCCGGATGGCGATGACGACGTACGCGATCGCGGCGGTGTATTGGGCGACGACCGTCCCCCACGCCGAACCGGCGATCCCGGTGTCGAGGCCGAGCACCAGCACGACCTCGAGCACGATGTTGACGACGTTCGCCGCGACCGCGATGACGAGGGTGGTGCGCGTGTCCTGCACGCCGCGCAGATAGCCGGTGCCGGCGATCATCACGAGCATCGCCGGCGCGCCGATGAGGCTGATGCGCAGGTAGGTGAGCGCGAACGGACGCACGTTCGCGGACGCACCCATCGCGTCGACGATCTGCGGCGCGAGCGCGATGCCGACGACCGCGAGTGCGACACCGATCGCGAGCGCGAGCCACATGCCGTCGATCCCGAGCTCGGCGGCGCGCCGGCGGTCGCCCGCGCCGACCCGGCGTGCCACCGCTGAGGTCGTCGAGTAGGCGAGGAAGTTGCAGAGCCCGTATGCCGACGTCAGGACGATGCCCGCGACGGCGAGGCCGGCGAGCTGGCGGGTGCCGAGCTGGCCGACGATCGCGGTGTCGGCGAGGACGTAGAGGGGCTCGGCGGCCAGGGCTCCGAAGGCCGGCAGCGCCAGACGCCAGATCTCGGCGTCGTGCTGGTCGCGGCGGGCCGGGAGGAGCAGCGATCGGCGGGCCACGGCCGGACGGTAGCGAGCGGGCAGGCCCCTGACCTGCGATTTCGCGGCCCGGAAGGACTGTCACAGGCGGGCGCGAGGATCCCTGCATGGGTGGAGTACCCGAGGCCCCGCAGGGGGCCCAGCAGGGGCATGGCCGCGTCCCCGGCCCGAGCCGGGGCGTCACCCCGTCGCGGGACCGGGGACCGGTGCTGCGGTTCGCCGAGACCGCCCGGCGCCTGGGCGCCGAGGCGCGGGCGGCCGGCCTGGTGGTGCCCGCCTTCCGCTCGCCACCCCGGGTGCCCGACGCACCCCGCACACTGCGGCGCTATCCGGGCGGTGCGGTGGTCTCGGTGCGGCTCGACCGCCCCTTCGACGAGGTCCGGGCCGACATGGTCGAGGGCGTGGTCGTGGTGAACCGCCTCGACGGCGAGGCCGCCTTGCGGTTCCGCACCGCCTTGCTCGAGGCGCTCGACGGAGCGCCGAGCCCCACAGCCCCGGAGGCCCAGCCCCGAGCGGCGTAGGGCGTAGGTGTAGCGAATTCGCTACACTCTGGATATGGCCACCGGCCCCGCACTCATCGCCGAAGCCCGTCGTCGAGCCGGCATGACGCAGGCAGAGCTGGCGCGGCGATCTGGCATCTCGCGGCCGATCGTCAACGCCTACGAGCGCGGCCGGCGCGAGCCCGGGGTCAGTGCGGTCGAGCGCCTGCTCGAGGCCACCGGATGGAGGCTCTGGATCCGACCCGCGGTCCGGCGCACCAATCAGCAGCGCGCGGCCCGCGACCTCGAGGCTCTGCTCGGTCTCGCAGACGCGATGCCGCCTCGCCCGCGTCGCTCGCTCGAGTTCCCCGGGTTTCGCTCGGTGCGGTGATGCCGACGCTCGTCGAGCAGATCGTGCTGCTCCACCGCGCCTTCGACGACGCGCAGATCCCACACGCGTTCGGTGGCGCGCTCGCCCTCGCCTACTACACGGACGAGATCCGGGCCACGAGAGACATCGACGTCAATGTGTTCGTCTCTCCGGATCGCGTGGACAGGGTGTTCGCTGCCTTGCCACCCGGCGTGGAGGTCGATGAGCGAGCGTGGGCGGCGGTCGAGCGCGACGGTCAGGTTCGGCTGTGGTGGAACGAGACGCCGGTGGACCTGTTCTTCGACCAGCACCCGGTGCACGAGCGAGCGGCGACCTGGTCACGAACGGTGCCGTTCGCCGACGGCGAGATTCCGATCCTGGACGCCACCGCGCTCGCAGTGTTCAAGATGATGTTCTCGCGGCCGCAGGACTGGGTCGACCTCGAGTCGATGCTCGCGGCTCGAACCGTCGACCCCCTCGAGGTCAGCTCGATCTACGCGTCCGTGATGGGCGCTGACGATGAACGACTCGACCGCTTCCGCGATCTCGCCGGGGCGTACGGCGGCTTCGGCATCTAGCCCGCGGGGCGGCCGGCAATCCCGGCTCGACGTCGGGGATGCCGAGGGCGCCGACTTGGGGGAACAGGGCTGGTTGTCGACGCTTGCGGAGGCGACTGCGCGCCACGGTGTCGAGGTAGCCAGTTGGGTTGTCCACGTCCGAACCCGCTCCCAGTGCTGCCATCCGTACTCGAGCGCGTCGGGGACGGCGTCCGTTGTCGCAGATCCACCGATGGCGAAGATCGCTCGGCGAAGGCGCGGCTCGGCCGCGACGACAAAGACCGTGTATTCGGCCTGCCGCCCTTCGTCGGTCACGTCCTGCCCCTCGTCGCGCTGCTGCTTGAGAAAGGTCCGACCCGGTCAGAAGCGTCACACGAAATCGGCATCGGGACCGATCAACCGAGGCGGCCCACAGCCCCGCTTCGGCACGTAACGTCGGGTCGGAGCCCGGGTGGCGGAACGGCAGACGCAGACGGCTTAAACCCGTCGGCTCCTTCGGGGGCGTGCAGGTTCGACTCCTGCTCCGGGCACCACCGACTCGACCCGGTCGCGGTCGGGGCAAGATGGAGCACCATGGGCTTCTACGAGGATCGAGTGCTCCCGCGTGCCGTCGACGTCCTGCTCGGCGGCAAGCAGTTCGCGAAGCTGCGCGAGCGCGTCACGGCCGAGGTCCACGGCGAGGTGCTCGAGGTCGGCTTCGGATCGGGCCGCAACGTGCCGTACTACCCGCCGGACGTGACGCGGGTCCTGGCCGTGGACCCTGCGCTCCGCGGCCGCGATCTCGCCGCGGAACGGCTCGCGGCGAGCCCGATCCCGGTCGAGTTCATCGGGCTCGACGGGCAGCAGCTGCCGCTGGACGACGCATCGGTCGACACGGTGCTGACCACCTGGACGCTGTGCACCATCCCCGACGTGCATCAAGCGCTCGAGGAGATGCGGCGGGTCCTTCGCCCGGGCGGCACCGTGCACTTCATCGAGCACGGCCGATCCCCCGACGCCAAGGTCGCACGGTGGCAGGATCGCCTCACGCCGCTGCAGCGGCGCGTCGCGGGCGGCTGTCACCTCAATCGGCCGATCGCGCAGCTCTTCACCGACGCGGACCTCGAGGTCACGGACCTCACGAACTTCTCCGTGAAGGGCCCGAAGTCGTTCGGTTACATGTACGAGGGCGTCGCCACCAAGCGCTGAGCAGACGAGCTCGACGCGCGCCGCAGTCGCCTACGCGCTCCAGGCGGGATCGCGGCCCTGCCAGGCGACGAGGCGGTCGATCGTCGGCGCGTCGTCGGGGACCGGCACGACCTCGCCGAACGGCGGACCGCTGAACGGGCCGTCGTCGAGCTCGATGCCCGCAGCCTCCATCTCGGCGCGCGCGGCGTCGTAGTACTCGCGTCGGCCTTCGGCGGGCAGACCGGCCTTGATCCACTCGAGCGCGGGCGCGACCGCGTCGTCGTTCCACGCCGGCTGCGCGCCGGTCGCCTTCGCGAGGTCCCACGTGTGCACGCTGAGCTCGCCCGTGTACATCACCAGCGCGGCGCCGCCCGGCTGCGTCGCCCACGGGAGCACGACGGTCTGCTCGAGCGTGGCGTCGTCGGCCCAGGCGCGGTCGAACTCGGCGACCCGGTCGTCCCACAGCGCGATCCAGCCGTCGTCGGGGGTGCCGGCACCCGACCAGACTCGGCTCATCGCGTCCTCGCCGCGGCCGATGGCGGCGACGCGATCGACGACGTGCACGAGGTGCTCGACGAGCGTGCGCACGTCGAGGTCGGGGCACGGCGTGGCGTCATCGAGCTGGTCGGGGCGGACGGCGGCGATGACCGGGCGGGTGGTGTCGAACGCGAGGCGGATGATCGCCCGGGGGTCGAGGTCGGTCGGGGCCTGGGTGTCGGTGGTGTTGGTCATGGCCCCAGCGTGCGCCGCCAAACCGGTCATCTGATGACCGGTTTGGGTGCGATCATCGGGCGGTGCGCGCCGACCGTCTCGTGGCCACCCTCCTCGTGCTCCAGGCCCGGGGCCGGATCACGGCCAAGGAGCTGGCCGAGGAGCTCGAGGTGTCGGAGCGCACCGCCCGGCGGGACCTCGACGCCCTCGCCATGGCCGGCGTGCCCGTCTACTCCCAGCCGGGCCGAGGCGGCGGGTGGGAGCTGGTGGGTGGCTCCCGCACCGACCTCAGCGGGCTGACCGCCGCCGAGGCGCGCGCGCTGTTCCTCGTCACCGGTCCGTCGTCGGCGGTGACGCCCGAGGTGCGGGCGGCGCTCCGCAAGCTCGTGCAGGCGTTGCCCGAGACGTTTCGCGCCGACGCCGAAGCCGCAGCGTCCGCGGTGATGCACGACCCGACGACATGGGACCGAGGCACGACCGCGCGTCCACTGCACCTCGACGCGCTCGAGCGCGCGGTCGTCGACGGCGTGCAGGTGCGCCTGGGGTACGGCGACCGTGCCGGCAACGCGTCCGAGCGCACGATCCACCCGCTCGGGCTCGTGGTGAAGGGCACGGTCTGGTACCTCGTCGCCGACACCGACGACGGCATGCGCACGTTCCGCGTCAACCGCGTGCGCTCGGTCACGCCGACCGACGACCCGGTCGTGCGCCCCGACGACTTCGACCTCGCCGCGACCTGGGAGGCGACGCTGGCCACGATCGAGGAGCGGCGGTTCACCACGAGCACCGTCGTAGACGTCGACCGGTCCTCGGCTCGGTGGCTCGCAGGACACTTCGGGACCCGCGTGACTGTCGGTGACGACACCGACGACGGCCGGGTCCGCATGGAGATCGCCGGCTACAGCGCTCGGAACATGGCCATGGAGCTGGCGGGCTTCGCGCACCTGCTCGACGTCATCGAGCCGATCGAGGTGCGCGACGAGCTGGCCGAGATCGGAGCCATGCTCACCGCGCGCTACCGCGCCCCCGGACGATCGATGCCGTAGATCACGACCGGCACCGTGCGCAGCCGCCAGCGTCGCTCGAAGGTCTCACCGAGCCGTTCCGCCACCGCGATGGACCGGGTGTTCGCGGGATCGATGATGCTGATCACGCGGTCGGCACCGAGCACGGTCCAGGCGAAGTCGAGCGACGCGCGTCCGCCCTCGGTCGCGTAGCCCCGGCCCCAGACCGCGGGGTCCAGTCCCCACCCGACCTCGAGGCCCGGCCATCCCTCGGGTCGGTAGAGCCCGACGCGGCCGACCAACGCGCCCGTCGCCTGCTCCTCGACGGCCCAGAGGCCAAAGCCGCGCAGCTCCCAATGGCCGAGGTTCTCGCAGAGCTGACGCCACGCTTCGGCCCGGTCGAGCGGCTTGCCGAAGAACCTCGCGAACTCGGCGTTCCCGCACATCGCCGCGTATGCGTCGAGGTCGTCATCACGCCAGGCGCGCAGCACGAGGCGCTCGGTCTCGATGGTCGGGATGTCCACGATCACCGATGGAGCAGCGCGGTCACCGCAGCGGCGCGGTCGTGGTCGTGGTGGCACCGGCGAGCTGCCGGCGGAGCTCCGCTACCTCCTCGCGGAGCTGCTCGACCTCGGCGCGCAGCTTGGCGATGTCGGGCCCGACCTGGTCGAGGTTGGTGACCGCGCCGGAGTCGTCGGTGGAGTCGCCGCTGCTGCACGCCGCACCGCCCACGAGCAGCGCCACGGCGAGCACGCCGGCGGCGAGGGTGCGGCGCGTGCGACTCACTCGGCCGGCGGGACGGGCTGCGGCGGCGGCGGCCCGGCGTAGTGCGCGCTCGGGCGGATGAGCCGGTTGTCGGCTGCCTGCTCGAGGATGTGGGCGGTCCATCCGATCACGCGGCTCGACGCGAACGTCGGCGTGAACATCTCGCGGGGCACACCGCACGTGTCCATGACGATGCCGGCGTAGAACTCGACGTTCGTATACAGCTTCCGACCCGGCTTGAGCTCGGCGAGGATGTCGATCGCCTGCTGCTCGACCTGCTTGGCGAACTCGACGTTCGGCCCACCGAGGCGCTCGGCGACGCTGCGCAGCATGACCGAGCGCGGGTCGTCGGTCTTGTAGACGCGGTGGCCGAAGCCCATGAGGCGGTCACCGCGCTCGACCGCGTCGCGGATCCAAGGATCTGCCTTGTCGATCGTGCCGATGGCATCGAGCATGTCGAGCGCGCGGCTCGGGGCGCCACCGTGGAGCGGTCCCGACAGCGCGCCGATGCCGCCCACCACCGCGGCGGCAAGGTCGGCGCCGGTCGACGTGATCACCCGCGCGGTGAACGTCGACGCGTTGAAGCCGTGGTCGATCGTCGAGATCAGGTACTGCTCGACGGCACGGGCGTGCTCGGGCGTCGGCACCTCGCCGCGCATCATGTACAGGTAGTTGGCGGCGTAGGCGAGGTCGTCGCGCGGCGCCACCACCTCCATGCCGTGCTGGAGCCGGTAGAGCGCGCAGAGCAGCGACGGCACCACCGCGCAGATCCGCAGGCCCTGCTCGTGCAGCTCGGCGCCGGTCAGGTCCAGTGACGGGCGGAACCCGAGTGCAGCACCCATGAGCGACACGGTCGTTCGCAGCAGGTCGAGCGGCGGAGCGTGCGGAGCGACGCGCGCGAGGTCGGGGAGGACGGCCTGCACGTCGGCGGGGATCACGCGCAGCGGGCGGACCTCGTCGGCGAACCGCTCGCGCTCGGCGGCCGACGGCAACGCGCCGTTGAACATCAGGTACCAGACGTCCTCGATAGAGCGTGTCTCGGCGAGCTCGACCGCGTCGTACTGGCGGTAGTGGTAGAAGCCTTCGAGGCCGCGAACGTCGCCGATCTCGGTCTCCGCGACGACCACGCCTTCGAGACCCCGAGGCACATCCTGCGCGAGGTTGGCGGCCGGTTGGATCTGCGCGATGCGCATGAGGTCGCGCATCGACACGATCCCGACGACACGGTCGCCGTCGACCACCGGGATGTGGCGGTAGCCGCGCTCGCCGAGGCGCGCGAAGGCGGTCGTGACGTCGACGTCGGAAGGAAGGGTCTCGGGGTCGGGGGTCATCCACGCCGCGACCGCGTCGTTGGCGCTCGCCCCGGCTGCGGCGAGGCGCACCAGGTCTCGCTCGGTGAGGATGCCGACGGCGCGCTCACCGTCGACGACGACGACGGATCCGACGCCCTGCTCGCGCATGCGCTCGCCGGCCATGGCGACGGTCTCGCCGGCGGTGGCGGTGACCGCCGGATGGCTCATGATCTCGCCGACCGTGCGCGTCTTGCCGTCCATCGTCCCGCTCTCGGTGCTCCGCACCGGGCCGCTCGGGCCCCGGCTCTCTGCGCCGCAGGATACCTGCGCCGCGGCCGTTCGCCTCGGTGCCGTTACGCGGGAACTCCGTGCCGACCCTCGCCACTGACGAAGCGCTGGAGGCCGGCGCGCACGTCCGGGCTCGCGATCGAGCGGAGTCCGTGCTCGTGCTCGTTGGTGAGCGCCTCGCCGAGCGGCAGGTCCCACTGCTCGTATGCCGACATCCGGTCGTCGCGCAGGCAGTCCTGGGGCAGCCGGGCGATCTCGTGCGCGAGCACGCGCGCCGCGTCGAGCGCCGCACCCGGCTCGACCAGCCGATTGACGAGACCCATCGCGACGGCCTCGTCGCCCGACACGCCGCGCCCGGTGATGATGAGGTCGAGCGCGTGGCTCTGGCCGACGAGCCGCGGCAGGCGCACGGTCCCGCCGTCGACGAGCGGCACGCCCCACCGGCGGCAGAAGACGCCGAACACCGCATCGCGCGCGGCGACGCGCAGATCGCACCACAGGGCGAGCTCGAGGCCGCCCGCCACCGCATGCCCCTCGACCGCCGCGATCACCGGCTTGGTGAGGAGCATCCGGGTCGGGCCCAACGGTCCACGACCTTCGGTGAGGCCTTCCATGCTGAGCGGCTCGCCGTCGGGGTCGAGCATCGCCTTGAGGTCGGCGCCGGCACAGAACGTCCCGCCCGCGCCGGTGAGGATGGCGACGGACGCCGTGTCGTCGGCGTCGAACGCCACGAAAGCGTCGGTGAGCGCGTCCGCCGTGGGCTGGTCGACCGAGTTGCGCCGTTCCGGTCGATCGATGGTGACCACGGTCACGGGCCCGTCGCGCTCGATGTGGACGGTCATCGCACGGCACCCTGCGCGCGGTCGCGCTCGCCCATGAGGTGTGCGAGCTCGTTGAGCGACGAGATCGAGCGCTGGCCCTCTCGCGAGACCAGGACTCGGCTCGTCGAGGTGTACTCGGGGTGGAAGAACAGCGGGGTCGCGATGCGGAGCACCTGCGCGAGGTACACGTTGATGACGCCGCCGTGGCACACGACGACGACGCGGCCGCCGGGATGGGCTTTGGCGATGGCGTCGATCGCCGGGACGACGGTGGCCTGGAACTCGAGCGGGTTCACGCCGCCCGCGTCATCCCAGCGACCCTCGATCGTCGCGTACCAGCGGTCGTCCTTCGCGGCGCGGAGCTCCTCGATGGGGATGTACTCGTCGGAGTCGGCGTCGTACTCCGACACGCCCGGATCCACGATCGGCTCGATGCCGAGCGCGGCCGCCAGGGGAGCCGCGGTCTCGCGCGCGCGGCGCAGCGGGCTCGTGACGATCGCAGTGATGGGCTCGGCCGCGAGCCAGGCGCCGAGCCGCTCCGCCTGGTCGGCGCCGCGTGCGGTGAGGCCGGGATTGGCAGGCCCGGCGACCTCGCCGGACGCGATGCGCACCGGCTCGGCGTGACGGACGAGGAGCAGCTCCATCGCGGTCAGCTCCGGGCGCCCGTGAGCGCGAACCCGAGCGTCTGTTCGAGCTCGGCGAGCGCGGTGCCGGGGTCGACCACCTTGATGGTGGTCATGCCGAGCGCACGAGCCGGCTTGAGGTTGACGCCGAGGTCGTCGAGGAACACCGCCTCGTTGGGCCGCACGCCGAGCTCGCGACAGACCAGCTCGTAGATCTGCGGGTCGGGCTTGCGGAGTCCGACGACCGACGACTCGATCACGACGTCGAAGGTGTCCGCCAGCATCGGCATGCGCTCGCGCATCGACACCGCCTCGGAGGTCACCCAGTTGTTGGTGAGTGCGGCGGTCCGCAGGCCCGCGGCGCGGATCGCGGCGATGGCGTCGAGCATCGGCGTGTGCGGCGCGCCTCCTCCCGAGAGGCTGGCGAGCATGTCGTCGGCGCGGACCGTCTGGCCGAGCGCGGCGCACTCCGCCTCGAACTCCATGCCGAAGGCCTCGAGCGTGAGCTCCCCGCGCTCGAGCCGGGCCCACGCGCTCGAGTCGTCGCCGGCGACGATCACCTCGCTGATGAAGCGGTGCGGCAGCCCTTCGCGTTCCTCGTAGTCGCGGAACGCCTGCATCGGCGACGGCATGACGACGCCACCGAGGTCGAAGATCACCGCACGCAATGCCACGGTGCCGCACGCTACCCTCCGGCCGTGGCCGCCCCCGAGGTGACGCGTCGTGGGTTCCTCGGCCTGAGCGCCGGGCTCGGTCTCGCGGCCGTCGGCGCCCGGCTCGACCAGCGCGTGGGTCCGCTGCTCGTGCGAGCCGGCGACGAGCCCGGCCTCGTGGCGCCGCCGTTCCGCCTCGGCGTTGCGTCGGGCGACCCGCTGCCGAACGGTGTCGTGCTGTGGACCCGGCTCGCGCCCGATCCCCTGGCTCCCGGCGGCGGGATGCAGCAGCAACCGGTCGGCGTGCAGTGGGAGGTGGCGACCGACGAGCGGTTCCGCCGCATCGTGCGCGACGGCACCGCGACCGCGCGTCCCGACGCCGCGCACAGTGTGCACGTCGACGTCCGCGGCCTCGACTCCGCGCACGACTACTTCTACCGCTTCCGCGTCGGCGACTACGAGAGCGACGTCGGCCGCACGCGCACCGCGCCCGAGGAGGGTTCGGACCCGTCACGACTGCGCTTCGCGTTCGGCTCGTGCCAGGACTACCAGAAGGGCTACTTCGGCGCGCACCGCCACCTCGCCGCCGAGGAGGACCTCGCGGCGGTCCTCTGGCTCGGTGACTACATCTACGAGAGCGGGCCCAACCCCGCTGCCGTCCGCCAGCACGAAGGGCCAGAGCCGCTCGATCTCGAGGCCTACCGGCGTCGCTACGCGACGTACAAGGGCGACGCAGAGCTCCAGCTCGCCCATGCCGCGCACCCGTGGGTCGTCACGTGGGACGACCACGAGGTCGACAACAACTACGCCGACGACCACGCCGAGCGCGACCAGCAGACGCCGGAGGCGTTCCTCGCGCGTCGAGCGGCGGCGTACCGCGCGTGGTGGGAGCACCAGCCGGTGCGGCTCCCCGCGCCCAGCGGCCCCGACTTCACGATCTACCGCCGGCTGTCGTTCGGCGACCTCGCGACGTTTCACGTGCTCGACACCCGGCAGTACCGGACCGACCAGCCGTGCGACTCGACCGTCGACATCGGCGCGCCGTGCCCGGCGGTCGACGATCCCTCGGCCACGTTGCTGGGGGCCGAGCAGCGCGAGTGGCTCTTCGACGGCTTGCGCGACAGCCGCGCTCGCTGGGATGTCGTCGCCCAGCAGGTGATGGTGGGCCCGGTGAACTTCACGGGAGACCCATCGAACCCGATCGTGGACCTCGACGACTGGGACGCGTACCGCGTGGAGCGTGGTGAGCTGCTGAAGGCGCTGGCCGAGCTGCCGCGCAACGGCGCCGTCATCACCGGCGACATCCATGCGAGCTGGGTGCACGACCTCCAGGCCGATGACCGCACCGTGGCCACCGAGCTGGTGGGCACGTCGGTCACGTCGTCGTTCCCGCTCCACGACTTCGTGCAGAACGCGGTCACGTCACAGCCGACCGTGCGCTACTTCGACGGCAGTCGCCACGGCTACGTCGTCAACGAGATCACACCGAAGGAGCTGCGCGCCGACTTCGTGTACGTGACCTCGATCGAGACGCCCGACACGCCGAGCGAGATCGGGGCGTCGTTCGTGATCGAGGACCGCCGTCCGGGAGCGCAGGAGGCGTGAGCGTCGCGACGTCGGACCGCGAAGCCATCGTCGCACTGGTCGTCGCGTACGCAGAGCGCCTGGACGCCGGCGACCTCGACGGCGTCGCCGAGCTGTTCGCCGAGGGTGCCTTCCGGTCCGGTGACGACGGACAGCGTCGTGCCGGACGCGACGAGGTGCGGACGATCTACGACCCCGTCCTCCTCTATGAGGACGGCACGCCGCGCACCAAGCACGTCCTCGGGAACATCGAGGTGGAGGTCGACGCGGGCGGAGCGGCCGCGCGCTGCGTGTTCACGGTGTTCCAGGCCGCACCCGACGGACCGCTGCATCCCGTGCTCGCCGGGCGCTACCACGACCGCTTCGCGCGTGGCGCCGACGGCTGGTCGTTCGTCGAGCGGGTCGTCCGCCCCGACCTGCGCGGCGACCTCAGTCACCACATGGGCCGTCGGGGCGAGAGGCGATGAACCTCACGTTCGAGCTCGCCGTCGAGGGCGTCGCGTCACGCGTCCCGCGCGCGGAGGGCATGGTCGTGGTCGTCGGGGTGAGCGGGCCGGTGGCGGCAGGGAAGTCGGCGTTCGCGCACGCCGTCGCCTCGGTGCTGGGCTCGGGACGGACCGTCGAGGTGCTGTCGACCGACGGGTTCCTCTTCCCGAACGCCGAGCTCGGACGGCGCGGCATCCTGGGCCGCAAGGGCTACCCGGAGACCTACGACCGCGACTCGTTGCGCGACGCGGTGGTGCGGCTGCGATCGGGAGAGTCGGTGGTGGTGCCCGACTACTCGCACGAGACCTACGACGTCGTCCCTGCGGCACGGGTCGTCGGGCCCTGCGATGTGGTGGTGGTGGAGGGCCTGCACGTGCAGGCCCAGCTGCGGGACCTGCTCGACGTCAGCGTCTTCGTCGATGCCGACACCTCGCTGCTCGAAGAGTGGTACGTGGCGCGGTTCCAGTCGCTGCTCGAGGAGGGCCGCACCGACCCGGCGTCGTTCTTCGCGTCGATGTCGTCGCTCAGCCCGGCGGACGCGGACTCGCTCGCACGACAGGTGTGGCACGACGTCAACCTGCCGAACTGCGTCGAGCACGTCGCCGCGGAGCGCACCGTCGCCGACATCGTCGTGGTCAAGGGGCCGGAGCACTGTGTGCTCGGCGTGGAGATCCAGCGGCACGAGCTCGGCGTCGACCTCGGCGGCGCGTTCGGAGAGGAGCGATCATGAACGACGCGGAGCTGGTGGACGGGCTCGACACGGTGTGGTCGTCGATCGCCACACTGGGCGACGGCCTCTCCGAGGACGAGTGGAAGACGCCGAGCGAGGTGCCCGGATGGAGCGTGCAGGACAACCTGTCGCACATCGTGGGCATCGAGGCCCGACTGCTCGGCCGGACCGACCCGGAGCACGAGGCGCCGGCGGGTGCGCACCTCCAGAACGACCTGGGGATCGCCAACGAGGTGCCGGTCGACCTGCGCCGGAGCCGATCCGGGGCCGAGGTGCTTGCGGAGTTCCGGGAGGTCACCGGCGCGCGCCTGGCCGAGCTGCGCGCCCTCGACGCCGACGGCTTCGGTGCCGAGTCGTGGACGCCGGCCGGTCCGGGAACGGTGCGCGACCTGCTGCCGTTCCGCATCTTCGACTCATGGGTGCACGAGCAGGACATGCGGCGCGTGCTCGGCCGTCCCGGTCACCTGGACGGTCCGGTGGCGGAGGCGGCGCTCGAGCGCGTGGTCGGCGCGATGGGCTTCGTCGTCGGGAAGAGGGCGGGAGCACCGGAGGGGGCGACGGTGGTGTTCTCGCTGTCGGGCCCGCTGGCGCGCGACATCGCGATCGGCGTGGACGGTGGGCGAGCCAAGCGCCTCGACGCGGTTCCGGCGTCCCCGACCGTCCGGATCGTCACGGACAGCCCGACGTTCGAACGCCTCGGGACCGGGCGAGCCGATCCCGAGGCGCTCGTGGCCGACGGTCGAGTGACCGTCGAGGGTGACGAGGCGCTGGGGCACGCGGTCGTCACCAACATGAACTTCCTCTTCTAGTCGTCGCCCCCGCCGTGGCCGCTGTTCCCACCACCGCCGGACGAGCCTGACCCGGAGCTGTCGTCGTCACCGCCGCCGGGGCCGCGGTTGCCGCCGTGGTCGTCGCCGGGGCCGTCGTCGAACCCACCCCCGGGACCGCGGTTGCCGCCGTGGTCGTCGAGCGACGTCGGCGTCGTGGGTGCCGTCGGGATGGGGATCGTCGCCGAGGTCGCGCCGCGGGTGCGGACCCGCACGCGCACCGCGCCGTCCTCGAGCTCGGCGTCGAACTTCACGCGGACGCCGTTGCTGACGAAGGTCACCTCGACCTCACGGCCGCTGTCCTGACGCTCGCTCACGACGAACCCCGCGGCGGGGTCGGCCGACACGATCGAGAGGGTGCCGCCGGCGCGGCTCACCGTGACCGAGCCCGCGGCGCCGGCACCGAAGGTCTGCGACGTGCCGTCGCCGAGGTCGACGAACGCCACGGCCTGGGTCTCACCGCCACCGCCGCCGCCGCCGCTCGGCGCGGTGCCGGGGGCAGAGTCGGGCGTCGATGGCGCGGTGACGCCGGTGGCCTCGGTCGCGTCCCGAGCGGAGTCGCCGCCGCTCAGTGCACCGAGACCGATCGCACCGCCGGCGACCGCGCCGGCACCGAGGACCAGTCCACCGACCAGTCCGCCGACGGCGAGCTTGTGCTTCAGGGATGGCTGCATCACCTGTCCTTCCTCGTGGGCTTCGAGGAGGACACGCCCCAACCCGTCGTCCGGTTTGGCCGTCGTCCGGATTAGCCGCCGTTCCGGTTTGGCCGAGGTCAAGATCAAGGGCCAGAGCCCGTTCTTGGCACGTTGCGTCAGATATGGACTGACGGAACGTGCCAAGAAG
>CAZKTS010000311.1:0-5350 GCA_964555735.1 uncultured Bifidobacteriaceae bacterium
GTCAGGAGGCGGCGAAGCGGTCGAGCAGACGGCGACGCTGGTTCTCACCGAGGCCGCGCAGACGCCGACTCTCGCTGATGTCGAGCTCGGCCATGATCCGGCGGGCCTTCACCTTGCCGGTCTGCGGCATGGACTCGAGCATGCTCACGACCTTCAGCTTGCCGAGGATCTCGTCGCGGTCGGCGGCGTCGAAGAGCTCGGGCAGCGTGAGCGCACCGCTCTTGAGCCGCTCCTTGACCTCGGCCCGCTGGCGCCGAGCAGCCGCGGCCTTCTCCAGGGCGGCGCGGCGCTGCTCGGGCGTGAGGGAGGGCGGCAGTGGGATCGTCGACCTCCTGGCACGAGCGCCGGTGCACCAGCGCGACTTCCGGGCGGCGAGCATACACACGCGCCCCCGGACCGCTCCCGGTTCACGCGCGCGGTCAGTGAGCGAGCGCGCCTTCGGCCATCGCACACACGTCGGCCGCGGCGCGCTCGGGATCATCGGCCGCGGTGACCGCGCGCCCGATCACGAGCCAGTCCGCGCCGGCGGCCAGGGCGTCGGCCGGCGTCGCGATACGTGCCTGATCGTTGGCGTCCCCACCCGGCATCCGCACCCCCGGCACCATGGAGCGCAGCGTGTGCGCCCGGGCAGCCTCGACGTCGGACGCCGCACAGACCACCCCGTCGCAGCCCGCGGCTTGCGCCCACGTGAGGCGCTCCGCCATGGCGCTCGTGTCCGGGTCGCTCGTGAGCACGGTGACCGCGAGCGCGACGGGCGCGGCCGTCCCCGCGGCGACGGCGCCCTCGCGGTAGCCGTCCACCCCGGCCTCGAGCATCGCGATGCCACCGGAGGCGTGGAAGTTGAGGAACTCGACACCGCGCCGACCCAGGACGCGCGCGGCGCGATGGACCGTCGTGGGGATGTCGTGCAGCTTGAGGTCGGCGAACACCGCGAACCCGAGGTCGTGGAAGCGGTCGAACGCGGCGGGACCGGCTTCGGCGTAGAGCTCGAACCCGACCTTCACGGTCGCGAACCACGGCTGGAGCCGCGTGGCGATCCCGACCGCGTCGTCGATGCCGCCGACGTCGAGCGCCAGCGCGAGCCGCGCACGGGCCTCGCCGCTCATACCGGGTCCTGGTCCGGCCATCGCAACCCTCCGATCAGCTCCCGCACCGCCGACACCGCGTGCCGGTCGCACCACTCGTCGAGCTCCTCGACGATGCGCAGGGTCGCGCGGGGCTCCAGGAACGTGGCCGTCCCCACCCCCACCGCGCTGGCGCCCGCGAGCAGCATCTCCACCGCGTCCTCGCCGGTCATCACCCCGCCGGTGCCGATGATCGGGACACCGGGGTGCGCGCCGCTCACGTCCTGGACGGCCCGGAGCGCGAGCGGCTTGATCGCTGCGCCCGACAGGCCGCCGCCGCGGCTGCCGAGCACCGGACGCCGGAGCTCGGCATCGATGAGCAGCGCCCGCGCGGTGTTCACGAGCGTGAGGCCGGTGGCGCCCGCGTCGAGCGCGGCTCCCGCGATCGCCGGGAGGTCGAGCGGTCCGGGCGAGAGCTTGGCGAAGAGCGGCAGACCGAGGCCGGCGCTGCCGACCGAGTCGATGACGTCGGCCGAGAGGCTCGCGTCCTGGGCGAACATCACCGGCGCCGGGCCCTCACCGCTCGAGCCGGGCGCGTGGCTGAGGTTCGGGCAGCTGAGGTTGACCTCGACGGCCACCAGCTCGGTGGCGACGGGCGCCAGGCGGGCCGCCGCCGCGCCGTAGTCGGCGACCGAGTGGCCCCAGAGCGAGCAGATCACGCGCGCGCCCCGGGCGCGCAACGGCGGGAGGTCGTGCTCGATCCAGTGGTCGATCCCTCGTCCCTGCAGGCCGACCGCGTTCACCATGCCCGACGCCGCCGGGTGCAGCCGCGGCGGCGGGTTGCCCGGCCACGCGAACACGGCCTGGGACTTGGCGGTGACCGCGCCGAGTCGCGACGGGTCGCACAGGCGCGCGACCTCGTCGCTGTGCCCGAACGTGCCCGACGCGGCGACGATCGGGTTGGGCAGCACCACGGGGCCGAGCCGGACCGACCGGCCGTCGGCGCCAGGCGCGTGGTCGTCGGCCGTCATCAGACGCCGAGCCGCAGCTGGCCGTCGCGGTGGTACTCCTGGAGCGGCCGCACCGCGGGCTCGTGCGCGGCGCGCTCGGCGATCCCGGCCGCGGCGGCGAGCGCGGCGGCGATCGTCGTGATGCACGGCACGCCGTGCCGGGTGGCGGCACGACGGATGTGGTGCCCGTCGGCGCGCGGGCCGTGGCCGCGCGGGGTGTTGACGACGAGGTCGACGGCTCCCGAGGTGACGAGCTCGATCGCATCGACGCCGCCTGCCTCGTCGATCTTCGCGGCCACGACGGCCACGGGCAGTCCCTCGGCGCGCAGTGCGTCCGCGGTGCCGGCCGTCGCCGCGAGCTCGAACCCGAGCTCGACGAACCTCCGGGCCAGCGCCATGCCGGCGGGCTTGTCGCGGTCCGCCAGCGTGAGGAACAGCGTGCCGCCGGAGGGGAGCCGGTTGCCCGCGGCCGCCTGGCTCTTGGCGAACGCGAGGCCGAAGGACCGGTCGATCCCCATCACCTCCCCGGTCGAGCGCATCTCGGGCCCGAGCAGCGTGTCGACGTCGGGGAAGCGGTCGAACGGCAGCACCGCCTCCTTGACGGCCACGTGACCGGCGCCGGCCTCGCCGCCTGCCGGCGCGGTGAGGATGCCTTCGTCGCGCAGCTCGGCGAGCGTCGCGCCCACCATCACCCGTGCCGCGACCTTCGCCAAGGGCACGCCGGTGGCCTTGCTGACGAACGGCACCGTCCGGCTCGCCCGCGGGTTCGCCTCGATCACGAACACCGCGCCGTCCTTCACCGCGTACTGCACGTTGAGCAGGCCCCGGACGTCGAGGGCGTCCGCAAGCGCGCGCGTGTGGCGCTCGATCTGGGCGAGGACATCGGCACCGAGCGTCTGGGGTGGGATCGCACACGCGGAGTCGCCCGAGTGCACACCGGCCTCCTCGATGTGCTCCATGACCCCGCCGATGAGCACCTCGCCGGTGTGATCGCGCAGCGCGTCCACGTCGACCTCGACTGCGTCCTCGAGGAAGCGGTCCACGAGCGCGGGCCGTTCGGCCGAGAGCCCACCCTCGCGGCCCAGGCTCCCCTCCCCCGCCAGCTCGGCCATCGCCGCCGCGAGCTGGTCGGCGTCGTAGACGATCTGCATCGCGCGGCCACCGAGCACGTAGGACGGCCGGACGAGGACCGGGTAGCCGATCTCGCCGGCGACCCGGTCGGCCTCGGCCGCGGTCGCCGCCATGCCGCCCGCGGGCTGCGGGATCCCGAGTCGCTCGCACACCTCGTTGAAGCGCTCGCGGTCTTCGGCGAGGTCGATCGACGTGGGGCTGGTGCCGAGGATCGGGATGCCCGCAGCCGCGAGCGCGTGCGCGAGCTTGAGCGGCGTCTGGCCGCCGAGCGCCACCACCACACCGGCGAGCGTCTGACCGTCACGGGCCAGCGCGTCGCACACGTTGCGGACGCCTTCCACCGTGAGCGGCTCGAAGAAGAGACGGTCGCTCGTGTCGTAGTCGGTCGAGACCGTCTCGGGGTTGCAGTTGACCATCACGGTCTCGTAGCCCGCGGCGGAGAGTGCGAACGCGGCGTGCACGCAGCAGTAGTCGAACTCGACACCCTGGCCGATGCGGTTGGGGCCGCTGCCCAGGATCACCACCGCAGGCTTCGAGAGCGGCGCGACCTCGTCCTCGTCCTCGTAGGTGCCGTAGTGGTACGGCGTGTCGGCCGCGAACTCCGCCGCGCACGTGTCGACCGTCTTGTAGGTGATCCCCGCGCCGACCGCATGCCGCGCGGCACGCACGTCGTCGGCCGGCACGCCCCAGAGGTACGCGAGCTGGCCGTCGCCGAAGCCGAGGCGCTTCGCCCATCGCCAGTCGCGTGCCGTCATCCCGTCGAAGCCCCGCTGCACGAGGTCGGTGCGCGCGTCGACGATCAGCTGGAGCTGGTCGAGGACCCAGGGATCGATGCCGGTCGCCTCGGCCACGCGCTCGACGCTCGCACCCGCCCGCAACGCGGCCTCGACCAGGAAGATGCGGTCGGGTGTGGGCGTGGACGCGTGCCGCACGAGGTCGTCGGCGCTCTGACCGTCGAGCTCGGCCTCGGTAGGGTCGCCGTTGAGGCCCTGGCGTCCGGTCTCGAGGCTGCGCAGCGCCTTCTGCAGCGACTCCGGGAAGGTCCGACCGATGGCCATGACCTCGCCCACCGACTGCATCTGGGTGCCGAGGCGGGTCGATGCGCCCGGCAGCTTCTCGAACGCCCACCGCGGCACCTTGGTGACCACGTAGTCGATCGTCGGCTCGAAGGACGCGGGCGTCTCACGCGTGATGTCGTTGGTGATCTCGTCGAGCGTGTACCCGACGGCGAGGCACGCGGCGATCTTGGCGATCGGGAAGCCGGTGGCCTTGCTCGCGAGCGCGCTCGAGCGCGAGACCCGCGGGTTCATCTCGATGACGACCTGCTCCCCGTTCGCGGGGTTCACCGCGAACTGGATGTTGGAGCCGCCGGTGTCGACGCCGATGCGGCGGATGCAGGCGAAGGCCGCGTCGCGCATGCGCTGGTACTCGACGTCGGTGAGGGTCTGCGCGGGCGCGACGGTGATCGAGTCCCCGGTGTGGACACCCATCGGGTCGAAGTTCTCGATCGAGCAGATCACGACCACGTTGTCCGCGTGGTCGCGCATCACCTCGAGCTCGTACTCCTTCCAGCCGAGCACTGACTGCTCGACGAGGATCTCGCCGACCGGGCTGGTCGCGAGCCCGTGGCGCGCCACCTCGCGAAGCTCGTCGGCGTCGTACGCGAAGCCGGTGCCGCCGCCGCCGAGGATGAACGACGGCCGCACGATCACCGGGTAGCCGATCATCTCGCCGACCACGAGTGCTTCGTCGACGCCGTATGCGAGCCCCGATCCGGGCACCGCGAGACCGATCTCGGTCATCGCGGCCTTGAACCCCGAGCGGTCCTCGGCGGTGTGGATCGCCTCGACGCTCGCGCCGATCAGCTCGACGCCGTACAGCTCGATCACCCCGGCCGCGTGAAGGCCGATCGCAAGGGTGAGCGCGGTCTGGCCGCCGAGGGTCGGCAGGCACGCATCGGGCCGCTCGCGCTCGATGACCCGGGTCACGCTCTCGACGTCGAGCGGCTCGACGTAGGTGGCGTCGGCGAACTCCGGGTCGGTCATGATCGTCGCCGGGTTCGAGTTCACGAGGACGACGCGGTAGCCCTCCTCGCGCAGCACGCGGCACGCCTGGGTGCCGGAGTAGTCGAACTCGCACGCCTGC
>CAZKTS010000312.1:0-1842 GCA_964555735.1 uncultured Bifidobacteriaceae bacterium
CGTGTTCCGCAACGTCACCGAGCGGCACCAGATCGAGGCCGCGCTCCGGGCCAGCGAGGCCCGGGCGATCAGCTTCCTCCAGGCCATCCCCGCCGGGGTGATCGTCGCCGACGACCGCGGCCCGGTGTTCTTCAACCGGGCGGCGGAGGAGCTGCTCGGGCAGGGGCTCATCCGCGACCTGCCCGGCGAGCACCTCATCGAGGCGTACTCGATCATCCGGTACGGCACCGACGAACCGTTCCCGATCGAGGAGCTGCCCCTCCGGCGTGCGCTCCGCGAGGAGGCAACGGTCGAGTCCGACGACGTCGCCATCCGCCGCCCCGACCGGGACGTGCCGGTCGACTCCTTCGCGACCCCCCTCTACGACGACGAGGGTCGGATCGTGGCGACGGTCGCCATCGTTCGCGACGCGACCGAGCGACGTGCGCAGGAGGACCGCCTCCAGGCCGCGCTCGCCGACCTCGCCCGCAAGAACGACGAGCTCAGCGACTTCGCCGCGCACGCGGCCCATGACCTGGCGGAGCCGTTGCGGGCGATCGCCGGGTTCACCGACCTGCTCCGCACCCGTTACGCCACCCGACTCGACGACGAGGCCATCGACTGGCTCGAGCTGATGCTCGACGGCACGAACCGCATGCGAGTCCTGATCGACGATCTGCTGGCGTACTCGCGGGCCGGCGCGGTGCTGTTCGAGCCCGCCAGCGTGGACCTCTCGGGCGTCGTCGAGATGGCGGCCGAGCCGCTGCGCGCGACGCTCGAGGCGCAAGCGGCAACCCTCGACGTCGGCGCCCTGCCCGTGGTGCGCGGGGACGCGTCACAGCTCGTGCGTCTCTTCCAGAACCTCATCGCCAACGCGGTGAAGTTCGCGCGCCCCGACGTCGCGCCGGTCATCACCGTCGAGGCCCACCCGGTCGGCGCGGGTTGGGAGATCAGCGTGATCGACAACGGTCGCGGGATCCCGCCCGAGGATCGCGAGCGGGTGTTCGCGCCCTTCCAGCGAGCGGGGAGCGACGCCGAACCCGGGTCGGGGCTGGGCTTGGCCATCTGCCGCCGCATCGCCGAGCGCCACGGCGGATCGCTGGACCTGACGACCGCGCCATCGGGCGGCGCGTGCTTCTGCCTGACCCTGCCCTCGGCGTGACCGGGCGCTCGATCCGGGCAGGTGCCGGCTAGAGCGGGCCCTCGACCCGGCGGACGCGGCTCGCTCCTGCGTCGGCGATCCACACGTCACCCGCGGCGCTGGCGGCGACCGCCGCGGGCGTGTTGAGGAGCGCGCCGATCGCCGGACCACCGTCGCCGGTGGTCCCCGACGTCCCGGTGCCCGCCACCTGCGCGACCGCGCCCAACCCCACCGTCCGCACGCACCGTCGTGAGCTGTCGGCGATGAGGACTCGCCCGCTGGCGTCGACTGCCACGCCGCTCGGCGCCGAGAGCGACACCGAGCTCGCCGCACCCGCGAAGGTGCAGGCGGTGCTGGACCCGCCACCCGCGACCTGCGCGACGGTCGTGCCGGTGACGCTGCGTACGCAGTTGCGGCTGGTGTCGGCGATGTAGACGACACCGGCGGAGCTCACGGCCACACCGCCGGGAGCGGAGAGCGAGACCGAGCCCGCGGCGCCGCTGAAGGTGCAGGCGGTGCTGGCGCCGCCGCCCGCGACCTGTGCGACCGTCGTGCCGGTGACGCTGCGTACGCAGTTGCGGCTGGTGTCGGCGATGTAGACGGTGCCGGTGGAGCTCACGGCGACGCCACCCGGCGCGGAGAGCGAGACCGAGCCCGCGGCGCCGCTGAATGTGCAGGCGGTGCTGGCGCCGCCGCCGGCCACCTGGCTCACGGTGCCGGCG
>CAZKTS010000313.1:0-4126 GCA_964555735.1 uncultured Bifidobacteriaceae bacterium
CGGATCCCCGGGAGGTACCGGTCGTTCTCGTGCTCCGCCGCGATGCGCGCGGCGAGGTCGGCGTCGCGCGCCCAGAGCGTCACGTCGGCGTTCGACGCAGCCACAGCCGCGACCGTGGTGCCCCACGAGCCGGCGCCGACGACCGCGACCCGCACCGTGGCGCTCATGCGCCCAACGCCGACCCGGGAGACCGCACCCACCAGTCGCCCTCGCCGTCGGTCGGGTGCTGCGGGTAGATCTCGCGCGCCCGGGCGACACACCCTCGGATCGCCGTCATGATCTCGTCCGACGCAGCTCGCACGTCGTCCTCGGGGTTCACCCGGATGGGCGTGCCGACGACCACCGTCTCGGCCACACCCCATCGCCACCGGGGCTTGCGACCCTTCGACAGGATGCGCTGGCCGCCCCACAGCCCCACGGGCGTCACCGGCACACCGCTCGCTGCCGCAAGGCGCGCGGTGCCCGTCTTGGCGGCCTTCGGCTCGAGGTCGACCGAGATCGTGCCCTCGGGGAACACCCCGACGATCTTGCCGACGCGCAGCGCCTCGATCGCGGCGTCGAGCGAGCCCGCCGCGTCGGCCGAGTCGCGCGTCACCGGGATCTGCTCGAGGTGGCGGAGCGCCCAACCGAAGCCGCGCTTGTCGAAGAGCTCGGCCTTGGCCAGGAACCGGATGCGACGGTGGCGCCGATCGACGAGGTGGGCGAGCACCAACGGGTCCAGGTAGGAGATGTGGTTGCTCGCGAGGATCACGGGACCGTGAGCCGGGATGCGATGGTCGCCCTCGAAGGTCCAGCGCATCCCCGCGCGCAGCGGCGGGAGGATCGCGCCCCGAGCCACGGCGTACACGGGCTCCACGGCCGGTAGCATACGCAGTCTCATGCCGCCCGACGCCGTGTCGCCGCAGTCGCGCGCACCCCGGACGGGCGTCGTGCTCCCGATCCGCTCCTTCACGAACGCCAAGGCGCGACTCGCCGGCACGCTCGCGCCTGCGACCCGCGCGGAGATCGCCCGCCGGATGGCGGACCGGGTGGTCGATGCCGCCGCCGGGATGGCCGTCGTGGTCGTCTCGAGCGCACCCGAGGTGCGCGAGTGGGCTGCGTCCCGGGGCTGCACGCCGATCGACGATCCCGGCAGCCTCGACGCCGCCGCTGCGGCCGGGCGCGCCCACCTGGCGAGCGTGGGCCACATCCGCGCGGTCATCGCACACGGCGATCTCCCGCGCGCACGCGACCTCGGGCCACTCGGCGCCGACGGCGCGCGTCCGGTGGTCGCCCTCGTCCCCTGCCACCGCGACGACGGCACCAACGTCCTCTCGGTCCCGGTCGACGTCGAGTTCACCTTCGCCTACGGCCCGGGTTCCTTCCGGCGCCACGTCGCCGAGGCCCACCGCCGCGGCCTGGGCATCCGCGTGGTGCGCGATCCCGACCTCGCGGTCGACGTCGACGCGCCCGAGGACCTGCACCACGTCGACCTGCCCGTGCCCGCCGCAGTCGACCGCGGCTCGTGAACACCCCTTCATGAACCTGGATCCACCGGGGCGCGCCCTCGCGATCGGCGCTCATCCCGACGACGTCGAGTTCGGGTGCGGCGCCACGCTGGCCACCTGGAGTGCTGCCGGAACCGTCGTCGACCTCTGCGTCCTCACGGACGGCTCGAAGGGTTCGTGGGACCCTGACGCCGACCTGGCGTCCCTCGTCGCTACCCGGCGGCGCGAGCAGCGCGACGCGGCCGACGAGATGGGCGTCGCCGACCTCCACTTCCTCGATCTCGTCGACGGCGAGCTCGACAGTGGGGCCGCCGAACGCGAACGCGTGTGTGCGGTCATCCGCGCGGTCCGCCCCGACGTCGTACTCGGCCACGATCCGTGGAAGCGCTACCGGCTGCATCCTGACCATCTGCACGCCGGGCGGCTGGTGATCGACGGGATCGTCGCGGCGCGCGATCCGCACTTCTTCCCCGACGCGGGCACGCCGCACCGGCCGAGCGCGCTCCTGCTCTTCGAGGCCGACGTCGTCGACCACGTCGAAGACGTGCACGACACGATCGACGCCAAGATCGCCGCACTGCTGCGCCATCGGTCCCAGTGGCGCAACACGATGGGCATCGATGCCGGCGGTCCCGACGAAGGGGTCCAGCGGGCCGCGTTCGAGGCTCGAGTGCGCAGCGACGCCGCCGTCGCCGGCGCGCCGGTGGGCATCCCGCTCGGCGAGGGCTTCAAGCTCCTCACCGAGCTGTAGACGTCCGGCCCCCGACACAGAACGAGGGGGCCCCGGAGGGCCCCCTCGTCGTCGTTCTGTGCGAAGTGCCTAGCGGCGCTTGCGCGTGGTCCGGCGCTTCGCCGGGGCCTTCTTCGCCGTCGACTTGCGACGACGCTTCGCGGGCGCAGCCTTCTTGGCCGTCGACTTCCGGCGGCGCTTCGCGGGCGCAGCCTTCTTCGCAGTCGACTTGCGGCGACGCTTGGCCGGAGCCTTCTTCGCCGTCGTGGCCTTGCGCCGGCGACGCTTCGCCGGGGCCTTCTTCGCAGTCGACTTCCGGCGGCGCTTCGCGGGCGCAGCCTTCTTGGCGGTCGACTTCCGGCGACGCTTCGCCGGAGCGGCCTTCTTGGCCGTGCTCTTGCGACGGGTGGTCTTCCGTGCCGTCGTCTTCTTCGCGGTCCGGCGCTTCGCCGGCTTACGTGCTGTGGTCTTCTTCGCCGCACTCTTTCGTGCGGTGCGTCTCTTTGCCGGAGGCACGGTCACCTACCTTTCGCTGACGGATTGGTTCCGAAGCTGATCGCTCGCGATCACCTTCGGTCTCAGGAGTTCACCTTCTTCTTGAAGTCGGCACCCACCGAGAACTTGACGGCCTTCGAGGCCGGGATGTTGACGGGCTCGCCGGTCCGCGGGTTGCGACCCGTGCGTGCCTTGCGGTCGGTACGCGACCAGTTGCCGAAACCAGGGAGCGTGACCTTGTCGTCCGCGGCCACGGCACCCTGCACGACGGCGATGAACGCGTTGACCGCCTTCTCGGCGTCGGACTTCGAGAGTCCTGCTTCGCCGGCGACCTTGTCGATGAGCTCTGACTTGTTCACGCTGCCTCCACGAGTCGTGCGTGCTTCAAGAAAGTCGAACGTATTCACAAGCAAGTGTCAAGCACTCCGGGCACTCGGGTGACCGGAACTCTTCACACTCGTTCACCTTCGCGTGCGCGCACGCGTCGAAGCGCGCACGTCACAACGAAGACGGTAAGGCAAACGCAGCTCCAAGTGGTGGATTTCCTGCGCAAGGAATGTCGACCACTCGAGTGGTGCACTTGACCGGAGAAACGCGAGACACCCGCGCGCGAGTGACTGCGCGCAATCCCTTGCGTTGCAACGGTTGTCGCGCAACGCGCGCGCGTGTCGCGTCGCGCGTGCAAGGAGCTCGCACAGCCATGCGGGAACGGCGACGAACGTTGATGATGCGTCGTTCGCGCCGCGCGGGCATGCGCGTCGAGCGGGTTCGAGCAGCGCCGCTCGAGTCGTCGTCGACCCGAGCACGGACCCGCGCACCACCCGTTCGCGCGTCCGAAAAAAAATCCCGAAAAGTCGCCGCTGAGCGCCGAAAACGTGCTCGCGCGACCTTTCGGTCGACCTTCACACGCGCAGCAGGTGCAGTAGTAGAGGAGTGGCAGCCCCGAGCGGATTCGAACCGCCGTTTCCGCCTTGAGAGGGCGGCGTCCTAGGCCACTAGACGACGGGGCCGGGAGGGAGTCGGTGCCGGCGCACCGGCATCGTTCCTGGCTCGGGGGGGAGGACTCGAACCCCCAATAACTGGACCAGAACCAGTTGTGTTGCCGATTACACCACCCCCGAAGGTCCGACCAGGATAGCCAGTCGGCTGCCGCCGCCCCCCACCGGATGACCCCCGGCGAGCGAGCCGACCCGGTTGGACGCGCGAGCGAGCGAGCCGAACCCGAAGATGCGCCCGAACGAGACGCGCACCGCTTCCGAGGCGTAGCGCAGCCACTCGTCCAGCCCCGAGATCGGGCTCGTGCGTGTGGGTGACGTCACCGGGTCGAAGCCGAGCTCCTCGGCGATGAGGCGGATCCGGAGCGAGTGGAACGGGTCCGACACGAGGATGACGCGCTGGATGCCGCGCGCTCGCA
>CAZKTS010000314.1:0-12526 GCA_964555735.1 uncultured Bifidobacteriaceae bacterium
CCCCCCGGGGGGGGGGGGGGCGCCCGCCCGGGGGGGGGGGGCACGCGGGGGGGGGCTGGGGGGCGCCCCCGGGGCGGCGCGGGCGCCCCCCCGACCGGGTCTTCCTCGAACGCCGCAGACGCGGCGGCCGGCTCAGGGCAAGCGGCCTTCGCCCGGCTGCTTCGCGCCGCGCTCGTTCATCTCGTCTTCGTGCTCCGCGACGCCCTCGCTGAGCTCGTTGCTGTCGGCGAGCTGCTCTTCCTCGGGCGTCGGCTCGCGGTCCGGACCGGCCGGCGTGAGGGCTTCCTCGCGCTCCGCGGCTCGGGTCTCGGGGTCGGGTGTCGTCGGCATCGCGGACCTCCTGGGTCCCTCGGCAATCCCGGCAACGATGCCCGGCGGCCGCCCGCGCGAAACGTGGCGACGCGGTCGCGACTCAGTCGCGGATGGTGAAGACGTCGGTCAGGCCGGTGATCTCGAAGACCTTGCGCACCGAGTCGTGGAGCCCGGTGAGGACGAGCGCGCTCTCGCGGTCGGCCTCCCGCAGGCGCTTGAGCGCGCCGACGAGCACGCCGAGTCCGGACGAGTCGATGAACGACGTCGCGCTGAAGTCGACGACGACGGTGCCGTCGCCGTCGTCGATGAGCGAGTGGAGCTCGCGCCGGAGCACGGGGGAGGTCGCGACGTCGATCTCGCCGCCCACCGCCAGCGTCCTGGTGCCGGCGTCGGGTCCTGGGGTGACCTCGAAGGTCGCGGCGGCGGTGGCGTCGTCGTCGGGCACGGTGTCTCCTCCTGCGCGGTGACGCGCGGTCACGGCTGGTCCATCTTCCCACGGTCGGCCACGCCCGCACCGAGCTGCTCGAGGCTGCGGCTGAGCAGGCGCGACACGTGCATCTGGCTGATCCCGATCTGGTCGGCGATCTCGCCCTGGGTGAGCCCCTCGAAGTAGCGCAGGTACACGATGCGGCGCTCCCGGATGGGCAGCTCGCCGAGGAGCTCGCGGAGCATGAGCCGCTCGTCCGACGTCGAGAGCTCCTCGTCGGGCACCGCCACCCGGTCGCCGACCGTTGCCCCCTCCTCGTCACCGCCGATGGTCGCGTCGAGCGACCCCGACCGGTACATGCCCGCGGCCTCCATGCCCTCCAGAACGGTCTCCTCGGTCACCCCGACCCGTTCCGCGATCTCGCCGACGGTCGGCGGGCGACCGAGGTCGTGCCCGAGCTCGCCCCGGCAGCGCTCGATCTCGAGCGACAGCTCCTGCAGGCTGCGCGGCACCCGGATCGACCAGGTGCGATCCCGGAAGTGGCGCTTGATCTCGCCGGTGATGGTGGGCGCCGCGAACGACGTGAAGCTGACGCCACGATCGGGGTCGAAGCGCTCCACCGCCTTCACGAGGCCGAGCAGCGCCACCTGGCGGAGGTCGTCGAGGGGCTCGCCGCGGTTCGCGAACCGCCGGGCGAGGTAGTCGGCGAACCCGGCGTGCTCCTCGACCAGCTCGTTGCGCAGCTCCCGCGTGCCCGAGCGGCGGTACTCCCGGAAGCGCTCGGCGCTCTCCTCCGACATCATCGTCCGACCATCCTGCCAGCCGTCTTGGTCACCATGAACGACATCTCGCTCTCGGAGTGCTCGAGCGAGTACTGGTCGGTGACCGCGTCCACGATGAGCTCGGAGATGTTGGAGAGACGAGGGCACGGGTCGAGGGCGCGCCGCCGCGCCGAACCCCGCACGATCACGCGAGGCCCGTGCACCAGGATGCGCACGACCAACCGGTGCTCCGTCGTGTCCATCATCGCCTGGCACAGCTCGTCGACCGCGATGCGCAGGTCGTCGACCTCGCTCGCGTCGAGCCCCGCTCGGCCGGCCGCGTCGGCGGCCACGAGCCGCAGCGCTCGAAGGTTGCGCGCGTCGGGAGGCACGACCAAGAAGATCTCGCCGTCGTCCTCCACCATGTCCCGCGCTGGTTCCCCTCGGTGCTGCTCCACCGCGAGTACCCGGATGCTCGGGGCCGGAAACCTGATCCGGTGGCGGATCCGCACGCGGTACGTGCGCTCGGCGATTGGGCAATAACCTGACGTGCCCATGGCGAACGTCGATCGTGATCCCCACACCGAGGCCGCGCTGGAGGACCAGCGGGTCGAGCTGCGGTTCCCGGGGTCGCCGGCGTTCCTGCGGCTGGCGCGACTGGCCACCGCGGACGCCGGCAGCCGCGCCGGCCTCGACGTCGACGAGATCGAGGACCTGCGGATCGCGGTCTCGGAGATGTGCGCGATGGTCGGTACCGACGGCACGCAGGTCGAGCTGGTGTTCCGCCAGTCCGACGGTGCCGTCCACATCGACGGCGTCGGCGCGGCCAGCGAGCTCGACGGCGAGAACGCAGAGATGGCGCGGGCCTTGGTCGCGGCGGTCGTCGATGAGCAGGACCTCGCGGTCGACGGCGACCGGACACGATTTCGGATCGTGAAGCGCCACCGAGGATGACGCTGCGACGGGGCCGTCGGGCGTCGCGCCACCGCGTGGCGTGCGCCGTGCTCCTCGCCGGTGGTCTCGCCGCCGCACCCGCGATCCTCGGTGTCGCGGCGACGGGCTCGGTGTCGATCGCGTCGGTCGATCGGGCGGTGCTGGAGCAGGTGAGCCAGCCGGGGGGCCCCGAGCAGGCCGTCGACGCTCCGAGCGTGCGCGTGGCCGAACCTCGCAAGCTGCGCGCGGCGACGCCGTCGCTCGCCACGCTCGTCGCCCTGGTCGCGCTCGCCGTCGCCGCACTCGGCGGCGCGCTCTCACTCCGCCGGTCGCGTGCTGCGCGCGGGACCGCGCGCATCTGTGCCGCGCCTCGCGCGCCGCCGTCGCTCCTCTCTGTCTGACCCGAGCGCGCCGTGGCGCGCATCGATCGCAGAGGAGGCCACCGGTGAGTCCGGTCCAGGTCCACAGCCATCCCACCCATGTCGCTCCGGCCCGTCGTGTCGCGGGCATCGCCGGAGCCGTCGTCGTGGTGCTCGCGCTCGTCGCACTGTTCCCGCTCGTGCGCGGACCCGAGTTCGTCGACTACGTGAGCATCGACAACCAGTCCAGCGAGAGCATCAACGTCTCGGTGCACGGTGGTGACGCCACCGAGCTGCCCCTGGCGGCCATCGATGCCGGCGAGCGAGCACGCGTCGACGCCGTGCTCGATCAGGGCGATCGCTGGGTCTTCGTGTTCCGTCACGCCGACCAGACCGTCGGGCAGGTGCGCATGACCCGCGAGCAGCTCTCGTCCGGCGGCTGGCGCGTCGTGATCCCGTCGACGGAGGCCATCGACGGCTCCTGAGCGGCGCGCCTAGCCTCCGCGCACGCGGCCCAGGCGACGGGCGGCGTGACGTTCGGAGGTTCGCATGCGCATCGGCATCTTCGGCGGGGACGTCGACACCGGCCCGATCGACACGGTCGTGGACCGGGCCGCGGCCGCCGCCGCAGACGGGTTCGCATCGTTCTGGCTCCCGCAGATCTTCGGGCTCGACGCGCTCACCGCGCTCGCGGTCGTCGGGCGGGAGGTGCCCGACATCGAGCTCGGCACCGCGGTGGTGCCGACGTACCCCCGCCACCCGGTGATGCTCGCGGCCCAGGCGCTCACCGTTCAGGCCGCGACCGGGGGACGGCTCGCGCTGGGCATCGGGCTCTCGCACCAGCTCGTCATCGAGGGCATGTACGACATCTCCTTCGAGAAGCCGGTGCGACACATGCGCGAGTACCTCGAGATCCTCGTGCCGCTCGTGCGCTCGGGGAGCGTCTCCTTCGCGGGCGAGACGCTCACGGGACATGTCGGCCTCGACGTGAAGGGGTCGCTCCCGTGCCCGGTGCTCGTCGCCGCCCTCGGCTCGAAGATGCTCGACCTCGCCGGCACGCTCGCCGACGGCACGGTCACGTGGATGACCGGTCCGGCGACGATCGAGTCGCACATCCTGCCCACCATCACCAGCGCCGCGGAACGGGCGGGTCGCCCGGCGCCGCGGGTCGGGGTCGGGCTCCCGGTCTGCGTCACCGACGACCCTGACGCGGCACGAGCGCGAGCCGCGAAGGCGTTCCAGGTCTACGGCACGCTCCCGTCCTACCGGGCGATGCTCGACAAGGAAGGTGCAGACGGCCCGGCCGACGTCGCGGTGGTGGGCGACGAGGACGCCGTCCGCGGCCAGGTGGAGCGACTCGGCGCGATCGGCGCGACGGACTTCGTCGCGAACGTCTTCGGCTCGACCGAGGAGCGGACGCGGACGCAGGCCGTGCTCCGGTCGTTGCTCTCGTGACCACGACGGTCACCGAGGATCTCGCGGCGATCCGCGCCGCAGATGGTCGCGGCGCCCGCCGCTCGGTCACGATCGTCGGCGCCGGCATGGCCGGGCTCGCCGCCGCCGTCGAGCTCGAGGCCCTCGGGCATTCGGTCCGGGTCCTCGAAGCGAGCCGCGAGACGCGCGGCCGGGCGTGGACGCACCACTTCTCGGACGGCACCTACGGCGAGTTCGGCCCGATGCGTGTCCCGGAGCACCACGACCGCACGCTGCACGCCATCGAGCGGTGCGGGCTCGAGCTCCGACGCTTCGTGACCGCGCACGAGAACCTGTCCTGCTACTACGACATCCGCGACGTCCGCGTCCGCATGCGGGATGCCCGCCCGGCGCTCTACGACCTCTTTGAGCTGTCGGCGCAGCAGCGCGACGACGATGTGCCACCGAAGATGCTCGCCCGCGCGGTGGGCGATGTGGTCGACGGGCTCACCGACGCCGAGCGGGCGAGCCTGCGAACCGGCGACCTCGCGAGCGACCGGCTTCGCGAGATCGATCGCATGACGATCGGCGAGTTCCTCGCCCTCCGGTGCGGTGCGGCGGCGGCCGAGCTGATCGGGAGCGCGACGGGCCTCGAGTCGATGTACGACCGCACCGCGACCATGCTGCTGCGGGATGCGCTGACCGCGACCGGCAACCAGTTCTTCGAGATCGTGGGCGGGATGGACCGGCTGCCGCAGGCGCTGGCGGCGCGGGTGCAGGGCGAGATCGTGCTCGGCGCGCCGGTCGTGGCGATCAAGCGGCGCACCGACGGGCGGGTCGATCTCGCGGTCGATCGCGACGGCGAGACGACCGTCGAGACGAGCGACGTGGTGATCTGCACGCTGCCGTTCTCGGTGCTCCAGGTGCTCGACGTCGATCCGCCGTTCTCGGTCGCGAAGCAGACGGCAGTGCGCACGCTCGGCTTCGAGTCGAGCACCAAGGTGCTGCTGCACTGCCGACGGCGCTTCTGGGAGACCGACCACGGCATCGCGGGCGGGGCGTCGCTCAGCGATCGCGTGTACCGGGCGATGTACTACCCGTCCGACAACGCGGTGGCCGTCAGCGAGCCCGAACCGTCGCGAGCCCGCTTCAACCCGATGTACGGCGGCTACGTGAACGGCGAGTTCGCGCCCGCGTCACCGGACGTGAGCGCAGGCCCGGGCGTCCTCCTCGCCTCGTACACGTGGGGGCAGGACGCTCGCCGGCTCGGGCAGCTCCCGCTCGACGAACGGGTGGAGACGGTGACGCGCCAGATCGCACGGATCCATCCCGAGATCCTCGAACCCGGGATGATCGACGACGTCGCGTCGATGTTCTGGGACTCGTATCCGTGGGCCAACGGTTCGTTCGCCGAGCTGCTGCCCGGTCAGCAGCAGACGCTGCACACCGCGTCGACGGCACCCGAGGGCAACGTCCACTTCGCGGGGGAGCACACCTCACTCGACACGGGGTGGATCCAGGGCGCGATCGCGTCGGCGCACCGCGCCGTGCTCGAGGTGGTGCGCGGCACCTAGCGGTCGAGGATGGCCGCGACCTCGGCGCGCTCGGCGTCGCCGAGATGCCACGCGGTCGTGGCGGCGGCGTTGGCCCGCACCTGCTCGGCCGACGTGGCGCCGGCGATGATGCTCGACACGACCGGCTCCGACGCCAGCCAGGACAGCGACAGCTCGAGCAGCGTGCGGCCGTGGTCGGCGGCGTACGCCGTGAGCGCCTCGACGACCGCGAAGCGCTCGTCGGCCAGCAGGGCACCGACACGATCCTTCGGCCACGCGGCCAGGCGAGTGCCCTCGGGCGGCGCCGCGCCGCGCTGGTACTTGCCGGTCAGCATCCCGCTCGCCAACGGGAAGTAGGGCACGAGCGACATCCCGAGGCGCGCGCACGCGGGGATGACCTCGGCCTCGGGCTCGCGGTGCAAGAGGCTGTACTCGTTCTGCACCGTGGCGAACGGCCGGAGGTCGCGCTCCTTTGCGGCCGCGGCGGCCTCGTCGAGCTGGGCCGCGGTGAAGTTCGAGCAGCCGAGCTCGCGCACCTTGCCCGCGTCGATCAGGGTGTCGAGGGCCGCGAGCGTGTCGGCGATCGGGGTCTGCTCGTCGGGCGCGTGCAGCCAGTAGAGGTCGATGCGGTCGGTGCCGAGGCGCCGCAGGCTGTCGTCGACCGCCCGCGCGACCCAGTCGGGGTGCCCGCCCGTCAGATCGTCATCTGGAGGAGCGAGCATCCCGAACTTGGTCGCGAGCACGACCTGGTCGCGACGCGAGCCGAGCGCGCGGCCGAGGAACTCCTCCGACTTGGTGCCGCCGTAGAGATCGGCGGTGTCGAAGTGCGTGATCCCGGCCTCGAGTGCGGCGTCGACCACGGCCTTCGCCGCATCTTCGTCGATGCGCATCCCGAAGTTGTTGCAGCCGAGGCCGGCCACCGACACCTCGAGCGTGCCGATCCTTCTCGTGTCCATGGCGTCATCATGCCCGACACCCGGAACCGCCCGATCGTCGATGGCGGCTATGCCCGCCGCCGCCTCCGCAGGATCCAGGCCGAGCCGCCGCCACCACCGACGACGAGCACCGCACCGGCGGCCACCGCCAGCCAGACGAATCCCTGCGCGCTGCCCGTGCCCACGGGCACCGGCGGCTTCTCGCACTGCTTCGAGTTCTTGTTGGCGTTCGCCACGGACCCGGTGAGGTGCCAGACGATGGCGGTGTTGCCCGGGACCTCCACGGTGAACGCGCCCACGACCCGCCCGGGCTCGAACGAGGTCGGCTGCCCCCGGTCATCGGGCTTCGGGGTGATCTTGTTGTCGTTGCTGATCGGAACGTCGACCACGACCTTGCTCTGGTTCTCGTAGCCGAAGAGCGCGACGTAGCCACCCTCCTCGAGCGGGAAGACGCACTCGAGGATCGGCTTCACCTTGGTGTCGGCCGCCCCGGCACCCGGAACCGTCACCGCGACCCCGCCCACCGCGACGGCGCCCAGCGCGACCGCCCCGAGCACCAGCACCCTTCGCATCCAGCCCATCGTTCGATCTCCAGCCCCGCGTCGCGGCCGCGCCCCTCGCAGCCGTCAGGAGAGGATCGGAACGTCCGACGGCGGGCTTGAGCGGATCCTGCCGGACTGGCGGGTGAGGGTCCGGCCCGTACGATGACGCCATGGTGGAGATCCCCGCGACCGACCTGACGATCGACGAGATCAACTTCGGCAACAGCGATCTCTGGTACCGGGACGACTGGCCCGGGATGTTCGCGAAGCTCCGGGAGGAGCGCCCGGTGTCCTGGCACGAGGAGCGGGAGATCCCGGGTCTCGGGCTGCCGGCCGGCCCCGGCTACTGGGCGGTCACGCGCTACGAGGACGTGCAGCACGTCAGCCGGCACCCCGAGCTGTTCATCTCGGGCAAGGGCACCAACATCCCGGACTTCCCTCCGGAGGTCTACGAGTTCCTGGGCTCCATGATCAACATGGATCCGCCGCGCCACACGCGGTTCCGTCTCATCGTGAACCGCGGGTTCACGCCGCACCAGGTCGCGGCCCTCGAGCAGGGTGTGCACGACCGGGCCCGGTCCATCGTCGACTCGATCGCCGAGAAGGGGGAGTGCGACTTCGTCGACGAGGTCGCGGCGGCGCTGCCGCTTCAAGTGATCTGCGACATGCTCGGCATCCCGCAGTCGGAGTACCGCACGGTCTACGACAAGACCAACATCGTGCTCGGTGCCAGCGATCCCGAGTACGGGGGTGAGATCAGCGCGGCGTTCACCGCGGCCCACGATCTCTGGACGTACGCGCAGGAGCTGCGCGCCGACCGGGTCACGTCGCCCCGCGACGACATCACCACCAAGATTGCCACGGCCGAGGTCGACGGCGAGAGCCTCACGCCGGAGGAGTTCGGCTCGTTCTTCGTGCTGCTGGTCGTCGCGGGCAACGAGACGACGCGCAACGCGATCAGCCACGGGATGCTCGCGCTCACCGACCACCCCGAGCAGCAGGAGCGTTTGGTAACCGACTTCGACGCGCACGCCGACACCGCGGTCGAGGAGATCATCCGGTGGGCGACACCGGTGATCCACTTCCGACGGACGTGCGCCGTTGCGGACACCGAGATCCGCGGCCAGGCCATCAGGGAAGGGGAGAAGGTCGCGATGTGGTACAACGCGGCGAACCGGGATCCCCGCCACTTCGACGACCCCTACGTGTTCGACATCGACCGCGACCCGAACGAGCACCTCGGCTTCGGGGGCGGCGGCCCGCACTTCTGCCTCGGGGCGCATCTCGCCCGTCGCGAGATCCGGGTGATGTTCGAGGAGCTCTTCCGGCGCCTCCCCGACATCCGCGTGTCCGGTGAGCCCGACTACCTCTTCTCGAACTTCATCCACGGGATCAAGCGCATGCCCGTGACCTTCACGCCGGCCTGAGCCTCACCACTCCATCGGGATCGCGTCGTAGGCGCACGCGAACGCCGACGGCACCTTCGCGGGCTCGGTGCCGGGGACGAGGCGCATCTCCGGGAGCCGGCGGAGCAGCTCCTCGAACATCACCCGGATCTCGAGCCGTGCGAGCGACGCACCGAGACAGAAGTGCGTGCCGAAGCCGAAGGCGACGTGGTGGTTGTGCTCGCGCGTCACGTCGAGGGTGTCGGGGTCGTCGAAGACCCGATCGTCGCGGTTCGCCGACGAGTACATGAGCAGCAGCTCGTCGCCGGCGTGGATGGTCTGGCCGTGCAGCTCGTGGTCCTCCGTCGCGCTGCGCCGCATGTTGAGGATCGGCGTCACCCAGCGGATGAACTCCTCCACGCCGGTCGCCGCGAGGATCGACGGGTCGGCCAGGAGCTTGGCTCGCTCGTCGGGATGGCGGGCGAGCTCCAGGCACATCGTGCCGATCACCGTTCGGGTGGTCTCGGCGCCGCCGTCGAGCAGCAGCAGCGCCTCGTGCACGATGTCGTCGTCGGTCATGGGTGCAGCCGTGCCGTCGGGCATCACGACCTCGGTGTGGGCCCACACCGAGAAGAGGTCGTCGCCCGGCTCATGGCGGCGGGCCTCGAGCAGCTCGACGGCCGCCGCCGCGAACTCGAGCACCGCGACCATCGTCGCCTCGGTCTGCTCGCGGTCGCTGCCGTCGGCGTTGTACTGACCGCCCTCGAGCATCGTGACCTCGGACCACTCGCGACACTTGTCGGCGAGCTCCGGCGGGAAGCCGAGCATGTCGCAGATGACCCGGGCCGGCAGAGGCGCGGCCAGGCTCTCGACGACGTCGCACTCGCCGGCGGCCTCGACCGCGTCGATGAGCTCCGTGACGATGCCGCGGACGTGGTCTTCGTGCTGCTTCACCGACTTGGGCGTGAAGCGCCGCGCGACCAGCCGTCGCTTCGCCTGGTGCAGCGGGTCGTCGTGGTTGATCATCGAGGAGTCGCTCTCGATGCGCGGCCGCGACCCGCGCGCCGACGTGTAGCGCTTCGGGTCCTTCTCGATCTCCACGACGTCGTGGTACCGGCTGATGCCCCAGACGCGGCTCACCGGATCCCAATAGGCCGGAGCTTCGTCGCGCAGCCGGCGATACACCGGCGACGGGTCGTCCGCGTACAGACGGCCGTCGAGGAGGTTCACGTCGGGCGTCACACGCGTCACGCTAGCGTCGGCCGCCATGACCGCGATGTGGACGCCGCCGGCACGGCTCGAGACGCGCCTGCGTGTGCTCACGTGGAACCTCTGGTGGCGGTTCGGCCCGTGGGAGGCGCGCCAGGCCGCGATCATCGCCGACCTCCGTCGCATCGATGCCGACGTCGTCTGCCTCCAGGAGATCTGGGAGACGCGCGAGGGCGAGAGCCAACCCGCGCAGCTCGGCGAGGCGCTCGGCTACGAGCACGTGTACGGCGCCGGGCTCGGCCTCGACCTCGCGCCGCAGAGCCTCGGCAACGCGATCCTCAGCCGATGGCCGATCACCGGGTCCGAGGTCGTGGCGCTCCCCGCGCCGCCCGACCGCAACGAGCTGCGCACGGTGGTGCGCGCCGACATCGCCGGGCCCCGTGGCGATCTCGAGGTGTTCACCACTCATCTGAACTGGCGCATGGACCAGAGCGACGTGCGTCAGGACCAGGTGCGGGCCCTCGCGGAGTTCGTCGCCGCCACCGGCACCCGCCGCTCCTTCCCGCCGATCGTCGGTGGCGACTTCAACGCCGACCCCGACGCGGACGAGATCCGGATGATGACCGGTGCGACCACCCTGCCCGTCGAGAAGCAGGTCTTCATCGACGCCTGGCGTGCCGCGGGCACGGGGACCCCCGGCTACACCTGGTCGCACGCCAACCCGTACACGATCATGGACCCGGAGCCCGAGCGGCGCCTCGACTACGTCTTCGTCGGCTACCCGCGCGACGACGACGCGGGCGGGCAGGTGATGACCTGCGCGGTCGAGGGGACCCAGCCCGTCGACGGCGTGCAGCCGAGCGATCACTACGCGGTCCTCGCCGAGCTCCGCTACTGACCGCGCCGAAGGGGACGAGATGTCGTCGATCATCGATGGGCTCCGCGTGAAGCCGGGCTCGAAGCCGAAGCTCTCGACGCGCGACACCGACGCGCGCCTCGGGATCCGCGACAAGGAGGCGGGGCGCGAGGTCGTGGCCGAGCTGCTCGTCGAGCTCGACGCGCTCCACGGGCGCCTCTGGGCGGAGGAGCAGCGCAGCCTGCTCCTGGTGCTCCAGGGGATGGATGCCTCGGGCAAGGACGGCGCCATCCGGCGGGTGCTCAGCGGCCTGAACCCACAGGGCTGCGCGGTGGCGAGCTTCAAGGAGCCCACCGACACCGATCTCGCGCACGACTACCTCTGGCGGGTCCACCACCTGTGCCCGCCGCGGGGGCATCTCGGGGCCTTCAACCGCTCGCACTACGAGGACGTCCTCGCCGCCCGCATGGTCGGGGCGGCCAGCGCCGAGGAGTGCGGGCGCCGCTACCGGCACCTGCGCGAGTTCGAGCGCCTGCTCGTCGACGAGGGCACGACGGTGGTGAAGGTGTTCCTCCACCTGTCGCCGGACGAGCAGCGCGAGCGGCTCCAGATGCGCATCGACGATCCGGCGAAGAACTGGAAGATGAAGCTGAGCGACCTCGAGACGCGTGCGCAGTGGGACCAGTACATGGACCTCTACGAGGAGGTCATCGCCGAGACGTCGACCGAGCACGCGCCCTGGTACGTCGTGCCCGCTGATCGCAAGTGGGTCCGCGACGTCGCCGTGGCGACGCTGCTCGTCGAGACGCTGCGGGACATGGACCCGCGGATCCCGCCGCCCGACCCGGCGCTGCGGGGCGTCGTGGTCAAGTAGCGCGGCGCGAGCGGCGGCGCAACCGGCGATCAGCCCGGCGGGGTACCGACTGGCTCGGGTCCGGTCGCGTCTGCGAGAATGGCTGCCTCATGGCGGTTGAATCTCGAGATTCAGTGTCCCTGAAGCCGGCCGAGCTCGATGAGCTCGGCCAGTTCGTTGCCTCGATCGGGCTCCCGCTCGCGGACCAGCAGCTCGACACCCACGTCGAGCAGTTCCCGCTGGTGGCGATCTGCGTGGAGGACGACGGCATCCACGGCTTCTTGTTCGGCTCGCTCGAGCGCATCGGCGGCACCCCCTGCATCCTCTGGGGCCTGGGTGCCACCCGGAAGGGCCGCACGGCCCGCCCCTCGCTCGAGGCGCTGGTCGGCGAGCTCTACCGGCGGGCGGCGATCTCCTTCCCGGACGAGGACGTCCTCGTCGCGGGCCGGATCGCGCACCCGGCCGCGTACTCGCTGGTGAGCGGCCTCTCCGACGTCTGCCCGCGGCCCAAGTACACGCCCAACGGCGAGGAGCGGGCCTGGGGCCGTCGCCTCGCCCGGCGGTTCGGCTGCGACGCCCGCTACGACGACCGGGCCTTCAAGGTCAAGAAGGGCGGCGGCGCCGAGCCGGTGCTCGACGCCCGCCACGTGAAGCTGGGCGGCAAGGCTGCGGTCGAGCTCGTCGGCGTCCTCGACCCGGCGAAGGGCGAAGCCCTCATCGCCTACGGCTGGGCCATGGCCGAGCAGCTCGCCGACGGGATGGGCTCCGGCAAGTAGCCCCAGGGCTTCTGGCGTCACTCACTCGACTCCTGGTCGGGTCTGCGACGCCAAAGCCCCTCAGAGCAGCGCGGCGAGGTCTTCCGGGGTCGTGACCGGGCGCTGACACGCGTAGTGCTCGCACACGTACGCGGCCGGCGCGCCGTCGACGAGCGGACGGTCGGCCAGCAGGGGTGACAGCTCGGCGCCGACGCCCTCCGCCGCGGTCAGCG
>CAZKTS010000315.1:0-9142 GCA_964555735.1 uncultured Bifidobacteriaceae bacterium
TCGGCATCGTCGCCACGGCGGAGGAGACCGACGAGCTCGCGGCGAGCTGCACCGACTCGGGCGACGTCTGGTACGTCCCCGCGCTGCTCGGCCTCGGCACGCCGGCGTGGGACTACGGCGCACGCGGCGCCCTGCTCGGCCTCACGCGCGGCACCGATCGCGCGCAGGTCACCCGTGCCGTGCTCGAGGGCATCGCGCACCGCGCCGCCGACCTCGTGGAGGCCGCCGAGCGCGACGCGGCCACGACCGTCGACGTCCTGCGCGCCGACGGAGGCATGACCGCCAACCGCACGTTCGTGCAGGCCGTCGCCGACGCGACCGCACGCCCGATCGAGGTCGCGCCCGTGCGCGAGGCGACGACGCTTGGCGCCGCGTTCGCCGCGGGCCAGGCCTTGGGCATCTGGCCCGACGACGACGCGGTCGCGGCCTGCTGGCGGCCGGCCCGCCGGGTCGAGCCCGGCTCGCCCCTGGACCGAGCCCGCTGGGCGGAGGCCGTCGAGCGCGCCCGCCGCTGGTACCCCGAGCTCTCCGCCGTCGACGTCTGACCGCCCTGGGCGCCGCGCGCGCCGTCAAGAGCCCGTTCTCGGCACGTTGCGTCAGACATGGACTGACGGAACGTGCCAAGAACCGGCTCTGGACCGCTTCGACTCACGACGGCGTCGGGCGCGTGTCGGTGGCGGCACGCTCGGGCGGTGCGGTGGCGGCCCCCGGTCCCCCCTCCATCCGCCGCCGCACCGGCCCGGGTGGCCGCCGCCGCACCGGCCCGGGTGGGCCCGTAGCCTGCTCGCCGTGACGACGACCGAGCGACCGCCCGCGATCCACATCGACGACCTCGCGAACCCGCAGTTCGCGCCGGAGGTCGTCGAGATGCTCGACGCGATGCGGCCGATCGCCGACACGCTCGACCTCGACCTGGACGCGCTCACGGCCCAGGCGAGCGCAGACACCGGTCTCGACGACTTCGGCGCCGACCGCTTCCGCGAGCCACTGACCGTCCTCATCGGTGCGCTCGAGGCCGACACCACCCGCTCGCCGATGGGGCGCGTCGCCGCGCACAGCCTCCTCTCCCAGCTGCTCCGCAACCGGCTGCTCCTTCAAGACCTCCTCACCGAGCACCCCGAGATCCGCGACGTCCGCATCGAGCGCCCGATCGTGATCGTCGGTCAGCCGCGCACCGGCACGACCCACCTCCACAACCTGATCGCCAGCGACCCGGCGATGCGCTCGCTCCCGTACTGGGAGAGCCTCGAGCCAGTGCTCCCGCGCGCCGAGCGCGACGCGGTGGCCGGCGGCGCGCCCGACCCGCGCCGCGAGCGCACCGGCGCGGGGCTCGGGTTCCTCGACCTCGCGATGCCGCACTTCAAGCGCATGCACGAGATGACCGTCGACCACGTGCACGAGGAGATCCAGCTCCTCGCCATCGCGGGCTCCACGATGCTCTTCGAGACCATGGGCCTCATGCCCGCCTGGAAGGACTGGTACACGGCCCACGACCAGACGCCGTTCTACGAGGAGCTGCGCACGATCCTCCAGGTGCTCCAGTGGCAGCGCGGCGGCACCCGCTGGGTGCTGAAGTCGCCGCAGCACATGGAGCAGATCCAGCCGCTGCTCACGGTGTTCCCCGACGCGACGTTCGTGTTCACCCACCGCGATCCCGTCTCGGTGATGGCGTCGAACGCGACCATGCTCACCTACGCGGCGCGGTCGAGCCACGACGTCATCGACCCCCACGCCTACGGCACCTACTGGTCGGATCGCATCGAGGAGATGCTCAACGCCGGCATGCGCGACCACGGACGGTTCCCGGCCGGGCAGATGATCGACGTGGCGTTCACCGACTTCATGGCCGACGAGGCGGCCACGGTCGAGCGCATCTACGCCGTCGCCGACCAGCCGTTCACCGACACCACGCGCGCCGCGATGGACACCTTCGTGGCCGACAACCCGCGCGGCCGCCACGGCGGCCTGATCTACGACCTCGAGGGCGACTTCGGCGTCGACGCCGCGGCGCGACGGGCCGCGATGCGCCCCTACACGGACCGCTTCGACATCACCCTGGAGTGGGACGTCTAGGGAGCGGCGGGCACCGCATCGAGCGCGACGACCTCGGTCGTCGGGCGCTCGGGCGTCTCGGCCGGGTAGAACCAGCGGAACCAGATGCGCCCCCGCGGGTGACCGGCGGTCGAGATCCAGTTGGGGTGGCCCGGATCCCGGTGCGCGACGACGAGCGTCCACGAGCCGTCGGGCTCGAGCACGGTCTGCGCGCCGTTGAGCGTCACCTGCTCGTAGTCGTAGTTGTAGGTGTGCATGAACTGGTTCCAGAGGCAGCAGTTCCAGAACGCACACTCGGGTGAGGTGCCGCGGATGACCAGCGCCTGATCGTCGGCGAGGTCGAAGCTGCCCATCGCGTAGGCGGCGTCGCCGGCGCCCCATCCGAAGGTGACCGGGCGCACGGGGTACGGCTCGTCGATCTGGTTCGGCTCGCCGAGGCCGAGCGGCACCATGTCGGCCTGCTGGCCGAGCCAGGTGCGCGCGTTGCGGAACCGGCGGGCGAGGTCGGCATCGTCTTCGCGGTACGTGGCGGGGATGTCGTCGGCGGTGATGTGCCAGACGCACCGCTTCCCGTTCACGGGATCGTCGAGATAGTCACGGGTGATGGCGACGACGGCGTCGTCCTCGAGCGCGATGAACGCGCCGTCCCAGCCCTCCGGGCGCTCGCGCGCCATCACGAACTCGAACTCTCCGTTCGGGCCGAACTCGAGATCGTCGCGGTCGTTGACCGACCCGACGATGCGCTCCGAGTACCGGCCGTCATTGGGACCGCCGTAGACGGACAGCGAGAGGTACACCGCGTCGCCGCGAACCCCGCGCACCCGATACGTGCGGTCGGGGTCGATCGGCGCGTGCTGGTAGTAGGCGTCCGAGTTGTCGCCGCCCCACTTCTTGTAGGGCCCGACGATCTCGACGAAGCGCGGGTTCGCCGCATCGGCCCAGACCTGGGTGTCGAGGGCCACCTGGAGCATCGAGAACATCCAGCGGTAGCCCTCGAGCACCTGCTGGTCGTCGCCCAATGCGTTGGGCCCCTCGAAGAACCGTCGGTCGAGCTCGTTCAGCGCGTCGATCAGCTCGTGGACCGCGGCGCGCGTCTCGTACTGCTCTGGGGTCGGCACGGGCGTCAGTCTGTCAGAGCGGTCGTCCAGCCGACCGAGCCGTCAGCCCGTACGAGCGAACGCTGCAGCACACTCCCTGCACCCGTCGGGATGCCGACGGTGACGACGGGTGTCGCGTCGGCGGCACCGTCGCCCACGCACCACGTGGTGGTCGGCGCACGTGGCGGCCAGGACGCCTCGTCGTCGCGGGCCAGCACCCCACCGCCGTCGACGCCGAAGCGGGCGCGCCCGACGAGCACCTCACCGTGCACGTGGCGCGGCGTCTCCCACTCCAGGTCGTACCCGACGGCGACGCGCTCGCCGATCTCCCCGCCGAATGCGTCGACCGGCGCGTGCAGCGGATCGTCGAGCACGACCCCGAACGCCTCGAGCCCGAACGTCCAGTGCTCGTCGGCCACCTCACAGGTGAGCTCCGCCCACAGGCCGTCGGCCCGGATCTCGAGGCCACCTTCGTCGGCACGGCGGCGCGGTGGCTGGACCTCGTGATCTCGGACGACCACCAGCCCGACACCGGGGACCACCAGGTACGCCCAGAACCACGCGAGGCCGCCGTCGCCGGGCGCGGGCACCGCGAGGCGCACGAAGCCGGCCGTGGCGCCGCGCTCGTCGGCGAAGTCGAGCCCGGTCCACTGCACGCCGTCGAGCGTACGGGCCGCGCCCGCCGCGGCCCCGCGGCACCGTCGGCCGACGGGGCGCCATCTACAGTGAACGGCGTCATGACGGCGGGGCGTTCGTACCATCTCGACGCCGACGGCGTGCGCGTGCATGCCGTCGAGTGGGTGCCCACTCGCGGCACCACCGCCGCATCGAGGAGCCGCCGCGTCCTCCTCGTGCACGGCCTCGGCGCGCACACGCTCTCGTGGGAGCCGGTCGGCCAGCCGCTCGCCGACCGCCTCGACGCGACCGTCACCGCGATCGATCTCGTCGGGTTCGGCCGAACTCGCGCGCCCCGGCGCGTCGCGACGCTCGACACGAACCGGGCGCTCGTCACCGCGGTGCTCGAAGAGCTGGGGCCGTCGGTGGTCGCGGGCAACTCGATGGGCGGGGCCATCGGCATCGGGCTGACCGCCCGGCGGCCGGAGCTCGTCGAAGGCCTCGTGCTCGTGAACCCCGCGGTGCCGCACCCGTCGCCGAGCGCGGGCGACTGGCTCCGCATCGCGCGCATGGCGCCGGTGATGGTGCCGCCGATCGGTCGCCGCTTCGTCGGCACCCGGGCCCGCCTCCTCGGCCCCGACCGCCTCGTCGACGCCAGCCTCGCCTACAGCCTCCACGACCCGAGCCGGCTGGATCCCGGGCTCCGCCGACGGATGGTCGCGCTCACCGCCGAGCGTTTCGCCTACCCCGAGGCGCCGGCGGCCTACGCCGACGCGGCCCGGTCCCTCTTCCTCTACCTCGCCCGAGGCATCAACGCCGACCTCGCCGCCGCGGCCGGCCACCGGCCCACGCTGCTCCTCCACGGTGAGCTCGACCGCCTCGTGCCGCTCGCCGCGGCGCAGGGTGCGGCGGCCCGCCACGCCGACATCGACCTCGAGGTGCTCCACGGCATCGGCCACGCCCCCCAGCTCGAGGACCCCGACCGGGTCGTGGATGTGGTCGCCGGCTGGTCGGATGCGAGGATGAAGGGATGGCAGGACTCCTCGTCGAGCCGGTCCGCGGCTTCGTCACCGAGCTGACCGACGTCCTCGGAGCGCTCCGGCGCGCCGCCGACGCCAAGGCGCCGGTCGACGCGGGCGCGCTCGAGCGCGACGCCGCGCTCGAGGCCCAGGCCGTCGCGGCGTCCGTGATCGCGGCCGACGGCCACGCGAGCGACGCCGAGCTGCGCGCCTTCGCCGAGGCGCTCGCGCCGTGGTTCGAGGCACTGCGCACGTCGACACCCGAGTCACTCCGCGACAGCGCCGCGATCAAGCAGCACCGCGCGTTCCCGATCACCCCATCGCCGCTGTTCGAGACCATCGTCACCGCCGACGAGCGCGACGGCACCGCGCACTGCTGGCGCTACTACGACGGCGCGCTCAAGGTCGCCCACGCGGTCTGCGCGATCGACACCACGCCCACCCGCGAGGAGCTGCTCGCGGTCGACACGCTGCGGGCCATGCTCCTCCGCCGCATCAACGCGGCGAAGGTCGCACGACCAGCCGACTCGGGCCCGGAGCCGTCGGCCGCGAACACGGGCGAGCCGGCCGAGCCACCCGACACCATCGAGTCGCTCCTCGAGGAGCTCGACAAGCTGGTGGGCCTCGAGGCGGTCAAGACCGAGGTGCGGCTGCTCACCAACCTCGTGCGGGTCGAGAACCTGCGCCGCGAGCGCAAGCTGCCCGTCGTGGACCAGAGCCGCCACCTCGTGTTCGTCGGCAACCCCGGCACCGGCAAGACCACGGTCGCGCGACTGCTCGCGCGCATCTACAAGGTGCTGCACGTCGTGTCGAAGGGCCACCTGGTCGAGACCGACCGCTCGGGCCTCGTCGCCGGGTTCGTCGGCCAGACCGCACCGAAGGTGCACAAGATCTGCGACGAGGCGAAGGGCGGCATCCTCTTCATCGACGAGGCGTACGCGCTCACCACCGACAGCGAGCAGGACTTCGGCGCCGAAGCCGTCGCCGCGCTCCTGAAGCGGATGGAGGACGACCGCGACGACCTCGTGGTCATCGTCGCCGGCTACCCCGAGCCGATGGCGAAGTTCGTGGAGTCGAACCCGGGGCTGAAGTCGCGGTTCACCAAGACCATCGACTTCCCCGACTACACCGACGACGAGCTGATCGCGATCTTCGAGATGATCGGCACCGAGAACCACTACCACCTCGACGAGAGCGGGCGGACCGCGGTCAAGGCGTGGTTCGCGGCCCAACAGCGAGGTCCGACGTTCGGCAACGGCCGGCTCGCGCGCAACCTCTTCGAGGACTGCGTCACCCGCCAGGCCACGCGGCTCGTGCAGCTGAAGAACCCGTCCGACGAGCAGCTGGTCACCCTCGTCGCCGCCGACGTGCCGCCGCTGACCGAATCGTGAGCGCGCCGACCGGGGAGGGGCGATCGTGAGTGCCGGCGCGAAGAAGGGGCTCGCGGTGCTCGCCGCGGTCGTGCTCGTGCTCGGCGCGATCGGCATCCGCGCCCTCATCGACGGTGGCGACGACGACGGGGGCGGCAACAACCAGCAGCGCGGCCCCGCCCACCTCCTGTGCGCGACCGAGCTCGCCGCCGCATGCCAGGAGCTCGCCGACGAGACCGGCATCGAGGTCACCGTCGCACCGGCCGGCGTGACGGCCGACGAGCTCGTCCGCACGGCCGACACCGACATCGACCAGCTCGGCTACGACGGCTGGCTCACCTTCGCCACCGACGCCGAGATCGTCGCGTCCGAGCGTGAGCGGCTCGCGCTCGCGCCCGCGCTCGGCGACATCTCGGACCCGATCGGCCGCACGCCGCTCGTGCTCGCGGCATGGAAGGAGCGCGCCGACGCGCTGGCTCCGGGCTGCGGCGGTGCGCTCACGTGGAAGTGCCTCGGCGACGTCGCCGGGCGCCCGTGGGCCACCGTCGGCGGCAAGGCCGCGTGGGGCACCGTGAAGCCCGGCCACACCGACCCGCAGACCACCGGCGACGGCCTCGCGGTCATCGGCCAGGCCGCGACGCAGTTCTTCGGCCGCTCCGACCTCGACCGGTCCGACGTCCAGGACGATCCCGCCTTCGTCGACTGGTTCGAGCAGCTCGAGCGGTCCATCCCCTTCGGCACCGGCGCCGACTCGTCACCGTTCGAGCGCATGCTCGTGGCCGGCCCGGCCGCCTTCGACGTCGTGGCCACGACCGAGGCGGAGGCGGGGCCAGGCCTGGCGCGGGCCTCGCGCGACCGCCGCGAGGCGGTCACCCTGCTCTACCCTTCGCCGGTGGCCACCGCCGATGTCGTGTTCGCTCCCGTCGCCGGCCGCGACACCGACCTCGGCGACACCGTGACGGGTGACGACGGCCGGGGCGCGCTCGCCCGGGCCGGGTACCGCGTCGAGGACGAGGACCGCGCCCCCGGCGTGCCGGACCGTCCCCCGCTGCCGAAGTCGTCGAACCTGCCCAACCCCGGCACGATGGTGGCGCTCCTCCAGACCTGGCGCTCGGTCGTCGGGTGAGGGCTCGCATGAGAGGGACCCGCGGCGCGAGCGCGGCGCTGGCCGTCGTGCTGCTGGCGGGCGCGGTGCTCGTGGGCGGCACGCTCCCGGCCGGGGCCGGCGGCGGCTGCGTGACGGTCGACGTCGCGTCGTCGCCGGAGAAGCTCACCCTCCTCACCGACCTCGCCAAGCGCTTCGAGCAGTCCGACGAAGCCACGGTCGACGGCCGGTGCGTGCGCGTGAAGGTGCAGAAGGTGTCGTCGGGCGCGGGCGCCACGCTGCTCGCCGCGGGCTGGCCGAAGCCCAAGGCCAACGGTCCGCGTCCGGTGATCTGGTCGCCGGCGGCGAGCACGTGGTCGGCGGTCGTCAACCAGCGGCGCGCCGAGAAGGGCAAGCCTGCGATCGCGCCCGAGGCGACGTCATTCATGCTCACGCCGCTGGTGATCGCGATGCCCAAGCCGATGGCGCAGGCGCTCGGCTGGCCCGACACGCCGATCGGCTTCTCCGACGTGCTCGCGCTCGCCCAGGACCCCAACGGCTGGGCCGGCAAGGGCCACCCCGAGTGGGGCGCGTTCCGCTTCGGCAAGACGAACCCCAACTTCTCCACGAGCGGGCTCGCGCAGACGGTGGCGCAGTACTACGCCGCCACGGGCAAGACCGCGGACCTCACGCTCGAGGACCTCGCCCGCCCCGACGTCGAGCAGTTCGCGCGCGGCGTCGAGTCCGCGGTCGTCCACTACGGCGACACGACGCTCACGTTCCTCAACAACCTCTACCGCTCCGACCGTCGCGGCGACCCGTTCGGGTACGCGTCCGCGGTGGCCGTCGAGGAGAAGTCGGTCGTCGACTACAACACCGGCAACCCCGACGGCATCCTCGATCCCGGCGAGAAGCCCCGGAAGCCACGCGTGCCCCTCGTCGCGATCTACCCGAAGGAGGGCACGCTCTTCTCGGACAACCCGCTGACGATCCTCGACGCCGCGTGGGTGAGCAAGAACGAGGCCGCGGCAGCCAAGAAGTTCGTTGCGTTCGTGTCCGAGCCGAAGCCTCAGCGCCGGGTCCTGGAGTACGGCTTCCGGCCCGGCAACCCGGCCGTCTCGATCGGGAAGCCGATCACCGCGGCCAACGGGCTCGACCCGTCGCAGCCCCAGACGACGCTCCAGGTGCCGCAGGCGCCGGTGCTGGCCGGCGTCATCGACGAGTGGAACCAGATCCGCAAGAAGGCCCGGGTGCTCCTGGTGATCGACGTGTCGGGCTCGATGGGCGACGAGGCCGACCCGTCCACCGGTGACACCAAGCTCGACCTCGCCAAGCGCGCGGCCATCGCCGCGCTCGGGGAGTTCAACCCCGAGGACGAGGTGGGCCTGCGCGTCTTCTCGACCGACATCAGCAGCAAGGAGCCGACCGACTACCGCGACCTGGTGCCCATCGGGCCGATGGCCGCGAACCGCGACGACCTCAAGGCACAGATCGAGTCGCTCGTGCCCACGCAGGGCACGCCGCTCTACACCGTGACCGACGACTCGTACACGAAGATGGTCGACGAGTTCGACACCACGCGCATCAACGCGATCGTCCTGCTCTCCGACGGCCGCAACGAGGACGATCGCAACACCGACCTCAACGGGCTCCTCGACTTCCTGCGCGGCCAGAACGAGGGCGAGTCCCAGACACCGGTGCGGATCTTCCCGATCGCCTACGGCAACGACGCCGACGAGGCCACGCTGAAGCGCATCGCCGAGGCCACCAACGCGGCCTCCTACAGCGCGGTCGACCCCACCACCATCGTCAACGTCTTCAACGCGGTCGTCTCCAACTTCTAAGTGCCGCTTCTTGGCACGTTGTCTCAGTCCATGTGACACGCAGCGTGCCAAGAACGGATTT
>CAZKTS010000316.1:0-11806 GCA_964555735.1 uncultured Bifidobacteriaceae bacterium
GGGTCGTAGGACGCGACGCCGATCGCCGTGAAGCACGAGTCCCACAGCCACTGGTGCGGGTAGAAGCCGTCGGCGGGGCACGTGTAGTCGCCGCGCTGGTTGTCGTCGAGGACCGCTCGCGCCCGCTCGGCGATGCCGTCCACGCGGCCGCGGCCCCCGGTCTCGCTCGTTCGGCGCTCAGCCGCCCTGGCGCTGCACCTGGACGACGAGCACCGGCAGGCCGCCGGTGGTGTTGCGCACCGTCATCACGATCTGCGCGTTGTCCTCACCGGAGTAGGTGCAGATCACCGACCCGGCCGCGCCCTCGCAGCCGCTGAACCGGTACGGGTCGACGGAGGTGCCCCCACCGGTCGGCAGCGGCTCGTAGTCGAACGCGAACATCTGCCCGACCGCCTCGGGGGAGGCGACCTGCGCCGCGGCCTCCCGGTTGCCGGCCTTCCAGTCGGCGTAGAGCGTCTGGGCGTACTGCTCCGGCGTCGTGGGAGCCGCCTGCTCGGTCGTGGTCGTCGAGTCGTTCGGCGACGAGTCGTCGTCGTCCTGGAGCACCAGCACCAGCGCGAGCGCGACACCGGCGATCAGCACCAGCACGATGACGAAGAGCAGCCACAGGTTCAGGCTGCGCTTCTCTTCCTCAGGAGTCTCGTGGTGAACATGCGCCATGGCGCGCACGGTACCCGGGGCAGCACCTCAGCCGAGGGAGGCTCCCGGCACCCAGGAGCCGTGGAAGCCGAACGGCACGCGGCGGGGGAGATGGATCGTCGCCACCGGTGCGGCCTCGAAGTCGGTCGCGTCGACGACGACCACGTCGCTCGCATCTCGCCCGGCGTCGTACACGACGCTCAGCACCCAGCCGTGGTCTTCCCCCGCGTCCGGCGCCGCAGGAACGAAGACCGGCTCGCCGGCCGACCGGCCGGGGCCGACGTCGTGGCGCTCGACCTTCCCCGCGACGAGATCGTGCTTGCGCAACGAGCCGAGCCCCACCCAGCTCTCACCGACGATGGCCTCCGAGGTGTAGCCGTAGCGGTGCACGCGTCCGGTGAGCCGCTCGTCGATGCGCGGGAACTCCTGTCCGACGTCGTCGGCGATCTCGGTGCCGACGCGGCCCTTCCCCACGTCGATCGTCCACCGCTCGAGTCGCGGTGGCGCGCTGGAGCCCGGGCCGTACACCTCCGTCGCGAACATGTCCGGATAGCGGCACACGTCGATCACGACGTTGCCGTCGGCGTCGTCGTAGGCGTTGAGCGGGTGGTACACGTAGCACGGCTCGATGTCGATCCACTGCACGTCCGCGCTGCTCCCGCTGCGCGGCATCACGCCGACGCGCGCGCCGAGTTCGGGGCGCCACGCGAACGGGAACGGCTGCGTGCCGACGAGGTTGACGTCGAACGCCACCGGGAGGTCGAGGAAGACCGCACGCGTCGCGGTGATGGCCCAGTCGTGCACCATGACGGCCGCCGGGATCTCGATGGCCTCGGTTCGGAGCGTGACGCCGTCGGCGCCGACGACGTGGTAGCGGAGGAACGGCGGACCGAACATGTCGTAGCCGAAGAACAGCATCTCGCCGGTGACGGGATCCATCTTCGGGTGCGCGGTGAACGGCGTGGTGAGCGCTCCGCCGAAGTCGTAGGCGCCGATCGTCGACAGATCCGGCCGCACCTCGGTGGGGAGGCTGGACTCGACCAGCGCGTAGATGCGCCCGGTGTGCGCGACGACGTGCGTGTTCGCCATGCCGTCGATGCCGTTGACCGGCGGCGGCGCATCCACCTGCACGGGCGGCTCGCCGAGCGCCGCGCTCGCGGCCGCGGTGCGCACCCAGCGGTTGCGGTAGCGCGCCCGCCCGTCGCGCAGCTCGATGCCGTGCAGCATCCCGTTGCCGAGGAACCAGTGGTACATCGCGGGGTCGGGCGCGACGACGGGGTTCGGTCCGTTGCGCAGCAGGAGCCCGTCGAGCTCGGGCGGGATCGCGCCGGTGACGGGGAGCTGGCCGTCGTCGCGCTCGTCGTGGACCGGGGCGAAGTTGCCGGTGAGGTAGACGTTCGGGGCCGGGGGTGCAGGGGTGGTCGTCACCGGCCCAGGATGTCAGCCGAAGAGGCAGCGGGCGAGCACGTCCTCGGGACCGGCGACGATCACGGTCTCGCCCCGACTGAGGCCGCCGACGGCGCGGAGCGGAGGGCCCGGGACGCCGGTGACCGACTCGACCGCGAGGATGCGCAGCCCCTGCTCGCGCCAGGCGGTCACCTCGCTCGCGTCGACGTCGCGCTCGACCCCGTAGCGGAACGCCACCAGCTCCAGCTCGTCGATCCTGACGTGGCGGACCGCGCGCTCGTCGGTGGCCGCGCCCACGAACGCGCCGGCGGCCACGCCCGACATGCTGAGCGCGGCATCGACCCCGAAGCCCGCGAGGCGGTCGGCGAGGTCGTCGTCGAAGATGCGGACCACTGTGCGGATCCGCGGGTTGAGCATGCGGGCCTCGACCGCGGTCGAGACGTTCGCGAGATCGTCGTCGGTGCAGGCGACGACGCACATGGCTTCGGGCACGTTGGCGCGCTCGAGGTTCTCGCGGAGGCGGGCGTCACCGGCCAGGACCGGCGTGCGGAACGCGGTGGCCTCCCGGAACCGGTTGGCGCCGGTCTGCTCGATGACGACGGTCCCGATGTCGAGCTCGTCGAGCAGGCGGTCGACCCGGAACCCGACCATCCCGAGCCCGGCGATGACGACGTGGCCGCGCATGCGTCGCGCGCGCCGCCCCGCGTTGGCATCGAGCCGACTCGCAGTGAGCGTCGCGGTCACCTGCGCGAGCACGATGCCGACGAGCACCGCGCCGCCGAGCATCACCGCCACGCCGAAGACCTTCACCCACCCGGGCGCGCGGTCCAGGCCGACGTCGCCGAACGCGTTGGTGCTGGCCTTGTAGAGCGCGTCGACCGGATCGAGGTCGAGCGCGAGCGCGAACACTACCGCGGCGAGCACGAGCACGGCGACGAGCGTCGTCGCGGCCCACGGGAAGGTCCGGTGCCGGTTCCGGGGTGCCGCGCCCGCCGGTCGGCGTTGGTACCAGCGCCGCCGGATCGTTCGGAAGGAGCCGTTGTTCTTCGCGAGCGCGAGGACGTCGTGGAGCAGGCCGCCGACGACGAGGCCGTCGCCCAGGCCGAGGGTGCCGGCATCGCCGCGGGCGGGACCCCAGGCGCCGCCCGCCGGTCGGTGGGCGACGGCCGCGCAACCCCACTCCTCCTTCATCTCGCCGGGGCTCAGGCCGAGGAGCGGGGAGTCGGCGGCGAGCGTGAGCCGACACAGCGGGACCTCGGCGACGCCCAACCGGAGCGTGTCGAGCACCTCCTCGCCGAGGATCGCGGCGACGAACGCCGGCGCCGCGAGCGCGGACGAGCTGTAGCAGCGGCGCACGTTGAGGCCGGCCTCGAGCTGTTCGGCCACGCGGGCGTCGAACGCGCGCAGCACCACCGGCACGTCGGGCGCGAGATCGTGGGCGACCGCCGCGACCCGCAGGTTGTCGATGTCGTGCTCGGAGAGGGCGAGCAGGCAGTCGGCGGTGGCCACCCGCGCCGCGTTCAGCGAGCGCGTGAGCGGCCCGGTGTCGAGGACGACCTCCGCGTCGCGTGGCAGCGCGTCGAGCAGCGGCTCGTCGTCGTCGGTGATGACGACGACCCGAGCTCCCCGCTCGGCGAGGAGGTGCGCGACGCGGACGGTCAGGCGCGACATGCCCGTGAGGACCATCCGCTGTCCCGACGGCACCGCGCCTCCCGGTCAGTCGGCGAGGTCGACGACCACGGGGGCGTGGTCGGAGGGCTGTTGGCCCTTCCGCGCGTTGCGGTCCACCAGCGCCCACCGGACCCGCTCGGCCACCGGCGCGGTGACGAGCACGAGGTCGATGCGCATGCCGCGGTGCTGGTGGAAGTCGCCCCGGCGGTAGTCCCAGTACGAGAACAGACCGTCCTGGTCGTAGACCTCGCGGAACGCGTCGGTGAGGCCCCACTCCTCGAGGGCGGCGACCGCGGCGCGCTCGGGGGGCGTCACGTGCGTGGCGCCCTGGAACGCCTTCACGGACCAGACGTCGCGGTCTTCGGGCGCGACGTTGAAGTCGCCCATGATCGCGAGCGGGTCGGTGGGGGACGCGGTGGCGGCGAGCCACTCGCGCATCCGCTCGAACCATTCGAGCTTGCGCTCGTAGAACTCGGTGCCGACCTCGCGACCGTTCGGCACGTAGACGCTGACGATGCGGACGCCGCCGCACGTCGCCGCGAGCAGCCGGGCGTCGCCCTCGTACGGGTCGAGGAGGCCGTCGCCGAACCCGCTCGTGACGTCCTCGATCCCGACCTTCGAGAGGATCGCGACGCCGTTCCATCGTCCTTGCCCGTGGTGCACCGCGTCGTAGCCGAGGGCGGAGAACGTGAGCTGGGGGAACGCGTCGTCGCTGAGCTTGGTCTCCTGGAGGCACAGCACGTCGGGCTCCGCGTACTGCAACCACTCCTCGACGCGCGGGAGCCTCGCCTTCAACGAGTTGACGTTCCAGGTGGCGATCCGCATCGCGGGCGACGCTAGCCCTCCACCACGTCGACCTCTTGCCGGATCAGGCCTCCCGCTTGTGACCCTCGGCGAGGGCCTCGAGCGCGGCGCGGTCGATCTGGGCGGCGGTGGCCACCGCCACCCGGCAGGTGGTGAGCGCCCGGAGCGTCGCGGTGCGGCGTCCACCCTCGAGCAGCGCGCGCTCACCGAGGATCGCGCCGGGGCCGACCTCCGCCACCGGCTCGCCGTCGACGACGACGTCGAGGACGCCGTCGAGGAGGAGGAACAGCTCGTCGCCGGTCGCGCCCTGGTCGGTGAGCGTCTTGCCCTTCTTCACCGTACGGAGCTCTGGCTTGGCCTCGCCGCGCATGATCGTGGTCGAGAGCTGACGCTCGAGCGCGGTCTCCACCGCGGTGACGTAGGCCTTCGAGTCGAGCTTCCCCCACGGCGTGTGCTTGCCGAACTGCGTGCGGTACCAGTCCTTGAAGTCGGCGAGCCCGGCCTTGGCGATGAGCGTGCCGTCCTGGTCGTAGACCCAGTGGCGCGGGAACTTGCTCGCGCCCTCGAGCTCGACGCTGGACGTGCCGTCGGCGCGGATGGTGAGGGCCAGCGTCGTCCAGACGTCGGGCGGCTTGAGCTGGAAGAACGGTGGGTGCTTGACGTGTCTCGGCGCGGGTAGGGGCGCGCGACCACCCGTGGTCTGGACGAACTTCGCCTCGGTACCGCGGATCTCGGGGTCGCGGACGATGTCGGGGAGGGCGACCGGCTCGAAGCGTGCGCTCTTGCCGGCCACGCTGACCGTGGTGAGGCCCATCTGGCCGCCGCCCGAGTACCCGGCATCGACGACCGCGCCGTCCTCCACCTCGATCCAGGCGTTCAGCTGGTTCGCGAACCGAAAGCGCGCCGCCTCGCGGAGCTCGGCCAGCGTTGCGGCGTCCGGGATGGAGTCGGGGGGTGGCTCGTCGTAGTGGGTCACGCCCACCTCGAAGACCTGCTTGGGCAGTCCCGAGACCGCCTCGGAGGGGATCCAGGACACCGTCAGGGCCGACGACTCGATCCGCATGCGGGAACCGTAGGACGATGGCGCCGGCGCGTGCGAGGGTGCTGCGCCACGGAGATGAGGGAGGCTGGCACCCCTGCGGGCGGTGAGACCCGCAACCTTGTCGCTCGGACGGGAGAGGAGGCTCAATGGCAGCAGTGACCGAGGACGGAGGGGAGTCGATCCGCGTGTTCCTCGCCGACGACAACGTGATCGTGCGCGAAGGCGTCCGCGCGCTCCTCAACCTCGAGCCCGACCTCGAGATCGTCGGCGTGGCGGGCGACTACGACGAGCTGCTCGCGAACGCAGCGGCGCTCGAGCCCCAGGTGCTGGTCACCGACATCCGCATGCCACCGAGCTTCCAGAGCGAGGGCATCGACGCGGCGAAGGAGCTCCGCAAGATCCACCCGGGCACCGGTGTCGTGGTGCTCTCGCAGTACGACGACCCGGAGTACGCGGTCTCCCTGCTCGCCGACGGCGCCGCGGGCTACGCCTACCTGCTGAAGGACTCCATCGCCGAGGGCGACCAGCTCGCGCGCGCCGTGCGCGAGGTCGCGACCGGCGGCTCGGTGCTCGACCCGAAGATCGTCGAGTCGCTCGTGCAGCCGGTCTCGACCGGTGACACCGGGCTCACCGACGACGAGGAGGACCTCCTCCAGCAGGTGGCCGAGGGCCGGCCGATCAAGGCCATCGCCACGACGCGCCAGACCACTCCTGCTGCGGTCAACGACGCCGTGGAGGAGCTGTTCCTCAAGCTCTCGCAGGGCGCGACCGCAGGCACGGCCGGATCGTTGCGCCGCTTGCGCATGCTGCACCAGGCGATCGTCGACCGTGAGGAGCAGGGGGAGACGCTCAGCCGGCTCCTGCCCACCGGCGTCGCGGAGAAGCTGCGCACCGAGGGCCGGCACATCGGCGAGACCGAGGAGCTCGTCGTCACGGTGCTGATGTCCGACATCCGCGGCTACTCGGCCATCGCCGAGACCGCGGATCCGAGCCATCTCGCGAAGCAGCTCAACGAGCACCGGGCGGAGATGAACCACGCGATCCTGGACGCGGGCGGCACGGTGATGCAGTTCGTGGGCGACGCGGTGATGGCGTCGTTCGGTGCACCGGTCGCGCAGGACGACCATGCCGACCGGGCGATGGCCGCGGCGTGCGCGATGGCCGAACGCCAGCAGGTCGTCAACGAGCGCTGGGCGAAGGAGGGTCTCGAGCCGTTCGTGCTCGGCATGGGGCTCTCCACCGGGCGGGTCGCGGCCGCGCTGCTGGGCTCGGAGGAGCGCCTCGAGTACACGCTCGTCGGCGACACCGTGAACCTGTCGCAGCGGCTCCAGGACCTCGCGCGCCCGTCGGGCCTCGTGATCAGCGAGGCGACGCTCGACGCGCTGACCGAGAAGCCCGAGCGCGTGGACCTCGGGGAGCAGGCCGTCAAGGGCCGCGCCCAGGCGGTGCGCGCGTACCTGATCGAGCTGTCGTGACGGGCGCGGAGCAGATGAAGCCCACGAGTGGGAGGCAGGCATGACCGAGACCACCGACGCCATGGCGTCGCCGCCGGCGGGAACGACCGACGTCCTCGTGACGCGCGGGCTGCGCAAGACGTTCGAGTCCGACGGCGTGCCGGTGCGCGCGCTCCGCGGCGTCGACTTCGTGATGAAGCCGGGCGAGTTCATCACTGTGATGGGTCCGTCCGGCTGCGGGAAGTCGACGCTCCTCAACCTCGTCGCCGGGCTCGACACCGCGACCGACGGCGAGATCGCTCTGGCCGGCGAGTCGCTGGTGGGCAAGACCGAGGACGAGCTCGCGATCATGCGGCGGCGCCACATCGGCATCGTGTTCCAGTTCTTCAATCTGCTCGAGGGCATGAGCGTGCTGGAGAACGTGACGCTGCCCGCGGTGATCGCGGGTGCGCCGCGCCGGCGCGCCGAGACGCGCGCTCGCGACCTGCTCGACCTCCTCGGGCTGGCCGAGAAGGCGAAGGACGCACCGGGGGTGCTCTCCGGTGGGCAGCGGCAGCGGCTCGCGATCGCGCGGGCGCTGGCGAACGAGCCGACGCTGCTGCTCGCCGACGAGCCGACGGGTGCGCTCGACTCCGAGGGCGGGCACGAGGTGCTCGAGCTCTTCCGGCGGCTGCACGCGGGCGGCCAGACGATCCTCATGGTCACCCACGACGACGAGGTGGCCGCCGCCGGCGACCGCATCGCGCGCATGCGCGACGGCCGGATGGTCACCGACGCCGAGGAGGCCGCGTTCGCGGCCGGTCTCACCCAGGCCTGAGCGCCGCACCTTCCGCCGACCCGATGCGCGCCGCCCGGATCTATGCCGCCGCGACCGTGCGGCGGAGCTGGCGGGCGCTGTTCGTGCTCGCGCTCCTGGTCGGTCTGATCGGTGCCGTCACCGTGGCCACGCTCGCCGGGGCCCGACGGACGTCGAGCGCGTTCGACCGGTTCAAGGACGAGACCCGCACGGCGGACCTCACGATCTTCGGCGCCGGCCTCGACGCCGCCGGGCTCGCCGAGCTGCGTGCGTTCCCCGGCGTCGAGACCGTCGCCACCGGTCGCCAGCTCACGACCGAGATCGACGGCGGCTTCGCGAGCGTGGGCGCGCCGACCGACGACGGCATCGGGCGGACCATCGACGTCCCTCGCGTCCTCGAGGGCCGGCTGCCGCGCCAGGACCGGGCGAGCGAGGTCGCGATCCCGGAGCCACGCGCCGCGGCCGCAGGCCTGGAGGTCGGCGACACGATCGAGCTCGAGACGTACTCGCCCGAGGACACCGCGGTGCTCGCGCAGGGTGACCCCCGGGAACCGTCGGGTCCGGAGGTGCAGCTCCGGATCGTCGGGATCACCCGTGCGCCGAGCGATCTGTCGATCGAGGGGCAGACGGGCGGCCTCCTGTTCACGACGCGAGCGTTCGGCACCGAGTACGGCGACCAGATCGGCTCGTTCATCCCGAACGTCCTCCGGGTCCGGGTCGAGAGCGACGAGGACATCGCGCCGGTGGTCCGTGCCGCGCGCAGGCTGCTGACCGACGATCCCGACGCGTTCGGCGTGCAGCCGCTGTCGGAGACGGTCGGCGGTGTGCAGGAGTCGCTGGACGTGGTGACCACGGCGCTGCTCGTGGTGGCGGGCCTGGCCGCGCTCGTCGGGCTCGTGATCCTGAGTCTCGCCGTGAGCCGGTTCGTCGACCGCGGCGGCGAGGACCTCGTCGTGCTCCGTGCGCTCGGGCTGTCCCGGGCCGAGCGCACGGCAGCGCTCACGCTCCCGTTGGTCATCACGGCCGTCACCGGCGCCGTGATCGCCGTCGTGGTCGCCTTGCTGGCGTCGCCGCTCATGCCGCTGGGCCTCGCGCGCGATGCCGAGCCCGACCCGGGGTTCGACCTCGACCGGCTGGTGCTGGGTGCGGGCCTCGCGGCGATCGTGCTCGTGGTGATCGGTGTCGCGGCGTTGGCATCGGCGGTGTCCGTGCGCCGCGAGGCACGCGATCCCACGGACGAGGTGGCGTCGACCCGATTGGGACGAGCCGCAAGCGTGGACGCGCTCCGACCGCCGATCGCCGCAGGCCTCCGGCTGGCCTTGCAGCGCGGTCAAGGCCGCGCCGCGACACCGCTCCCGTCGGCGGTGCTCGGCACGGTGCTCGCGATCGCGGGCATCGTCGCGGCGTCGGTGTTCGGCGCCAGCCTCGCTGCGCTCGACGGGACGCCGGCGGCCTACGGCTACAACTGGGACGCGCACGTGTACCTGCGCCCGTCCGACGATGTCGCAGCGGGCCGGCCGTGCAGTGGGTACGACCCAGCGATCGTGGACGACTCGGTCATCAGCGGCGTCGCGACCCTGTGCAGCGTGACGGTCTCCATCGCCGACCACTCGACGAACGCAGTCGGGATCGCGGTGAAGCACGGGCGGATCGAGCCGACGGTCATCGACGGTCGGGCGCCGCGCGCGCCTGACGAGGCCGCACTCGGCACCGACACGCTCGCTGCCACCCACCTCGCCATCGGTGACCGGGTCGCGATCGCCGAGGGGAGCGAGGGCGAGCAGTACCGGATCGTCGGGACCGTGGTGCTCCCGTCTCTCTCGGCGGACGACTCGGGCAATCCGCAGGCGATCGCCGACGGTGTCCTGCTCACCGGGCGCGGCGCCGACCGGATCTTCGGTGACCCTCAGGACAGCTACCCGATCCTCCTGCGCTGGCGTGACGGGATCGACGATCGCGCCGGGATCGCGCACCTCCGGGAGCGCACGGAGCTGCTCGTCGGTGACAACACGACCGTGCCGTTGGAGGTCGACCGCCTGGACCAGCTCGACGCGCTGCCCTGGGCGCTGGGCGGGTTCTTCGCGCTCATCGGCGTGCTGGGCATCGGCTACGCAGTGGTCGTGACCGTCCACCGGCGTGCCGGCGACCTCGCGATCCTCAAGACGATCGGGTTCCGGCGCGCCCAGGTGATGGAGACGGTCGCGACGCAGGCAACCGCGCTCGGCGCGATCGGTCTCGTCCTCGGCATCCCGATCGGTCTCATCGTCGGCCGGCTGGTGTGGTCGGAGGTGGGCCGCGGCGCGGGCATCGAGACGGACGCGACCATGACGGTCTCCGTGCTCGCGCTCGTAGCGGTGGTCGCGCTCGCGCTGCTCGCGATCAACCTCGTCGCCTTCGTGCCCGCGCGCCGCGCGGCGCGGCTGCGCCCGGCCGTCGTGCTGCGGAGCGAGTGATGGCCGCGGTCTGGTACCGGTTCCGCGCCGAGCTGCGGTCGCGGTGGTTGCCGCTCGTCGGGCTCGGGCTGCTCGCCGGGCTCACCGGCGCGGCAGTGCTCACCGCGGCCGCCGGCGCCCGCCGCACCTCGTCCTCCTACGAGCGGATGCTGTCATCCACGAGCGCGTCCGACTTCGTGGTGCGCACCGGCGGTGGCAGCAGCGGCGAGATCGACCCGGACGACGTCGCCGGCATCCCCGGCGTGGCCCAGGCGGGACTGGTCGAGCGCTATTACCTCACGACGCCGGGGCCGCGCGAGACCGTGGCCGAGCGCACGCCCGTGCTCGCGAGCGCGAGCGTCGACGGCGTCGCCTACTTCGAGGTCGGCCGGCCGAAGGTGCTCGAGGGTCGGATGCCCGATCCCGACCGTCCGAACGAGATCCTCGTCAGCCAGGTGCTGCGGGACCAGGGCAGCTTCGACGTCGGGGATCCCGCCCCCCTCGTGATCGTCTCGGTCGCGCCCGACGCGGAAGGTGGCATCCAGACCGAGGCCGTGGACCTGAAGGTCGTCGGGGTCGGCGTGACGCCCGACCAGATCGGCATCGACGAGCGCCGGCAGAGCGGGTTGCAGATGCTGCTCACACCGGCGTTCGCTCGTGCGCACCCGGACCAGGCGGTCGAGTCGAACATCCAGGTCGAGCTCGCGCCGGGCGCCGACGCGCGAGCCTTCGCACGGGACGCGCGTGCGCTGCTCCCTGGTGAGGCGGTCGACGTCGTGTCGACGGCCTCCGACCAGGACCGTGTCGAGCGTGCGGTCGAGCCGCAGGTCGTCGCGCTGTGGGTCTTCGCCGGGGTGCTGGCGCTCGCGGCGCTGCTGGTGATCGGCCAGGCCCTCGCCCGTCAGCTCAGCCTGGCCGCGGTCGACGATCCCACCCTCGGCGCGCTCGGGCTCGGGCACCGTGAGCGCGTCGCGCTGGGCGTCGTTCGTGCGCTGCCGGTGGCGGTGGTCGCCGCCGTCGTGGCCGTGGTCGGTGCGGTGCTCGCATCGCCGCTCATGCCGATCGGCCCGGCGCGCGTCGCCGATCCCGCCCCCGGCATGGATGTCGACGTCCCCGTCCTCCTGGTCGGCGGGTTCGCGATCGTCGCGGTCCTCCTGGTGTTGGCCGTCCCGCCGGCGTGGCGGCTCGCGCGCCGCCGGCTCGGCGGCGACGACGCGACCTTCGGTCGGGAGCGGTCGCGCGTCGCGGAGCAGCTGGCGCGCCTCGGTGCACCACCGACCGCGGTGGCCGGCACGCGGTTCGCGCTCGAGCCGGGCCGGGGCCCGACCGCGGTCCCGACGCGTTCGGTGCTCGTGGGCGTGACCGCCGCCGCGACGGCGGTCGTCGCCGCCATCGTCGTGGCGGCGAACCTCCAGCACGTCGTCGACACCCCGGAGCAGTGGGGCGCCACGTGGGACGTCACCGCGCAGGTCGCGGCCGACCCCCGTGAGCTGCCCGACGCCGACGCCGACGTCGGCCTCATCCTCGAGGTCAAGCAGCAGGTGGTGGAGGAAGCGCTCGA
>CAZKTS010000317.1:0-6331 GCA_964555735.1 uncultured Bifidobacteriaceae bacterium
GAGCGAGCCGATGATGAACGTCCAGAACGTGATCGGCATGAACTTCCGGAGGCCGCCCATGTCGGCCTTCATGTCGAACGAGTGGTGGGTGCCGCCGTGGCTCACCGAGCCGGCCCCGAGGAACAGCAGCGCCTTGAAGAAGGCGTGGGTGAAGAGGTGGAAGACCGCGGCCACCCAGGCTCCGACGCCGAGACCCATGATCATGTAGCCGAGCTGGCTGATCGTCGAGTACGCCAGCACCTTCTTGATGTCGCGCTGTACGAACGCGAGCACGGCGCCGATGATGATCGTCACGCCGCCGATGAGCGCCATGAAGTTGACGCCGCCGTTGGAGATCGAGAACCCGTCGTAGAACACCGGGTAGAGGCGGGCACCGAGGTAGACGCCGGCGACGACCATCGTCGCGGCGTGGATGAGCGCCGACACCGGCGTCGGACCGGCCATGGCGTCGGGCAGCCAGGTGTGCAGCGGGAACTGGCCGCTCTTGCCGATGATGCCGATGAACAGACAGATCGACGCGGCCAGCAGCAGGTCGTGCTGGGCGTCGGGACCGACGGCGTAGGCGTTGCTCGCACCGATCGAGAACGAGCCCACGGTGAAGAAGAGGATGATCACGCCGATCATCAGGCCGATGTCGCCGGTGCGGGTCGTGAGGAACGCCTTGATCGCGGCCCGGCTGTTGGCCCGGTCCTCCCACCAGTGCCCGATGAGCATGAAGGAGCAGAGCCCGACCAGCTCCCAGCCGACGAGCAGCTGGAGCGTGCCCTCGGCGACCACCAGCGTCAGCATCGACGCGGTGAACAGCGACAGGCAGGCGTAGAACCACGTGAAGCGGCGGTCGCCCTTCATGTACGCGGTCGAGTAGATGTGCACGAGCAGCGAGATGAACGTGACGACGAACATCATCATCACGGTGAGGCCGTCGACGTAGGTACCGACGCTGAAGTCGACGCCACCGCTCTGCCACCAGGTCACCGTGTGCACGACGGGCTGGACGGCGGCGTGGCCGCCCTCGGAGAACGCGATGACGCTCTTGCCGAACGCGGCCGCGAGGCCCTCGGAGTGCCCGCCTTCGGCCGCGTTCACCCGATCGATCCACTCCACCGCCGCGACGCACGCGCAGATGAACGATGCGCCCACGGCGAGGATCCCGACCTCGGCACCCTTCTTCGGCAGTCGCTTGCCGAAGAACATGATGACGAGGAACGAGATCGCCGGTAGGGCAGGGATGATCCAGGCGTTTTCGAGCATGTGGTGCGCGTCAGCCCTTCAGCTGGTCGACTTCGTCGAGGTCGGGACTGCGGAGGTTGCGGTAGATGAGCAGGATGATCGCCAGGCCGACGCCGACCTCGGCGGCGGCGATGGTGATGACGAACAGGGCGAAGATGTCGCCGGCGACGGTCTTGCCGTAGGCCGCGAACGCGATCAGGTTGATGTTGACCGCGTTGAGCATCAGCTCGACGCTCATCAGCACCAGCACGCCGTTCTTGCGCGCCAGGACGCCGTAGATGCCGGTGCAGAAGAGGAACGCCGACAGGATCAGGAACTGGTTCAGGCCCACGGTCGCCTCAGTCCCGCCGCGCCAGCACGATCGCGCCGATGAGTGCGCCCAGCAGCAGCATGGAGACGACCTCGAACGGCAGCACGTAGCTGCGGAACAGTGAGCTCGCGACCTCGTTGGTCGAGCCCTGCTTCACCAGCTCGTCGTTGAAGGCGATGTCCTTGCCTCCGAACGCGTCGACGAGCAGGGCCACGATCACGCCCAGGGTGAAGAGCGCCACCACGCCCGCCGCCCAGCGTTGATCGTTGTTGAGGGTGCCCGGGTCGTCGCGCATCGGCGCCCGCGTGAGCATGATCCCGAAGAGGAACAGCACGATCACCGCGCCGATGTAGATGAGCACCTGCACCCAGGCGACGAACTCCGAGACGAGCAGGATGTACATCCCGGCCGCGCCGGCCAGCACGACGACGAGGAACAGCGCCGCGTGCACGATGTTGTTGGAGCGCACGACACCGATCGCCGCCGCGGCCATGGCCACCGCGATGATCCAGAACGCGACTTCCTGTTCCCACATACCTCAGTCGCTCCCTGCGCTTCGGGATACCCGAAGCGCGGCCGGTCGCTCCTTGGCGAGCTCGCTCCGCTTCGCTGCGCTCGCCGCGCCGTTGCTCGTCATGTCCTTCACTTCTTGCCGCTCTCGGCGCCGACCTCGAGCGGTTCGGGCTCGGGCACGGTCTCCATCCACTCGCCCAGGCGCACCTTGTCGTGGAGCAGGTTGGCGATGTTCCACTCGCTGTACTCGAAGTCCGGGCTCCAGAACAGCGCGTCGAACGGGCACACCTCGACGCAGATCCCGCAGTACATGCAAAGGCCGTAATCGATGTCGAAGCGATCAAGGACGCTGACCGAGCGCGGCCGGCCGCCCTCGCGACGCGGCGGACGCTGCTCCTTGTGGCCCTCGATGTAGATGCACCAGTCGGGGCACGACCGCGCGCACAGCATGCAGACCGTGCAGTTCTCTTCCTTGAGCGCGATGACGCCCCGCGCGCGCGACGCCGGGTCTTCCTTCTCGTGCGGGTACTGCACGGTCACCGCGGGCTTCAACATGGTCTTGAGCGTCACGCCCAGACCACCGATGAGACCAGGAAGCTTCGGCATCAGACCACCACCTTGAAGATGCCGGTGATCAGGATGTTGAGGAGGCCGATCGGGATCAGGACCTTCCACGCCAGCGCCTGGAGCTGGTCCTCGCGCAGGCGGGGGTAGGTGAAGCGAACCCAGAACATCAGGAACGCCACGAACATCAGCTTGGCGAACAGCACACCCGGGCCGAGGATGTTGGCCCAATCGCCGTAGACGCCGGGGATGGAGTAGCCGCCCAGGAAGAGCGTCGCCGCGAGTGCGGCGAACGCGAACGCGGTGCCGAACTCACCGATGAAGAAGAAGAGGAACCGAAAGCCGGTGTACTCGACCATGTAGCCGGACACGAGCTCGCTCTCCGCCACCGGCATGTCGAACGGCGTCTGGGTGAGCTCGGCTTGCGCGGCGACGAGGAACAGGGCGAAGCCCACGAACTGGGTGAAGATGTACGGGTTGCCGATCCAGTCGACCCCGAAGATCGCGCCGTCCTGCTGCGCGACCACGATGCCCTCGAGGTTCATGGTGCCGGCCTGGATCACCACGCCGACGACCGCGAGCAGCAGCGGCAGCTCGTAGGCGATGAGCTGCGCCGCGGCGCGCAGCGCACCGAGGAGTGCGAACTTGTTCGCGCTCGCCCACCCGGCCATGAGCACGCCGATCACGGAGAGGCTCGACACCGCCAAGGCGTAGAAGATCCCGACGTCGAGGTCCTTGACCACGAGGTCGGGACCCATCGGGATCACCGCGAACACGAGGAACGTCGAGAGCACGACGACGGCCGGCGCGGCGGCGAACACCTTGCGGTCCGCCTTCGTCGGCATGATGTCCTCCTTCTGGAGGAACTTCAGGCCGTCGCCCACGAGCTGGTACCACCCGTGGAAGCCGCCCGGGTCCATCGGACCGAGCCGGCTCTGCATGTGGCTCATCATCTTGAGCAGGAACACGTAGCCGAGGATGAGCGCGCCCAACGGGATGATCATCAAGACGATGATCGTCTTGATCGCCAGGGTCGTCCCCCAACCGATCTCGAGCGCGAGCGGCGCGACCGTCGCGAGGCTCACCGATCAATGTCTCCCAGGATGAAGTACAGCGAGCCGAGGATCGTGATGACGTCCGGCACGTACACGCCGCGCAGCAGCCACTCGAGGATCGAGACGTTGCTGAACGATGCCGAGCGGATCTTGACGCGGAAGGGCCCGGTCGCGCCCTTCGAGATGACGTAGTAGCCCATCTGGCCGAGCGGGTTCTCCGTCTCGACCCAGATCTCGCCCTCGGGCACCTTGATGATGCGCGGCACCTTCGCCATCACCGGCCCGGCCGGCATCTGGTCGAGGCACTGCAGCACCATGCGCGCCGACTCGCGCGTCTCCTGGAGGCGCACCCAGTAGCGCGCGTAGGAGTCGCCGTCGGGATGCGTCCAGACCTTGAAGTCGAGGTCCGGGTAGACGAGGTACGGCGTGCCGTCGCGGCGCAGATCCCAGTCGACGCCCGACGCGCGGAGGTTGGAGCCCGACACGCCGTAGCTCGCGCCGAGGTCGCCGGGGATGATGCCGATCGATCGGGTGCGGGCTTCGAAGATCTCGTTGCCGAGCACGAGATCCTCGAACGTGTCGCACGCGTCGAGGACGATCTTCATGGCCGAGCGGCACTCGGCGACCCAGCCCCACGGGAGGTCGTCCTTGAGTCCACCGATGCGGTTGAAGTTGGGGTGGAACCGCCCTCCCGTCGCCGCCTCGATCAGGTTGAGGATGTGCTCGCGGTCGCGGAAGCCGTAGAAGGCGGGCGTCAGCGCACCGACCTGGAGGCCCATCTCGCCGAGGAACAGGAGGAACGTCGAGATGCGCGACAGCTCGGTGAGCGTGGTGCGGATGTACTGCGCCCGCTCCGGGGCCTGGATGCCCATGATCCGCTCGGCGGCGTCGATGAACGGGACCTCGTTGGCGAAGCTCGACAGCCAGTCGATGCGGTTGATGAGCGTCGTGATCTGCGGGTACGTGCGGAACTCGGTGAGCTTCTCGTACCCGCGGTGCATGTAGCCGATCACCGGGTCGGCGCTCATCACGCGCTCGCCGTCGAGCCGCACGACGAGCCGCAGCGTCCCGTGGGTGGCGGGGTGCTGCGGCCCGAGGTTGAGGATCATGTCGCCGGTGTCGAGCTCGACGTTGATCTGCGCGTCGGCGAGCTGGCGCATCCCCGCGGGGTCGACGTCGAACCCGGGCACCGGCGTCTCGGTGGTGCTCATGCGTCACCCCCCTCGTCCTGGCTCGGCGCCGTACCACTGCCGGCCCCGACGGTCGCCGGCTCCTCCGGCATGGGCTCGACGTCGACGAGCCCCGGCCACGGCTTCACCACGCGCGCGAGGAGTGGGAAGTCCTTGCGGAGCGGGTGCCCCTCGAACTCCGACGGCAGGTAGAGGTTCCGCAGGCCGGGGTGGCCGTCGAACACGATCCCGTACATCTCCCAGGTCTCGCGCTCGTGCCAGTCGGCGCCCGGGTACACGGGCACCCACGACTCCACCAGCGGCGCGTCCTCGGCGACGTCGGTCTTGAAGGTCACGCCCCAGTGCCGCGACGTGGACTGCACGTGCCCGAAGACCTGGAAGCGGCCGGCCGAACCGGCGGCGCCGTACGTGACCTCGGACGGCTGCACCGGGGACGACGTGTCGCCGCCGGCGTCGTCGCCACCTTCCTTGGGTGCGGGCATCCAGTCGATCGCCGACACGAACGAGAGGTAGTCGCAGTCGAGCGCAGCCTTCGCGACCTCCGCGGCCCGGCGCCACGCTGCGGGCGCGACGCGCACCACGAGGGTGTCGAACACCGACGCGGTCTGCACGACGGCGTCGCCACCCAGCCCACCCGCCTGGAGCTTCGCGGCCAGCTCCTCGTGTCTGGGGTCGGGCTCGGGCGCCGCGTCCTCAGGTGCGGCGGCCTCGGCCGCGTCGCTCGCCACGGGATCCTCGGCCGCGGACGCATCCGCGTCGGCGCCCGGTTCCGGCGTCACGTCGTCGTCGGCCACGTCAGGACCCCACCGGTTCCGGAGCCGCCGCCGGCGCGTCCGTCGTTCCGCGGTTGGTGCCGGTCGCCGCTTCGTCGTTGGGGATGCCGCGCCAGCGCTTCTGGAGCTCGTCGTTGTCGATGCCCTCGTTCTGGATGCGCTCCTGGAGCATCACGATGCCCTGGAGCAACGCCTCGGGACGGGGCGGGCAACCGGGCACGTACACATCGACGGGGATGATCTGGTCGACGCCCTTGGTCACCGAGTACGAGTCCCAGTAGGGGCCGCCGCAGTTCGCGCACGAGCCCATCGAGATGACGTACTTCGGGTCCGGCATCTGCTCGTAGAGCCGCTTGATCGCCGGCGCCATCTTGTCGGTGACGGTGCCTGAGATGACCACGAGGTCGGCCTGGCGCGGGCTCGCGGGGAACGGGATCACGCCGAGGCGCATCATGTCGTAGCGCGGGCTGGCCAGCGCGGCGCCCATCTCGATCGCGCAGCACGCGAGTCCCCACTGGAACATCCACAGCGAGTACTTGCGGCTGTAGTTCAGCAGCCAGGTCAGCGGCTTGGGCACGCGGCCCTTGTCGATCAGGCCCACCGCAGCACTCCCTCGTGCTGGGTCGTGCTGCCGGCGCACTCCGAGTCGATGATCAGCATCAGGCCCACCGCAGCACTCCCTCGAGCTGGGACGTG
>CAZKTS010000318.1:0-2865 GCA_964555735.1 uncultured Bifidobacteriaceae bacterium
CGGGTACTTCGAGCCCGAGGCCCAACCGGCGAGCATCACGCCGTAGAGGCCGATGCCCGACATCGCGAGCAGCCAGAGCACGCCGATCGGCGGATCCGCGAGCTGGAGCTCGGTCGTCTTCCCGAACATCTCGACGGTGCCACCGATCGGGACGATCGCGAACGCCAGGAACGCCGGGAGGATCGAGAGGTACGGCGCGAGCTTGTAGATCGCGCGGTCCGACGTGGTGGGGGTGATGCCCTCCTTGAAGAAGAGCTTGATGCCGTCGGCGAGGGTCTGGAGCACGCCGAACGGACCGGCCGACGCCGGGCCGATGCGGTTCTGCATGTCGGCGATGACCTTGCGCATGAACCAGATGTAGAGCATCACCGACACGAGCACGAGGGCGAACACGATGATCGTCTTGACGATCACGATCGCGACGACGGTGGGGTCGATCCCCTCGTTGAACAGCGGATCGCCCGCGAGGAGCGGCACGAGGTTCATGAGATGGTCTCGACGCGCAGGTCGGTGACCGGGGCGCTGACATCGACGAGGTCGGCCGCACCCGGGCCGGCGCGGTTGATCGCGAGGAACGCGACCCCGAGTGGCGTTGCCGGGTCGCCCTGGACCGGCAGCTCGAGCGTGCCGCGCGGTGAGGTGACGCGCACGCGGTCGCCGTCCGCCACGCCGATGCGGTCGCGGTCGCGCGGGCTCACGAGCAGCGCGCCGTCGGGCGCCAGGCGCGCGAGCACGGGCGACGCCGCGACGATGGTCTCGGATCCGTAGAGCGTGCGGCCGACCACGAGGCGCAGACTGTAGGCGTCGACCGGCACCGCGGCCGGGGTCTCGGCACTGCCCGACCATGTGTGCAGCGCCACCGGCGGCTCGGGCGGTGCCGTGGGCAGCGGCCCGGCGTGGGCGTCCGGCAGGGCGGCGTCCTCGTGCTCACGCGTCCCGTCGGGGGTGTCGGCGGTCGGCCCGGCGGGCGAGATCTCCACCGCGACGACCGCCGTCGGGCGGATCGGCTCTCACGAGACGCCCGCGCCCGGAGCGGCGGGGCCGAAGACGACCTCGTCGACGTGCTCGCTGAGCGGCAGCACGACACCGTCGCGTGCGAGGCGGAGCAGCGACGCGTCGACGCCCGCGAAGGCGGGCGCGACCGCGGCGATCTCGTCCTGCACCTCGTCGAGCGTGGCGAGATCGAAGTCGGCACCGAGTCGGAGCGCCAGCTCGCCGGCGATCCGCCACGACTCCATCGTCGTGCCCTCCGGCGTGACCTTGCGGCCGAGGCGCAGCACGCGACCTTCGACGTTCGTGGTGGTGCCGGCGTGCTCCCCCCAGACCGTGGTGGGGAGCACGACGTCGGAGCGCACCGCGGCCGGGAACGCACCGACGAAGATGACGTGCTCCACCTGATCGAGCGCGGCCCGGGCGAGCTCGCGGTCGGGGAACTCGGCGAGCGGATCGCAGCCGAGCAGCACGAGCGCCTTGACGCGACCCGCGGCCGCGGCGGCCAGGATGCCGGCGGCATCGGCGCCCGGCGCGCTCGGCACGGCGCCCCACGCCGCGCCGACGTGCTCGGCCCCGGCATCGAGGGTGACCCGACCCGGGAGGAAGCCGGGCGTGAGCCCGAGCTCGAGCGCGCCGTGCACGTTCGAGCGCGAGAGCGCGGAGAGGAAGCGGACGTCGCCGAGGCCGGCAAGCAACGACGCCGCGTGCACGGTCGCGTCCGACGACTCGGCGAGCGACGGCCGGCCGAGCACCACGATCACCGGCCCGTCGCGTCCGTCGATGGCGTCGGCGACCGCGTCGTAGGCCTTGGTGCGAGTGCGACGACCGCCGAGGACCGTGGCCAGCTTCTCGACGACCTCGGCCTGGCCGCCGGGCGCGTGCCGGAGCACGGCCGATGCGTACGGCGTGAGCCCCGAGTCGCGCGCGCCGACGTCGACGAGCGGGACGCCGAGGTCGACCGCGGCCCGCCGCACGCGCAGGTGCAGCACCGGGAGCTCCTCGCGGAGATCCGGGGCGAGCAGCACGATCGCCTTGGCCCGATCGAGGTCGGGGATGGTGGCGCGCGGCATCCCGAGCACGACATCGGCGGGGAGGCCGTCGCCGAGCTGGGCATCGACGTTGTCGGTCCCGAGCACACCCTTCGCCAGGCGCGCCCACAGGTAGGCGTCCTCGTTGGTGCCGTCCGCCCCACCGAGGACCGCGATCGCGTCCGCGCCGTGCTGCGCCTTCACGTCGCGCAGCACCGCGGTGGCGGCGTCGAGCGCCTCGGGCCACGAGGTCTCCTGCGGGCCGCGCTCACCCCGGATGTGGGGGGCACGGAGCCGGACGTCGGCATGCACCCACTCGTAGCCGTACCGACCCTTGTCGCAGAGCCAGCCCTGGTTCACCGGCTCGGCGTCGACCCCGAGCAGCCGCACGATCCGGTTCGACGTCGAGTCGACCGTCGCCCGGCAGCCGACCGCACACGACTGGCACGAGGTCTCGACCGCCTCGAGGTCCCAGGGGCGGGCCCGGAAGCGATACGCGCTCGCCGTCAGCGCACCGACGGGACAGATCTGCACCGTGTTGCCGGAGAAGTAGGACGTGAACGGCTCATCGGGGTACGTGATGACCTCGGTCTCGCCGCCGCGACCACCGAAGTCGATCAACGGATCGCCCGCGATCTCGGCAGCGAAGCGCGTGCAGCGGCCGCACTGGATGCAGCGCTCACGGTCGAGCAGCACGAGGTCACTGATCGCGATCGGCTTCTCGAAGTGACGCTTCTCCTCGATGAAGCGCGACTCGCCCGGCCCGAAGGCGAGCGTCTGGTCCTGGAGCGGGCACTCGCCGCCGCGATCGCAGACCGGGCAGTCGAGCGGGTGGTTGATGAGC
>CAZKTS010000319.1:0-6535 GCA_964555735.1 uncultured Bifidobacteriaceae bacterium
TCGGACCCCGGACCCAGCGAGCTGACCGCCAACCAACGCCAGCGTGCCGCGGCCGCGGCGCCCGCGCGGCTCGCCGAGTTCACCGAGCTCCCCGCCGACTTCCCCGAGTCGGTGCGGCTGCAGGCCCAGGCCGAGACCGCGGCTGCGAACGGAGCGTTCGAGAAGGCGCTCGCCCTGCGCGACTTCTTCCGGGACGGATCGTTCACCTACGACACGTCCGTCGACCTCGGCGACAGCGAGAGCGCCATCGCCACGTTCCTCCTCGACCGGCGCGGCTACTGCGTCCAGTTCGCGAGCGCCTACGCGACGATGGCGCGCTCCATCGGGCTCCCCACGCGCGTCGCCGTCGGCTTCACCCCGGGCACGGCTCCCGAGGGCAGCACCACCTACTCGGTCACCAACTGGGACGCCCACGCGTGGCCGGAGGTGTGGCTCGCCGGGCTCGGCTGGACGCACCTCTTCGACCCGACGCCGCCCAGCACGGAGCCCGGCGGCAGCAACCTGCCGGGTGAGCCGGCACCGACCGCGCCGCCCCCGCCCGCAACCGAGACCACGCAGCCGACGACACCGACGCAGGAGACGACGCCGAGCACCACGCCGCCGTCGGGCGAGCAGTCGACGGCGACGACCCAGGTGCCCACCGGGGTGACCGTCGACCCGAACGCGACGCCGAGCAGCGACGCTGCCGGTGGCGGCGGCATCCCCTGGCCGGTGTTCGCGGTGCTCGCGCTTCTCGCGATCGTGCTCGTGCCGATGGGCGCGGTGCTCCTCGCGAAGTCACGCCGACGTGCCCGGCGACGGAGCGCACCCGACCCCGCCGACGCCATCTGCGGGGCGTGGAGCGAAGCAGTGGACGCGCTCACCGAGCGGCGCGTGGCGTGGCCGACGTCCGACACGCCGCGCGAGGCCGCCCGCCGCGTCCCGGTGCACGCGGGCGTCGCCACCGCGGCACCGATGGCCGCGCTCGCCGACGCGTACAGCGAGGCGCGCTACGGGAACCATGCGCCGAGTCCCGAGACCGCCGACCAGGCGTGGGAGGACGTCGACGAGCTGCGCCGCGCACTCGACGAGGAGACCACCTGGGCCGGTCGCTGGCGCGCCCGGCTCGACCTCCGGACGTTGCGCCGTCAGCCGGAGCCGGCGGGGTGGTCCTTGCGGCGCAGGTCGTCGACGAACGACTGACGCTCGCGCGAGAACTGCCGAACCTCGGCCTCGACCTCCGCCGCCATGCGGTCGACGGCGACGAAGAGCGCGAGCTGGCCGTGGCGGAGCGCATCGAGGATCTGGCCGTCGTCGCGGCACGCCCACACGTGCTCGCCGTCGGTGACCATGCGCAGGCCGGCGATGTCCTCACCGGCGCGCAGCAGCTCGCCGACCGCCCGGCGGATGCGCGCCATCGGCAGCCCCGCGTCGAGCAGTGACCGCACCATGCGGAGGGCGACGAGGTCGCGGAAGGAGTAGCGCCCCGCCTCGGTGGGGTCGGGGACGACGAGCCCGGACCGCTCCCAGTAGTCGAGCTGCGCCTGGGTGCAGCCCGCGAGGCGGGCCGCCTGGAGTGCGGTGTACGCCACTCCGGGTCAGGGGGTGTCGTCGTCGCGCTGCCAGCGCTCGCGCCACCGGCGCCCCGCGCTGCCGAACATGCCCTTGAGCGCTCCCCCGCTCATCGAGCCGGTGAGGCTCTCGAGGCCGGCCCGACCCATCTTGCGCACGTTGCGCTCGATGACGAGCAGGCAGAACAGCATGATCAGGAACCCGGCGACAGCCAGGGCCAGCACGCTCGTGAAGGTCAAGACGAGCAGTACCAGCCCGAGGACGCACCCCGCGACGGCCCATTTGATGAGGCGCGCCGAGTGCCGGTACAGCGTCGTGTCCGAGACCTGCTGGACCAGCTTGGGGTCGGTGACCGAGAGGTTGGCCTCGATCTCCCGCAGGATGCGCTGTTCGTCTTCGGAGAGCGGCATGGGTGGGCTCGTGAGAGGCGATGGCGGGGACGTGCAGCCGAGCGCGGCCATTGTCGCGCAGCCGCGGACCCCTCTCAACGCGGCGCGGGCAGCCGGACGCCTTCCCTGGCCGAGCGATAGGCGAGGTCGACCAGCCGATGAGCGGCCAGCGCGACCTCGGCGTCGGGCCAGCCCCCGGATGCCGGGACGGCGGCGAGCGAGTCGAGGAACGCCTTGCTCGGCGCGGCGTACTGGACCAGCGGGGCGAGGTGCTCGGGCGCCACCGCGAGTGCACCCGCCCAGGCGGGCAGCGCGCCCTCGAGGACGTCGGTGCCGCCCGCGTGCTCGACGTGGAGGGGGCCGAGATGGTCGTCGTCGGTCCAGAGCAGTGCGTCCGAGCAGAAGATCTCCAAGCGCCGCGTCGACGGGCGGGTCGTCACCCCGTGCCACACGCTCACGAGCGTCGCGGTGGCACCGCCGTCGTAGCCGAACGTCACCTGCGCGGCGTCGTCGATCCCTGCGAAGCCGGCGTGCGACGCGACGTCGGCGCGCACCGAGACGGGGTCGCCCAGGATCCAACGCAGCACGTCGACGTCGTGGATGGAGTGCTCGAGCAGCGTGCCGCCGCCGGCGCGCGCGACGTCGGCGCGCCAGTCGGAGCCGTACATGCCCTGCACGGGGAAGTACTGGTCGTCACGGAGCACCGTGGCGATCGGCGCGCCGAAACGCCCCGAAGCGACGAGCTCCGCCGCGGTCGCGAGCACGGGCGCGTGCCGGAGCACCAGCCCCACCTGGTGCGGAACCTTTGCGAGCGACTCGGCCACGGCGTCGCACTCGGCCAGCGTCGGCGCGAGGGGCTTCTCACAGAACACCGCGACGCCCGCATCGACGGCGCGCTCGACGACCTCGCGATGGGCCGACGTCCACGTGCACACCCACACCACGTCGACGAGCGCGAGCAGCTCGTCGAGCGTCGCGCAGGGACGGGCGTCGTGGTGACGAGCGAACGCCGCGGCTCGGTCCGGGTCCGCGGCGTCGTGGGTGGCGACGACGCTCGCATCGACGAGTCCGGCCCGCACGAGCACGCCGATCGCGCCCGAGTGCACGCCACCGATGAAGCCGCACCCGACGATCCCGATGCGAACGGTCACGAGCCGGCCTCCGACGGCGGGAGGGGCGGACCGGGCGTCGGCTCCGGTGCGCCGAGCAGCCGGGCGGACACGACCGCGTCGTCGCCGTAGCGCTCGCGCACCTCGTCGATGCTCCGCTCGACGCGATCCCACTGCTCGCGACGATCGGCACCGACCAGGCCCGGGTCGCCGTCGGTGTCGCCCTCGGCCGCCTCGAGGGGCAGCGCCGTCTGCACTGCCGCCGCCTCCGAGAGCTGCTGCGCGGTGACGCCGAGCAAGCGGATCCCCCCGCCGATGTCGACCGCGGCCAGGAGCTCGTCGGCGATGCGACCGATCTCGGTGCCGAGGTCGGTCGCCTCCGCGATGGTGCGCGACCGGGTGATGGTGCGGAAGTCGGCGTAGCGCACCTTCAGCTGCACCGTGCGGGCGACCCGCTGCGCGCGACGGAGCCGGCTGCCCACCTTCTCGCTCATGCGCAGCACCTCGCGCTCCAGCACCGCGCGCTCCACCACGTCGGTGGGGAACGTCTCCTCGTGCCCGATCGACTTCACCTGCCGTTCGGGTTCGACCTCGCGCTCGTCGCGGTTCCACGCCAGTGCGTGGAGGTGTGCGCCCTGCCCGGCGCCCAGCGCACTGATGATCGTCGCCTCCGGCAGGGCCGCGAGGTCGCCGACCGTTCGGACCCCGAATCGGTCCAACCGCGCGCGCGTCGCGGGGCCGACGCCCCAGAGCCGCTCCACCGGCAGCGGGTGGAGGAACTCGAGCTCGGTGCCCGGTTCGACGACCAGCAGCCCGTCGGGCTTCGAGCAGTCGCTCGCGATCTTCGCCAGGAGCTTCGTCGTCGCCACACCCACCGACGCGACCAGGCCGGTCTCGGCGCGAATGCGCTCCCGGAGCGCGACCGCGATCTCCCGGCCGGTGCCCTGCAGCCGTCGCGCCCCGCGGACGTCGAGGAACGCCTCGTCGAGCGCCAGCGGCTCCACCAGCGGGGTGACCGACCGGAAGATGGTCATCACCCGAGCGCTCGCCTCGCCGTAGGCCTCGAAGCGCGGCGCGAGGAAGACCCCCTCGGGGCACGCGCGGCGGGCCCGACCCATCGGCATCGCGGAGTGCACGCCGAACCGACGAGCTTCGTAGCTCGAGGCCGCGACGACCCCACGCGGGCCGAGACCGCCCACGATCACCGGCCGACCTCGGAGGGTCGGGTCGGCCAGCTGCTCGACGGACGCGTAGAACGCGTCGAGGTCGACGTGCAGGATCGCGGCGTCGGTCACCGGTCCGTGCGGCGGACCAGCAGGTCCTCGCGGCGCGTGCCCCGCACGTCGTAGCGGAACCCTCGGAGCGCGTCGGGCCCCCACCGCTCCGCGAGCCACTCCCCGAGCGGCTCGTGCACCCACTGCGCCCCGACCTCGCCCATCCGCGCCCGGCACTCGCCCGGCGTGAAGAACGCGGCTTCGACGACGATGCCGTCGGGATCGTCGACCCGCAGCTCACCCTCGTACTCGAGCGCCCGGTGCACCTCGGCCCGGAGCGTCCAGCCCAGATCGGGTGCCTCGCAGTGCACCTCGTAGACCGGTCCCTCCCAGCGGGTCACGACGAGCCCGGTCTCCTCCTCGACCTCGCGGGTGAGGCCGGCGACGATCGACGCGTCCTCGGCGTCGATCACCCCACCGGGCGTGGTCCAGTCGGAGCGCCCGTTGCGCCGCAGGTTGCGGACGAGCAGCAGCGCGTCGCCCGCCTCGATCAGCGCGCCGGCGACGACCCACTCCTGCACGCTGCTCACGGTAGCGACTCCCCTGCCTAGGCTCGGACCGTGCCCGACGCCGACGTCCCTGCCGCTCCCGATGCGCCCGAACCCCGTGCCGACGACGGGGGCGAGCCGATCGGCCGCGAGGCGCCGCCGACGATGCCGACCCGCACCGCCTACCTCTTGTCGTTCGGGGCGGTGGTGATCGGCGGGCTCTTCGGCGGGATCATCGGCTACGGCCTCGCCGACATCAGCTCCGAGGACGCGAGCACCGCCAGCAAGCTGCTCGCGACGTTCATCGGCGCGGTCTTCGCCGCCGGCGGGGTGGGCATCGTTGCCGTGCTCGTGCTGCGCGCCATGGCCGAGTGGCGCCGCAACCCCACCCCCCGCCCGCCGGGCCCCCGCCGTTCCTAGCTTTCCGCTCTCGGCGCTCCGCGCCGGGCCGCTCGGGCCACGCCTCGGGCCTCGCACGGTGCGTGCGACGCTGATCCTCGGCTCTGGTCCCTCCTAACCAAGCGTGAGGCGGCGGAAGCCTTCGGCGTAGCGGACACCCGCGGCGCGGCCGGCCTCCTCGGCGCTGGTGCGCAGGAAGTCGCGGAACCAGTCGCCGGTCTCGGTCAGCTGGCTGGCGTGGCAGAACAGCGCGTCGATCTTGCGCTCGAGCGTGGGCGAGATGTCGACCCAGCAGTCGGGCTCGAGCGTCCCCGAGAGGTACACCGCCCGCACGTGATGCGTGCCGAGCCCCTCGCGCAGGTGCTCGGGGAAGTAGTGCGGGTTGCCGGCCGACGGCGCGACCGCGTCGAGCGTCGCCCAGCCGGTCACCCGGTGGTCGCGGTGGTTGAAGTAGGAGTCACCGAAGAACACCGCGGTCGGATCGGGGCAGAGCACGGCCTCGGGGGCGAGCTCGCGGACGTAGCGGGTGATCGAGCCGCGCAGCGCGGCATCATCGACGAGCTCCCCGTCACCGTGCTCGAGATGGAAGTGCCCGGCGAAGCCGAGGGTCGCTGCCGCCGCGGCGGTCTCCTCGATGCGAGAGCGAGCGAGCGCGTCGAGATCCGCGTCGGGGTCGCTCGTGCCCTTGTCGCCGCGCGTGGTGATGAGCAGCCACACCTGCGCACCGGCATCGGCCCAGCGCGCGAGCGTGCCACCCGCCGAGATCTCCGGGTCGTCGGGATGTGCGTAGACCGCGAGCGCGCTCGCGGGAGCGCTGTCGTCGAGCGCCGTCACCACTCCAGGCCGAGCGTCGCGCGCATCGCGGCTTCGAACTCCTCGTCGGTGCTCGTGCTGCGGACCGCGAGCACCATGGCGGCGTCCGCGCCGGCAGGCCAGCGCAGCTTGGGCTCCGTGCTCTCCGTCGCGTCGGCGATGATCTCGGCGACGGGCTCGGCCCCCGGCGGATCCTCGCCGCCCACCAGCACGCCGCGCGCCGCCTCCCACTGACGGTCGAGCTCGTCGTACGGAGCGTCCTCCAGCCCGAAGCGCGCCACGTTCCCCCGGAACCCGGTCTCGAAGACGCCGGGCTCCACGAGGCGGACGCGGATGCCGAAGTGGCCGACCTCGTAGTGGAGCGCCTCCGACAGTCCTTCGAGCGCGACCTTCGAGGCCGAGTAGAAGCCGTCGAGGGGCGGCGCGATCCGACCGGCCAGCGAGGTGACGTTCACGATCGTGCCGCCACCGCGCTCGCGCATCCCGGGGAGCACCGCCTGGATCATCCGCAC
>CAZKTS010000320.1:0-7179 GCA_964555735.1 uncultured Bifidobacteriaceae bacterium
TCCATCCACGGGTACCAGGCGCGGCTCTCGAACGCGGCCTTGCGCACGCCGGCGGGGTGGCGCGCCCGCTCGTAGAGGTACGCGGACACGTCGCGGCGAGCCCATCCGGCGGCGGCGATCGTGGCCGCGTGCTCCGGCCCGAGCAGCACGTAGTACTCGCCGGGCGCGATGCACGCGTTGTTCTGCCCGAAGGTGGCCATCGCCGACGCGCACTTGTCGAGGATCGGAGCCGGGGTTCCGCTCTCCATGTCGTGGACGTTGTGCGGGTTCTCCCCGCAGTGGATCGTGATCGCCGACGCGGCGTCGACACCCCGGGCGCGGTGGAACGCCTCCCACGGGCTCTCGGCCGCGTTCTCGGCGACGCAGTAGGTGTACTTCGACGGCTGCCCGTGCTGCGCGGCGTCGCCGTCGCCCGGACGCGCGCCGGCTACGTGCAGCAGGAGCAGGCGCACCGCGCGTCCGACGGTCGCGTTGGCGCGGTTGCCCGGACCGAACGCGCCGATGCCGCCGTTGAAGCCGGCCGTCGCCGCGATCTCGCCGTGGACGACGAGCATCGGTGCGACCGGGTGCGTCGTCGCGTTCACCCCGCGCAGGTTGAGCTCGGGGCGGGCGAGCGCCCGGACCGCGGTGACGAGCACCGGCATCACCTCGGGTGCACAGCCCGCCAGGACCGCGTTGATCGCGACCAGCCTCCGGGTCGCGCGGCCGAACCGGGGTGGCAGGACGCCGAGGATCTCGTCCGGATCGCCGTCGGTGACCGCCAGCATCGCCTCGACGCGCGCCTCGGTGGGGGCCACGAGCGGCAGGCCGTCGCCCCAACCCCGCTCGGCGTAGAGCGCGAGCAGGGTCTCGGGGGACTCGTCGCGGACGTCGAGGAGCTCCGGTGGCGGCGAGGTGCGGGGCTGGACTGTCGACATATCGAGGAGTAGAACTCTAACTATCGAATTTCCCGGTGTCGAGACCAGAGGCGAGGAGCAGCGGCGCAGGTGGCCGTGCGTTGGCACGAGCCGAGCGCCGCTGCCCGAGCCGTGGCCCGAGCGGCCCGGCGCGAAGCGCCGAGAGCGGAACAGGTGAAGCGGAGCGAGCCGGCGGACCGGGTGGTGCGCGTGCTCGAGGCGCTGCGGGAGCAGGCCGGCGCACCGACGCGGTTCGCCGACATCGCGCGAGCGGCCGACGTGAGCCAGGCCACCTGCCACTCGATCCTCGCGTCGCTCGTCGACGCGGGCTACGTGCACCGCGACTCCCAGCACAAGACGTACACGCTCGGTCCCGCGCTGGTCGCGCTCGCCGAGGTGGCCGCCCCCTCGCTGCGGGGCTGGGCAGTCCTGCAGCCGCTGCTCGACGACCTGGCGCGGCGGACGGGACGGCCGTGCTCGGCGGCCGAGGCGGTCGGGGACTCGATCACGATCATCGCCACCGCGATGCCGCCCGACGCGCCCGATCACCAGCTCCAGGTGCAGGTGGGCGCGCGCGTGCCGTTCGCACCGCCGTTCGGTGCCATCCACGTGGCGGGTGCAGATCCCGAGACGATCGACGCGTGGATCGCACGCGACACCGGTTCCACGCGCACGCCGGAGCAGCTCCGGGCGATCGTCCGCGACCACCGCGCCACCGGCGTCGCGGTCGCGCCGGCCACGCCCGCGTCCGCCCCGCTGCGCGAGGCCCTCGTCGCGCTCGGTTCGCATCCCGACGCCGAGGATCTGCGTGAGCGAACCCTCGATCTGCTCGCTTCGATCGACCGGCTCGACTACTCGGCCGCGGAGGTCGCATCCGACGCCGAGCTGCCGGTCAACACGATCACCGCGCCGGTCGTCGGTCCCCACGGTCGGATCGCATTCGCGGTCGGGATCCACCCCGAGGGTCCCCATCTCGACCGGCCCCGCCGCGACGCCCTGATCGCCGAGCTGCGCCGCACCACCGACGCGATGGCGCAGCGCATCGCCGGCTCGCCGGACACCACCGCATCGACCCCGATCTCGACCAGGACCACGGGAGCAGCATGAGCCAGGACACGATGACCATCCGGCGCCCGACCGCGCCGCCACCGACGCGCGAGCACGCACCCGCCTACACCGTCGACGCACCGCTCGCCGGCCTCTCCGTGGGCCTGCGCACCGACATGGCGTGGCGCTCGTGGCAGCTCATCGCCGACGACTGGGCGAAGAAGCTCCACGAGGCCGGCGCGACCACCCGCCTGCTCGAGACGCAGGCGCAGATCGGCGAGGGCGGGACCGAGGACCGCGCCAACGTCGCTGCCTGGTCCGACGAGGTCGACCTCGGCATGGTCGGCCTCGGCACATGTGGCTCGTGCACGTCGTTCAGCGTGCACGACGCGGTGACGCTCGAGGCCCACGGCAAGCCGGCGATCGTCGTGGTGTGCTCGGAGTTCGAGCAGCATGCCCGGAACATGGCGAACTTCCTCGGGCACGGCAACCTCAAGGTGCTCGTCATGCCGTACCCGCTCGAGGCCCGCCCCGACGATGAGCTGCACCAGATCGCCGACGAGTACTTCCCCAAGGCGCTCGAGCTGCTGGGGGTGCAGGCGTGACCGCACTGACCACGGACCTGCTCGAGGTGCCGGCCGACCCGGCCGCGCTCTACGAGCTGTCGCTCGAGGAGGGCTGGGGCGACGGCGTGCCACTGCTGCCGCCGACCGACGACCGCGTGCTCGCGCTGCTCGACGCGACCCCCCTTGCGCCCGACCACGTGCTGGGGGTGCTGCCCCCGCAGCACGCGGTCGCCACCGTCGAGCTGGTGGCGGTCAATGCGGCGATGGCCGGCTGCGAGCCCGCCGCGCTGCCTCTGGTCATCGCCGCGCTCGAGGGGATGCTCGTGCCGGAGTGGAACGCCTACGGGCTCACCACGACGACCTCGAGCGTGTTCCCGATGCTGATCGTGAACGGCCCGTCGCGCGACGAGCTGCACATCGACTACCGCGCCGGCTGCATGGGCGGTGCGGCGGGGCGCGGCTCGATGACGATCGGCCGCGCGGTGTCGCTCTGCCTGCGCAACATCGGCGGGCAGAAGGCCGGCGAGACGTCGCGCTCGGTGTTCGGGCAGCCGGCCCGCTTCGGGATGTGCTTCGGCGAGTGGGAGGAGCGGTCGCCGTGGCCGTCGCTCGCGGTGCGGCGAGGGTTCAGCGCCGATGCCGACGTCGTCACCGTGCACGGCGGCAAGGGCACGTTCCCGCTCGCCGACATCCACAACGACGATCCGCGCGACCTGCTCCAGCTGATCGCGAAGAGCATCGCCTTCCCGCTGTCGAACATGTACCTGAGCGGCAACCCGGAGAACGGGCAGGTGGTGATCGCGGTGAACCCGGTGTGGGCGGATCGATTCGCAGCCGCGTTCCCGGACATCGAGGATCTCCAGGCGTTCCTCTGGGAGCACGCCTGGCAGCCGCTCTCGGTGTGGCCGGAGGCCAACCAGCAGATCCTGCGCGAGCGAGGGCGGGTGCGCGACGCCGACGACCGGGTGGCGCTGGTGCGGGACCCGGCGCAGCTGGTGCCCGTGGTCACCGGCGGGCTCGGCAGCCTCCACGCGGTGGCGCTCCCGAGCTTCGGTGAGAGCCAGCTCCAGTCGACCGAGGTGCAGCGACCGTGAACGAAGTCGACGTCGCCGGAGCCGTCGACGAGCTCGCGGTGATGATGCGCGCCGACGGCGCGGAGCTCACGCTCGTGCAGGCCGACCCGAAGACCGCGCGCATCGAGGTCGCGTTGGGCCTGGACGGGGTGGAGTGCCTCGACTGCGTGCTGGCGCCCGAGCTGCTCGAGCAGATGCTCAGCGACGCGCTGCAGCAGCGAGTTCGGGGCGAGTTCGAGCTCGTGCTCCGCGACCCGCGGCGCTGAGCGCGCCGGCCGCACCCGCGACGACGAGCACGACCGCAGCCGCGATCGGGCTCCACGCGACACCCGCTGCCACCGCGGCGACGACGACCTGCACCCCGATGACCGCGCGGCGGACCGTGGGGCCGAGCGCGTCGAACGTACGGTGGAACGAAGCCAGCGCGGCCGGCGTGGTGATGCGCGAGCCGAGCAGCACGGCGAGGCCGCGGGCGCCGGCGAAGACGAGACAGATGGCGAAGGCGGCGATCGAGCTCCCGCTCAGCGCGCCGAGGGCGATCGTGAGGAACACCGCCGTCGTCATGATGTAGGTGGTGACGCCGGTGCCGATCTGCCAGCCGAAGCCGCCGCCGTAGAGCCACGCCCGGTACTTCACCAGCCACTCCTCGTCGACCTGACGACGGAAGTAGGGCGGCCCGACGCCCACGACGTGCGCGTCGAGCGCGGCGCCGACGAGCGCGAGGACGGCGGCGATCGCGAGCGCGCCGCTCGCGCTCAGGTCGGTCGTGGCGACCGCGGCCGCGAGCGCCGCGGTGACGCCACCGAGCATGGCCCCGCCCACGAGCGCGCCGGCGACGAACCAGGCGGCGGTGCCGCCGAAGCGACGCCCGCGCGACCGCTCGCCGAGCGGCGTGAGCTGCGACAGCATCGACTGCCCGCAGGGTGACCAGGTCGAGTAGGCGGCCGCGGCAAGGGCGGTGACCACGCCCAGGGCGATGAGAAGGTCGTGCACGCCCGCCACGCTATCGGCCGACGGCGGCCGCCTCGGCCGCTGCGGTCGCGGCCGCCTGCGCGTCGAGCGAGCGCCGCAGCGCCCGGTACACCGACTCCGGGGTGAGCACGCCGACGAAGCGGTCGCCGTCGAGCACTGCGACCCAACCGACCTCGGTGAGCAGGGTCGCAGCGAGCGCCTCCTCGAGGTGGTCGTCGATCGACACCCAGGCCTCGATGCGCTCGATGAGGTCCGTGATGGGCCGGTCGGGCTCGCCGTGGAGTGAGGCGTCGGCGGGCACGTGGCCGTGGAGGAGGCCGTCGGCGTCGACGACCGCCACCCACTCGCACGGAGGGGTCAGCGCGGCGCGCGCGTCGGCGAGCGTCGCGGTCGGGAGGATCGTGGGCGGGTGCTCGAGGCTCTCGAGGTCGATGGCGGTGACCTTGAGCCGCTTGAGGCCGCGGTCGGAGCCCACGAAGTCGGCGACCATGGTCGACTTGGGGTTGCCGAGGATCTCGGCGGGCGTGTCGTACTGGGCGAGGATCCCGCCGACGTCGAGGATCGCGATCCGGTCGCCCATCTTCACCGCCTCCTCGATGTCGTGGGTGACGAAGACGATCGTCTTGTGCACCTCGGCCTGGAGGCGGAGGAACTCGTCCTGGAGGCGCACCCTCGTGACGGGGTCGATCGCGCCGAAGGGCTCGTCCATGAGCAGCACGGGCGGGTCCGCCGCGAGGGCACGCGCCACCCCGACGCGCTGACGCTGTCCGCCGGAGAGCTGGGCGGGGTACCGGTCGCGGTACTCGGACGGCTCGAGGCCGACGAGGTCGAGCAGCTCGTCGACGCGAGCGTCGATCCGGTCGCGCTTCCAGCCGAGCAGCTTCGGCACCGTGCCGACGTTGGTGCCGATGGTCTGGTGCGGGAACAGGCCGACCTGCTGGATCACGTAGCCGATGCGCCGGCGCAGCTCGACCGGGTCCGCCGCGGTGACGTCCTCGCCGTCGAGGAAGAGCCGGCCGCCGGTGGGTTCGATGAGCCGGTTGATCATCTTCAGCGTGGTCGTCTTGCCGCATCCCGACGGCCCGACGAGCACGCAGACGTCGCCCTCCGCGACGTCGAGCGTGAGGTCGTGCACCGCAACGGTGCCGTTGGGATAGCGCTTCGAGACCGCGTCGAGGCGGATCATGGCGGAGATGGCGCAACGATAGGCGGGCCGTGGCAGGCTCGGCGCGCCATGCGCGTCGCCCTGAACATCGAGCAGCTGCTCCAGCGTCCCTCCGGTGGCATCGGCCGCTACACCGCCGAGCTGCTGCGCCTGCTGCCCGCGCCCGCCGACGACGAGCACGACGAGGTCGAGGTCGTGCCGTTCGTCGCCCGCCACGGGCGGGCCGCGATCGTGAGCGCCCTGGGCGCGTTCGGCCTGCCCGCCGACGACGTCGTGCGCCTGTCGCTGCCGCGTCCGGCCCTGTACGACAGCTGGAACCTCACCGGCTTCCCGCCGCTCGGCACGTTGCACCCGCGGCTCCGCAAGCTCGACGTCGTCCACGCGCCGTCGCTGGCCGTCCCACCAAAGAGCGGGGCCCTGCTCGTGGTGACGGTGCACGACGCGGCCGCGCTGACCTTCCCGGAGACCTACACGCGCCGCGGGCGCTGGTTCCACAAGCAGGGCTCGGCGGCGGCGGCGCGGCGCGCCGACCTCATCATCGCTCCGACCGTCGCGGCGGCCGAGGAGGTCGCGGACCACACCGCGATCTCGCTCGACAAGGTGCGGATCGTCCCCCACGGCGTCACCCAGCACATCGTGGGGGACGGCATCGTTGCGGCCACCCGCCGTCAGCTCGGGATCGACGGCCCGTACGTGCTGTGGGTCGGGACGCTCGAGCCTCGGAAGAACCTCCCCGTGCTGGTCGACGCGTTTCGGGCGGTGCTCTCTGCCAAGGACCTCCCGCATCGGCTGGTGCTGGTGGGCCCCACCGGCTGGCTCGATGCCGCGGACACGGTGCAGGAGATGGCCGCCCACCTCGGCGATCGGGTGATCCTCACCGGCTCGGTGCGGGCCGACCGGCTCGTCGCGCTGTACCGCGGCGCCGACGTGATGGCGTTCCCCAGCCTGCACGAGGGATTCGGCCTCCCCGTCCTCGAAGCGATGTCACAATCGACCGCGGTGCTCTGCTCCGACATCCCCGTGCTGCGCGAGGTCGGTGGCGACGCGGCGCGCTACGTCCCCGCGGAGGACGCGGCCGCGTGGGGCGACGCGCTCGTCGACATGCTGCGGGACGGCGATGCGCTCGCCGAGCTCGCGGAGAAGGGCCGGGCGCGCTCGGCGGAGTTCACGTGGGACCGCTGCGCACAGCGGACGCGCACGGTGTACCGCGAGGCGTTGCAGGGAGCGTCGTGAACCTCGTCGCGATCCTCGCCGAGGACATCGGGCCGAAGTGGCTGTACTGGCCGTGGGTCGAGGACCACGTCGACGACATCGTCGACCGGCTCCAGGAGCACATCGAGCTCGTCATCCTCTCCGTGGGGCTCGGGCTGCTCATCGCGGTGCCGCTCGCACTCCTGAGCGCGCGCTACCGACGCCTCTACGGCCCGGTCCTGGCCGTCACGGGGATCGTGTACACGATC
>CAZKTS010000321.1:0-5072 GCA_964555735.1 uncultured Bifidobacteriaceae bacterium
TCATCGTCTCGGGCTGGTCGTAGAACGAGTAGTCGATGATCTCCTGGATGCGGACGGCCTCGAGGTCGTCCATGAGGCTGAGCAGCGTGACCGGCACGAGATCGCTCGCGAAGCCCGGGTCGGCGCCGTTGCAGTAGAAGGACGTGCCACCCTCCTTGCAGGCCCGCTCGATCGGGTCGCGGAGCTCCGGCGCCGCGGTGGGCGGGTACACGAGCGGCAGCACCGACGTGGTCACGACGTTCGTGCCCGCCGCGAGGAAGCGCGCCATGAACTCGACCGAGTCCGCGGTGTACTTGAGGCCGTCGGCCATGTAGCAGAGGCAGTCGGCCTCGAGCGCGAGGAGCGCGTCGACATCGTCGATCGCGACGACGCCCGTCGTCGTCCCGCTCTCGGCGAGCTCGCCCGCGTCCTTGCCGACCTTGTCGGGTGAGAACGCGAGCAGACCGACGAGCTCGAGGTCGGGATTCCCGATCACCCCGCGCAACGCGAGCTTCCCCGCGTTGCCCGTTCCACAGTGCACGACTCGATACGACACGCGAGCGACCCCCCAGGTCGTGCCGCGACCGGGTCGCGGCGGTGAGCTACTGCCGCCCGGCCGAAAGGACCTGGATCTCCGGTCGGTCCTTGCGGAACTTGATGCGCCAGCCGTCGGGAGTGCGGACGAACACGTCGTCGTACGACCCGAAGACGAGCAACGGCGTGGCACCGGCCGCGGGCACGAAGACGCCGTGCCACGTGGTCTCGACCTCGGCCTCGTCGCCCTTGAAGACCGGGTACACCTCGCCGACGTAGAGCCAGAACAGCTCGACGTCGAGGACCATCGGCTTCAGCCACTCTTTGGTGTCAGGCCACGACTTCTCCGACCCACCGATCGCGGTGTAGTCGATGCGCGCGTCGTCCGCGAAGCACGCGTCCATCAGGTCGAGGTCCTTCACCCGGATGGCCTTCATGTAGCGGGCGAGGACGTCGCGGATCTCGAGCTTGTCGGCGACCTCACGCTCGCCGAGCCCGCTCACGACGCCGCCTTGGTGTCCGGACGGTCCACGACGACCTTCTCGTACTTGCTCGGGTCGGGCGTGACGGCCATGTACGACGCCGGCTCCGTGCCGACGTTGCGGATGCCGTGCGGCACCTGGGCCGGCACCATGATCGCCTGGCCCTTGCCGAGGATGATCGGGTCCCGGTCGGCGATCGAGTACTCGCACTCTCCCTGCAGGATGATGTGCAGGTGCTCGATCTGCGGGTGCACGTGATAGTCGTTCTCCTGCCCCGGCGCGAGGTTCCACACCACCACGCCCATCTGCGCGCTTGAGTAGGCGAACACCACCGTGGCGGCGTCCGGTGAGAACTGGACGTACTTGTCGATGTCGAACGCGATCGTCGACAGGTCGGTGACGTCGATGTCCTTCGCGAAGTCCGGGACCATGTTCTCGTGCCCAGGCTCGGCCATGTCTGCTCCCCCTGTGGTGGTCGGTCGGGCGGCCGCGCGTCAGCGCTTGACGTACGCCGCGCGCATGGCGGCCCACGCCTTGCCGTTCGTCTCCGCCGCGGCGCGCCAGTCGTCGGGCAGGTCGGAGTACGGCGGCCGCGGTGGTCCGCACTTCGTGTAGCCGGCCGCGTTGATGCGCGCCTTCTCGAGCTGGAGGTTGTACTTGTCGAAGTCGGCGAAGTCCGGGATCGGCAGCGGCACGCCCTCGATGTCGGCGAGCACGCGCTCGGCCTCGGCGGTGTCCTGCTTCTCGATCGCGTCCAGGAGCGCGACCCACGGCTCCGGCCCCATCGCCCCCGATGTCGCCCACGCGGCGGTGACGGTCTCGGGGGCCAGGCGGTAGTGGTTGCCGATCGTGCCCTCGCCGGTCATGAAGTTCACCTGGCCGTTGGTGGCGTCGAGGTACTCGCGCGTCAGCGGGAACCCGACCTTCGTCGCGATCACCGTGGGCGCCTTCGCCGCGATCCCCTGCCAGAACTCGACCGGGAACGTGAACTTGAAGAAGAAGCTGTTGGCGTAGACCATCACGGGGAGGTCCGGCACCGCCGCGGCGAGGTCGGCGAAGAAGCCGACCGCATTGGTCATCGTCGGCGTCTGCCAGAGCGGCAGACCCACGAACGCCGCCGCCGCACCCATGTCCTTGACCGCTCGCATCTCGCGTACGACCTCACGCGTCCCGAGCGCGGTGGTGCCGCACCACACCGGGACTCGACCGGCGACCGTGTCGATGACCGCGCCGTAGAGCTCGACCTTCTCGTCCCAGGTGAGGGTGGCGCACTCACCGGTGGTGCCGCAGAGCCCGATCCCGGCAGCGCCGTCGACGATCATCTGGTCGGCGAGGCGCGTCGCCTCCGCGAGGTCGACGGTGCTCCCCTCGGTCCAGATGTCGACGCCTTCCTTGATGGGCGTGGGCGGGAGGGCGAGCAGGCCCTTGACGTCGGAAGCAGCGAGCATCGGTGTGTCCCCTCGTTCTCGGAGGTGGTTCGTACGATCGTTCTCGGGATCGGCCGGCCGACGCCGCTCAGGTGATGTTCATCAACCCGTCGTGGCCCCATTCGCCCCCGCCGGGCTGCATCCCGTTGTAGTGCTGGACCTTCCAGGTCGCGGGGTCGATCGCCCGCGCGCCCCAGCCGATCTCGAAGTGCCAGTCGCCCGGGTTCTTGAAGTAGAAGGACACCATGTGGTCGTTGAGGTGGCGACCGAGGGTCGCGGTGACCAGCTCGCGCTCCAGGCAGATGTCGTAGCCGGTGCCGACGTCGTCGATCGAGGTGTGCTCCATCATCACGTGGTGCACGCGCCGTTCGGCGACGGGGTTCGTGAAGAACGCGAGCGAGTGCTGACGAGTGTTGCAGTGCATGAACGCACCGACCCGACCGATGCCGGGCACGATGATCCAGTCGGACATCGCGAACCCGAGCGCCTCGGTGTAGAACGCCGCGGCCGCCTCGGAGTCCTTGACGAAGCTGACGAAGTGCCCCATGCCCTGATCACCGGTCTTGAAGCCGGTGATCGCCCGCTGCGGGTGGTAGGGCGGCATGTAGATGATCTCGGGGCCGTAGTGCAGCTCGGTGCGCAGGCCGTTGTGCGGGTCGACGAAGTGGACGAAGTCGACGACGCGACGGTCGGCGGCCTCCTCGGGCGTCGCCGCGGTCACCGCGACGCCGGCCTTCTCCACCTGGGCCGCGACCTCGTGCATGTTCTCGGGCGTCCCGACATCCCAACCGACGTAGACGACGTCGTCGCGCTCGTCGGGGTGCACCGTGAGCCGGTGGTGCTGCTCGTCCATCCGCAGATAGAGGTGCTGGTCGTCGCTCCACGGCGACACCTCATGCCCGAGGACATCGGTCGCGTACGTCTTCCACGCGTCGGTGTCCCGGGCGCCGATCCCCACGTATCCGAGCTCGTTGACCTTCGCCACGCCGCGTCCTCCCGGCTCGCCGGTCGTCGGGACCGGTCGATCCGCCGGGATCCTGGCATGTCAAGGGGTGAAGATCAAGTGCTTGATGTGGACACCGCGGCGGCCGGGGCGAAGACCGGACCGGCGAGCGGAGCGGCGTCGAGGTGCGGCAGGACGTCGGCGCCGAGCACCTGGATGGTGTCCGCGACCTCGCCGTACGGCATGCCGCCGAGGTCGAGCATGAGGAGATGGACGTCGAGCGTCAGGAGCTCCTGGATCTCGAGGACACGCTCGACCACGGCGTCGGGCGCGCCGCAGATGCCGGGCCCGCGCAGGATGCCCTCGTAGTCGAAGTTCTTGCGCTCGAGGAACTTGGCGCCCTGGTTCGCGCCGCCTTCGAGCAGCTCTCGCTGCGCGAACTGGAAGTACTCGTAGTAGTAGGGCTTCCAGCGCTCGCGCGCGGCCTCGGTGCTGGTGTTGGCCACGTAGACGTGGTTGCACCCGCCGACGAGCATCCCGGCCGGGTCGTTCCCGACCTCCGCCCAGCGCTCGCGGTAGCGGCGCGCGAACGGCTCGTACGCCTCCGGACGGCTGAACGCGCTCGGGAGCATGAGCGGCAGCTGGAGATCGACGGCGAGGTCGACCGACGAGTCGGAGCCGCCCGCCATCCAGACCCGCGGGTGCGGCGACTGCACCGGGCGGGGCTGCATGGTGATGTCGGCGATCGGGGGGCGGAATGACCCGGACCACGTGACGCCCTCCTCGCGCCACAGCCGGAGCAGCAGCTCGAGGTTCTCGCGCATCAGCTGGGGTGAGTCGTCGAGCTCGAGGCCGGCGGCCGCGAAGGTGCGCTTGAGGATGCCCTTCCCGCAGACCAGCTCGGCGCGGCCGTCCGAGAGGAGGTCGAGGACGGCGAAGTCCTCCGCGATGCGGATGGGGTCGTCCGTCGACATCAGGGTCACGCCGGTGCCGAGACGCAGCGTCGACGTGTGCTCCGCGATCGACGCGAGGAGCATCTGCGGCGACGGCACGATCCAGTGCGAGAAGTGGTGCTCCCCGATCCAGATCGAGCTGATGCCGACCTGCTCCGCGAGCACCGCCGCATCGACGATCTCGCGCACGCGCTGCGCCTGGGTCGTCTGCTCGCCGGTGTACGGGTCCGCGGAGTGGTCCCCCAGGGTCAGGAGCCCGATCTCTGCCATTGATCCTCCGTGTGTGAGAAGCGTGGTCGGTCGCGGCGGTTCAGGCCGCAGGAAAGCGTTCGGCGAGCCAGGCGTTCAGCACCGGCGCGGCGTTCTCGCCGCCGGTGGGCTCGCCCTTCTTCACCGGACCACCGAAGTGCGTGCCGCGCACGCGCTCGTGGGTCAGGTCGCCGGCGCCCAGCCAGCCGAGGATCTCCTGGATGGTGCCCGGGAACGCGGACTGGTCGCCCGTGTACTCCGCCACGAGCGTCGGCACCGTGATCTCCGGCGCGCACTTGCGGAAGCTCGCGTTCGAGCTCAGGCCCGACCACGTGGAGAGCCAGGCATCCGGCGTCGTGAGGCGCCCGAACCCGGCCAGGCCGGCGTTGATCACATCGGGCCGCCGGCCGAACACGGAGCCGTAGGGGCGTTCCGACGGATCGAGCGAGAGGTCGACGGTCCGGGGGTCTGCGTCGGTGCGGTACACGGTGATGATGCGCGGCGC
>CAZKTS010000322.1:0-3509 GCA_964555735.1 uncultured Bifidobacteriaceae bacterium
GCGGTGTCGACGACCTCGTCGCGGGTGACCCGGACCTGGCGAGGTCGGGGTTGACGGGTGCCGACGGTCATGGAACGATGTTACAGGAACACCGTTACAGAGCAAGGACGACGTCACAGAGCCGGACCGCGTCACCGAGGCGCGCCGCTCGCACAGGGGGACAGCGTTGAGCGACCGCTACACGGTCATCTCCGCCGACGGTCACGCCGGCGCCGAGATCCACACGTACCGCGACTACCTCGAACGTGCGTACCTCGACGAGTTCGACGCGTGGGTCGCCGACTACGTCGTGCCCTACCCCGACCTCGAGGGCCCGAACGCGAACCGCAACTGGGACAGCGCGCGCCGCGAGCGCGAGCTCGAGGACGACGGCATCGTCGCCGAGGTGCTCTTCCCCAACACGGTGCCGCCGTTCCACGGCAAGACGTCGCTCACGCTCGCGCCGCCGGGCGACGCCGCCGAGCAGGAGCGCCGGTGGGCCGGCCTGCGCGCGCACAACCGCTGGCTCGCGGACTTCTGTGCCGCGACGCCCGGCCGGCGCGCCGGCATCGCGCAGATCACGCTCCACGACGTCGACGCGGCCGTCGCGGAGATCCGCTGGGCACGCGACGCGGGGCTCACCGGCGGCGTGCTGCTGCCCGGCGCGCCGCCGGGCACCGGCCTCCCGCCGCTCTACTCGCCGACGTACGAGCCGATCTGGCAGGTGTGCGAAGAGCTCGGCATGCCGGTGAACAGCCACGCGGGCAGCGCGGTCCCGCCGATGGACGAGACGCCGGAAGACAAGGTGATCTTCCTGCTCGAGGTGACGTGGTGGGCGAACCGCACGCTGTGGCACCTCATCGTCGGCGGCGTGCCCGAGCGGCATCCGAACCTCCAGCTCGTGTTCACCGAGCAGGGCACCGCGTGGATCCCGGAGCGGCTGATGACGCTCGACTACTTCTTCACGCGCATGCGCGGCGCCGGCGGGTCGCAGGAGCTCGAGTGGGGCGAGCCGATCCGCAAGCTGTCGCTGCAGCCGAGCGAGTACTGGGCGCGCCAGTGCCACGTCGGGTCGAGCTTCATGCGGCCGGGCGAGGTGCCGTTGCGACACGCCGTCGGCGTCGACAAGATCATGTGGGGGTGCGACTACCCGCACAAGGAGGCGGCGTACCCGTTCTCCAACGAGGCGTTGCGGCTGGCGTACGCGGGCGTGCCACCGGCCGAGGTGCAGGCGATGGTCGGCGGGAACGCGGCGAAGCTCTACGGCTTCGACCTCGACGCCCTGGCCCCGATCGCCGCGAAGGTCGGCCCGACCGTCGAGGAGGTCACCGCGGGCATCGACCCCACGGCGATCCCCGACGCCGCCGCCAAGTGCCCGGCCTTCGCCGAGCAGCCCATCGGCAGCGCGGCCAAGTGATCGAGGACCTGAAGGGACGGGTGGCTGTCGTCACCGGGGGCGCCGGGGGGCTCGGGCGGGCGATGGGTGAGCGGTTCGCGGCCGAGGGCATGCGCGTCGTCCTCGCCGACGTGCAGCCTGAGCCGCTGGACGCGACGGTGGCCGAGCTGCGCGTTGCCGGCCACGACGTGACCGGCGTCCCCACCGACGTCTCCGACTACGACTCGGTGTGCGCGCTCCGCGACGCCGCGATCGACGCGTACGGCGCGGTCAACCTGCTGTGCAACAACGCGGGCATCGGCGTCGGTGCCGAGGGCCGCATCTGGGAGCACGAGCCCAACGACTGGCGCTGGGGCGTCGGCGTCAACCTGCTCGGCGTCACCAACGGCATCAGCGCGTTCGTGCCCGGCATGGTCGCGAGCGGCGAGCCCGGCCACGTCGTCAACACGTCGTCGGGCAACGGCGGCGTCGCGCCGCTGCTCACCACGCCCGAGTACTCGGTCACCAAGGCGGCCGTCGTCACGCTCACCGAGGTGCTGCACGGCCAGCTCGACGAGGACGGCTCGGCGGTCGGCGCGTCGGTGCTCTTCCCCGGCCCGCACATGCTGCGCACCGGCCTCTTCGAGTCGTGGCGCAACCGACCGGCCGAGCTCGCCCGCTCCAAGCCGCGCGCGACGCCACCCGTCACCCTCGAGCAGTACGAGCAACTCATGGAGGACGCCGGCGTCGAGATCCAGTACACGCCGGTGGAGGAGGTGGCGGGGCGCGTCGTCGACGCGGTGCGCACCGACACGTTCTGGATCCTCCCCGCCGACGACCGCACCGACGAGCAGATCCGCGCCCGAGCGGAGTCGATGCTCACCCGCACCAACCCGTCGTACCTGCGCCAGGTCGCGGGCACGAGCACCGCCACCCAGGGAGCGAAGTCATGACGCGCTACATGGTGATCTCGTCCGACTGCCACGCGGGCCTGCCCAACGAGCAGTACCGCGACTGGCTGGACCCGCAGTACCGCGACGCCTTCGACGAGTTCCAGCGCCAGCGTGCGCTCATCGACGACGAGCTGCGGGCGCGCGGGCTCCGCAACGAGGAGTTCGCCGAGGAGTGGGAGCGCGAGAACGAAGAGGGCCTGCGCGGCGGCTGGGACGCCGCTCGGCGCGACAAGGAGCTCGATGCCGACGGCGTGGCCGGCGAGGTGATCTTCCCCGACGCCGACGCGGTGACCGGCGGCGCCTCGGCACCCTTCGGTGCCGGCCTCGGACAGGGCGGCGACCACGATCCCGAGCTGCTGCTCGCCGGCGCCCGCGCGCACAACCGCTGGCTCGCCGAGCTCTGCGCCGACAGCCCGGACCGTCGCGCCGGCGTCGCCGTCCTGCCGATCCTGCACGACATCGACGCCGCCGTCACCGAGATCGAGCGCGTCGCCGAGTCGGGCCTGCGCGGCGGGATCCTGATCCCGTCGATGTGGCAGCCGTACGCGCCGTACCACGACGCGCGCTACGACAAGGTGTGGGAGGCATGCCAGGCCAACCAGCTCCCCGTGCACGTGCACTCGGGTTCCGCGGACCGCGAGGCGTACGGCGAGCACGTCGGCATCTACGTGTCCGAGGTGCGCTGGTGGTCGACGCGCCCGCTGTGGTTCATGCTGTGGGCCGGCAAGTTCGAGCAGTTCCCCGACCTGCGGTTCGTCGTCACCGAGTGCGGCGCGTTCTGGGCTGCCGACCTGCTCTGGACGTCCGACATCGCGTACGACCGCGAGCACGCGTCGAAGAAGCTCGGCGACCAGCTCAGCAAGAACATGCCGCAGCGACCGAGCGCGTACTTCGACCGCAACTGCGCGATCGGGGCGTCGAACACCCGTCGACGCGAGCTCGCCCGGCGCTACGAGATCGGCGTCGGCAACATCATGTGGGGCAACGACTTCCCGCACCCCGAAGGCACGTGGCCGCACACCAAGGAGTGGCTGCGCAATGCGTTCTGGGACATCCCGGTCGACGAGACCGCGGCGATCCTCGGCGGGAACGCGGCCGACGTCTACCGCTTCGACGCCGACGCCCTCGCGCCGCTCGTCGAGCGCATCGGCCCGACGCCCGACGAGCTCGGCCAGACCGGCGCCGAGACCGACGGCCGGCTC
>CAZKTS010000323.1:0-7331 GCA_964555735.1 uncultured Bifidobacteriaceae bacterium
GCTCCCGAGCCACGAGCGACTGGAGCGCCTTCGGGAGGGCCGAGGGCGCCACCGTCATCTGCTCGAGCAGATCGACCGCCGCGGTGCGGTGGTTCAGTCCGACGACGACGAGAGACACGTCTGGAGGAGCTCCTTCGCTTCGGCCACGTGGCCGTTGCGGATGAGGTCGAGCATGCCGGAATCGAGGGCGCGTCGCCAATCCACGGTCTCGCTGGAGGTGCCGCCGGCCCGCAGGGCCTCCCGGGCCTCGGACAGCACCTCGAGGAGGGTGGCCCACTCGGGCCCCATCTCCGTGGCGACGTGGTCCTTCAGGTAGGTGGCGAGCGCCGGGCTGCGTCCGCCGGTGCCGATCGTCACCACGATGTCGCCCTGACGCACCACCGACATGAGGGTGAACGAGCACCGATCGGGGTCGTCGGCGGCGTTCACCCAGGTCCGGCCGGCCTCGCCGGCGTCGAAGACCGCCTGGTTCACCGCGGGGTCCGAGGTCGCGGCGGTGGCCAGCCAGGCGCCGTCGAGGTCGCCCGGCACGAAGGCCCGCTCGTCGGCGGTGAGCCGCCCGGCGTCACGCCACGCCCGGATCTCGTCGCCCAGCTCCGGCGCGACCACGTGCACGGCCGCCCCCGCATCGAGCAGCGCCTCGACCTTGCGGGCCGCGATCCGCCCCGCGCCCACGACCACGCACCGCCGCCCCTCCACGAGCAGGTTGACCGGATAGCCGGTCAAGCCCGGTCGTCCGCGCTCGGCACCCACAGCAGCAGTCTCGCAGGGTCAGACGCGGGCGCCGTCCCGGGAGGGACGGGTCCGGTGCTGTTGGTAGAAGGAGAGGATCTGCAGCTCGGTCGCCAGGTCCACCTTGCGCAGCGACACCGTGGGCGGGACGGTCACGACGGCCGGCGCAAAGTTGAGGATCGAGCCGACGCCCGCGTCCACCAGGAGGTCGGCCACCTCCTGGGCGGCCGGCGCGGGGGTGGCGATGACGCCGATGGCGACGTCACGCTCGCCCACGATCGCCGCCAGACGCTCCAGCGGCTCGATCGCCAGGCCGGCCACCTGCTTGCCCACCTTCACCGGGTCGGCGTCGAGCAGGGCGACGATCCGGAAGCCCCGGGCCCCGAAGCCGCGGTAGTTGGCCAGCGCGTGGCCGAGGTTGCCGAGCCCGACGATCACCACCGGCCAGTCGTGCGTGAGACCGAGCTCTCGGGCGATCTCGCCGACCAGCTCGGCGACGTCGTACCCGACGCCGCGCGTGCCGTACGAGCCCAGGTACGAGAGGTCCTTGCGCACCTTGGCGGCGTTCACGCCGGCGAGCTCGGCGAGCTGCTCCGACGAGACCGTGCGGGCGTCCTGGTCGGCGACCTCGAGCAGACCCCGGTAGTAGAGGGGCAGCCGGGCGACGGTCGCTTCGGGGATCCGGCGGACGTCGGCGATGACCGTGCTCCTCAGTCGAACCCGGGACCCGGGTGGGGGGAACCCAGGCTACCGCCGCTCGTGCACAAGTTCACAAAGTCGGGAACGGATGCTGTCCCTTCGCTGGGAAGGCCCAGGCCCGCAGCCCCCGGACTGCCGCCACCGCCCGGCGTGGTCCTACGCTCCGCGCATGGTGACGGGCCTGGCGTTCCTGGCGACGGCGGTGGCATCGCTCTTCGCCGAGTCGACGCTCGTCCGGTGGACCCAGCGCCGATCGCCGCACCTCGCGGCCTGGGCCGTGGCCCTGGCGATGTTCGCCCTCGCGTCGGCCGCCCTGGCCGTCGGGGTGTCGACGGGGTGGGACAACGGCACGTTTCGCGCCTTCTACCTCTTCGGAGCGGTCCTCAACGTGCCGTGGCTCGCCCTCGGCACCATCGCCCTGCTGATCGGCGCCGACACGGCCCGGCGGGTGCGCTGGTTCCTCGTCTTCTTCTCGGGCCTCGCCGCGGGCGTGCTGATGAGCGCCCCGATGGAGCCCGTGAGCGGCTTCGAGATCCCGGTGGGGAAGGACGTCTTCGGCGCGTTCCCGCGCGCGCTCGCTGCGGCGGGCAGCGGCATCGGCGCGGTGGTCATCCTCGCCGGCGCGCTGTGGTCGTTGTGGCGGCTCGCTCGAGATCGCGGCCCGGGCACGCGACCGGAGATCCGACGCATCGCCGGGGCGAACGTGCTGATCGCACTGGGCACCCTCGTGCTCTCGAGCGGCGGGCTCGTCCAGGGCATCGTCGGACACGACGAGGCGTTCACGCTCAGCCTCGCGATCGGCATCACCGTGATCTACGCGGGCTTCCTCGTCGCCGAAGGCCGTCGGACGTCCATGGCCGCGCGTGGCGGCACCGCCTCAGCCGCGCAGCTCTCGTCGTAGGAGCTTCCCCGCGAGCGTGCGCGGCAGGGTGTCGACGACCTCGTAGCGCGTCGGGCACTTGTAGCGGGCCAACGCCCGCGCCGCGTGGGCGGCAAGGGCGCCCTCGTCGACGGTCTGACCGTCGGCCGCGACGATGTACGCGACCACCGCCTCGCCCGTGCGCGGGTTGGGCTCGCCCACCACCGCGGCGTCGGCCACGCTCGGGTGCTCGCGGAGCACGTCCTCGACCTCGACCGGATAGACGTTGAAGCCCGAGACGATCACGAGGTCCTTGGCGCGGTCGACGAGGTGGAGGTCCCCGCTCTCCTCGACGACGGCGACGTCGCCGGTGTGCAGCCAGCCGTCGGCATCGATGGCCCGGGCGGTGGCTTCGTCGTCGTGCCAGTAGCCCGAGAAGACGTTGGGGCCGCGGACGAGCAGCTCGCCGGGGTCGCCCAGGAGGGCGTCGGCCCCGTCGCCGTCGGCGATCCGCACGTCGACGCCGGGCAGCGGCGGCCCGATCGACCCCGGCCGGGGCGCCGCACCGCCGATGGCGGTCGTGGTGACGATCGGCGCCGCCTCGGTGAGCCCGTAGCCCTGGTGCAGGACGACACCGAAGCGCTCTCGGAACGAGTCGGCGACCTCCTCCGAGAGCGCAGCTGCGCCCGACACGGCGAGGCGAACCGACGCGAAGGCGTCGGCGGCCAGCGCATCGAGGGCGAGCCACGCCGAGAACATGGTGGGCACACCGGCCACGACCGTGACCCGATGCTCGGCGATGAGCGCCGCGGCGGCGGCGGGCTCGAAGCGCTCCTGGAGCACGATGGTGCCGCCCGCCGCCAGCCCGACGCCGAGCACGACGTTGAGGCCGAACACGTGGAAGAACGGCAGCGCACCGAAAGAGACGTCGGTGGCCTCGAGCGTGAGGCCGGGGTGGTCGAGCACCTGCGCGATGTTCGCGGCCAGGTTGCCGTGCGAGAGCTGCGCCGCCTTCGGCGCGCCCGCGGTGCCGGACGTGAAGAGGAGCACGGCGAGGTCGTCGTCGGCGCGCTCGACCACCGGCGGCGCCGCGTCGGGCAGCGCGTCGAGGTCGATGGCTCGGGCGGGCGCGCCCGCGGCGCTGCAGACCGAGACCGCGGCGCCCGAGGCGAGCACCACCCGTGGCTCCACCGCGGCGACCTCACGCTCGAGCTCCGCCGGCGGCGCCGACGGGTTCAACGGCACCGCAACCGCCCCCGCGTGCAGCGCCCCGAGGTAGGCGACGACGAACCCCTCGTCGTTCCCCGCCACGATCCCCACGCGGTCACCGGGCTCGACACCGGCGTCGACAAGCGACGCGTGCATCCGCGCGACGAGCGCCCGAAGCGCGGCGTACGAGGTGGTGCCGCGCCCGCCGATCAGCGCAGCGTGCCCGTCATCACCAGCCTCGAGCAGCACCGCAGCAAGGTTCACGCGCCGGATCGTAGGACGAAGGCCGGCCGCCACGATGCGGCACCGGAGCGAGCGGAGCGAGCGCAGGTGCTCGCCCAGGGAGCGAACGGCCGTGGGCCGGGTATCCCGGCCCACAGAGAGCGACCGAGACGAGCGGCACCGGAGCGAGCGGAGCGAGCGCAGGTGCTCGCCAAGGGAGCGAACGGCCGTGGGCCGGGTCTCCCCGCCCACGGAGAGCGACCGAGACGAGAAGAGACCGGTCCGCGGGCGTGGGCCTTGGGGCGGGCTGGGAGGCCGGTGAACGCCGCCGATGGCGACGTCACACAACCCACACCCGCGAACCGGATCCGAATGCGGTATCGACAGGAGCCGGGCGCCCTTGAGGCCCGATGACCACGGAGGGTGATTTTTTTACCTTGCGGGCCGGATGACGCCCACCCTCGGTGTCCGGCGACCGCAGGTCGCTCAGGGGCTGAGCCGGAGCACGAACTGCGCGAAGGCGGCCGCCAAGATCAGCACGAGCAGGGTCACGATCGCGATCGTCGTGCCGGGGCGCATGGTCAGAGTCTGTCCGGGTGGCGGAGAGCCGTCGCCATCGGGGACCGGGTCGGGGCGCCGCCGGTCACGGCGGCGGCACCAGGGTGACGGGGGCTCCCGTCCGCAGCTGGTACTCGGCTGCCGCCGAGCGGCGGTCGAGGCAGAGCGACAGCAGGCCGGTGGAGTCGACCACCAGCACGAGCTCCGACGGCTTGGCGTCGGCGTAGGTGTGGACCCAACGGGCCGACTTCACCCGCTCGCCCATGCGCACCTCGACCGGACCGTCGAGCGAGCCCCCGAGGGCCACCAGCTCGTCGGGACCGACGTTGAGCTGGCAGTTGCCGAAGCGGTCGACCCACCAGACCTGGGCGTCGATGCCGCCGTCGTCGCGAGTCTGGGGGAGCCCGAGGATGCCGGGCACGAGGCTCGCGGGGTCGACGGCCGGACCGAGGTCGTCGAGCGGCTCCCCGAGGACGAGGTGGGCGACGGCGGGCGAGAGGACGTCGCGGCCCGCGAAGGTCGCGCCCACCGAGGGGAGCCGCAGCGCCTCGTTGGTGATCTCCACGACGCGGCGGGCGCCGCCGAGCATCGCGACGGCCGGTGCGAGGAGTCCGTTGTCCGGCCCGACGAGCGTCGCCGCGTCGCACGCGACGGCCACGACGCGACGATCGGTGCCGACGCCGGGATCGACGACCGCGAGGACGACGACGCCCTCGGGGAGGTACTGGATGGACCGCACCAGCGCGAGTGACCCCGCCTGGATGTCGTGGGGTGGGAGCTCGTGGGTGAGGTCGACGACGGTCGTGCCGGGAGCGAGGCCGACGATCACGGCCGTGCAGACGCCGACGAACTCGTCGGCGAGCCCGAAGTCGGAGAGGAACGCGACGACGCGTTCGGACGGCGGACGCGGATCAGTCACGCGAGGCGGCCTCCACGGGCCACCGCGGCCGGATCAGCCGGCCTGGGTGTAGCGCGACGCGAGATAGGCGTCGACGTCTGCGTCGCGCACCCGGAAGGAACGCCCGACGCGCACGGCTGGCAGGTCTCCCGCCTTGATCAGGCGGTAGACCGTCATCGATGACACTCGCAGCAAGTCTGCGACTTCCTGAACGGTCAGGAAGCGCGCCTTTGCAAAGGACTGCGCCACGCGGCTCACCCCTCTCCCCCGCTTCGGAGGGCGAGGTTAGGCCCCCGGGGTTGGAGTTGTCGAGTGGGGCGGCTGGTGCCGGGTGGCCGGATCGGGCGGTGCGGGCTGCTCGCCCGGTTGGCCCGGTTCGGGTGCCCCGCCCGTGAGGAGCTCGACGAGGGGGAGGTAGGCCGCCGGCGGCCGGCTGGTGTCGAGCGGGAGCAGGGCGACCGGGAGGCCCTGCTCCCCGGCGAGCCCGAGGGCAGGGACGTCGAGATCGGCGAGGGCGATGGTCTCGTGACCGGCGGCGGCGGCAGCGCCCGCGAAGGCCCCGTCGGCGACGACGAGGTCGGGGCGCCCCGCCCGGAAGAGCCACTCGTCGGCCGCGTCCCCGCCGTCGTCACCGAGGAGCGACTCACCGTCCGTGACCACCGCGACCGGTCCGAGCCACCAGAGCGCTCGGTTGCCGGCGCGGAGGGCCACCGAGTGGTCGCAGGTGAGGACCGCGGCGCCCGAGGCGGCGGCGAGGTCGGCCATGGCGGTGAGCAGCGTGAGCAGCGAGGCGGGGTGGCCGGTGGCGACGGCCACTCGGCCGCCCGCGGCGCCGACCGCGCGCAGCCGGTGCCGGGCGTGCTCGATGCCGGCGATGGTGCGGTCCGGGTCGATGGCCGCTCGTGGCGTCGAGCCGTCCCAGCCCCAGCCCCGACCGAGGACGCCCCACGCCTCGTCGCGGGTCACGCGGTCGAGCGGCAGCCCGAGCCGCGCGTCGGGTGCGCCCGCGGCGAGGCGCCCGAGCACGTGCGCCACCTCGGACCGACCCAGGCTGGCGTGCGGGCCGGTGACGTGGGCGGTGACGAGCCGGCCGCGAGGAGTCTGGGGCGGGCGATCGGCCCGGGTGCGTGCGAGCGGTTCGGGGTCGGGCAGGCGGGGCGGGCGGTTGCGGCGCGGACGACGGCTCACTCTTCGCCCAGCTCCCGTGAGCGGGCGGCCGCGGCGCGGACCGCGTCGAGGAACGCGGCGCGGGTGCCGTGCTCCTCGAGCGCGTGGAGCCCGGCCGCGGTGGTGCCACCCGGTGAGGTGACCGCAGCCCGGAGGTCGGCGGGGTCGCCGCCCTGGGCGAGGAGCGTGGCCGCGCCGAGCAGGGTCTCCCGGGTGAGGGTGTCGGCGGTGTCGCGCGGCAGGCCCGCGAGCACCCCGGCCTCGATCAGCGCCTCGGCCACCAGGAACACGTAGGCCGGACCGGACCCGGAGAGTCCCGTGACGGCGTCGAGGTGCTCCTCGGGCACCCGCACGACGACACCCACCGCACCGAGGATCCGCTCGGCGAGGTCGAGGTGAGCCGCGGTGGCGTGGTTGCCCGCGGCGAGCGCGGTGGCAGCCTGGCCGACGAGCGCGGGGGTGTTGGGCATCGCCCGCACGACGGCTCGACCCGGCGCGGCGGCTTCGAGGGTGGCGATGGTCACGCCGGCGGCGATCGAGAGCACGAGCGCGTCGGTGCCGAGCCCGGCCGCGGTCTGCTCGAGCGCGCCGACGACGTCCGGTGGCTTCACCGCGACGAGCACGACGTCGGCGTCGGCCGCAACCCACGCCGGGGTCGGCGCGACGCGCACACCCGGGAACCGCTCCTCGATCCCGCGTCGGCGGTCGGCGTCCACCTCGGCCACCGCGATCGACGTCGCGTCCCAGCCGGCGTCGAGCAGGCCGCCCACGAGCGCCTCGCCCATGCGGCCACCGCCGAGCAGCGCGAGCGCGGTCACGCCGGGAGGCTACCGCCGGGACACCCGGCGCGGACGCGAGCAAGCCCGAGGAACCACCGGGCTCGCCCCGCACTTCCCCGAACGGGACGGGCCGTCCTGCACCTCGGGCCCACTCCGCCACCCGTGGTCTCGCGACCACGCCGCAGCCGGGCGATCGTCGCACACCGTC
>CAZKTS010000324.1:0-5286 GCA_964555735.1 uncultured Bifidobacteriaceae bacterium
CACCGTGGGCGAGGTGTTCGCCGACCTCACGGCCCGCTTCCCGGGGATGGCCGGCAACCTCATCGGCGAGGACGGTGCGCTCCACAAGTTCGTGAACGTCTACGTGAACGACGGCGACATCCGGTACATGGACCAGCTCGACACGGCGGTCACCGACCACGACGTCGTGTCGATCCTGCCGGCCGTCGCCGGCGGCTGACGCCGAGCTCCGGCTGATGCACCTGCGGCTGAGGCCGGCATGAGGGCGGACGACGTCCTCGGGCTCATCGGCGACACGCCGCTGGTCGGGATCCACCAGCTGAGCCCGAACCCCGACGTCCGGATCTACGCCAAGCTCGAGGGGCAGAATCCCGGCGGCTCGTCGAAGGACCGCATCGCCCTGAAGATGGTCGAACTGGCCGAGGCCGACGGCACGCTGTCGCCGGGCGACACGATCCTCGAGCCGTCGTCGGGCAACACCGGCATCGGGCTCGCGCTCGTCGCCAAGCTCCGCGGCTACCGCCTGCGCATCGTGATGCCCGAGAACGTCTCGGTCGAGCGGCGCCAGCTCCTCGAGATCTTCGGTGCCGAGGTCACGTCGTCGCCGGCGGAGGAGGGCAGCAACGGCGCGATCCGCCTCGCCGAGAAGCTCGTCGCCGACGACCCCAGCCAGAAGTTCCTGTTCCAGTACGGCAACCCGGCGAACCCCCTCGCGCACTACGAGAACACCGGCCCGGAGATCTGGCGCGACTGCCCGGAGGTCGACGTGTTCGTCGCCGGTCTCGGCACCTCGGGCACGCTCATGGGCGTCGGCCGGTACCTCAAAGAGCAGAATCCCGAGGTCAAGGTCGTGGCAGTCGAGCCGCCGGCGGGCGAGCTCGTGCAGGGGCTGCGCTCGCTCGACGACGGGTTCGTGCCGCCGATCTTCGATCCGACGGTGCTCGACCGGAAGCTCATCGTGCGACCGCGGGAGTCCATCGAATGGCTCCGGCGCCTGCTCGAGGACGCGGGCGTGTTCGCGGGGGTGTCGTCGGGTGCGGCGATCGCGGGCGCCGTGAAGATCGCGAACGACATGGAGCGCGGCACCATCGTGACCCTCTTCCCCGACGGTGGGTGGAAGTACCTCTCGTCGGGCGCGTGGACGGACGACCTCGACGTCGTCGAGGAACGCGCGACGCGGATCAACTACTGGTAGTGCTGACCATGAGCACCGACGTCGCGCGCGCGGTCGCGCTGCTTCGCGAGGGTCGACTCGTCGCGTTCCCGACCGAGACCGTCTACGGGCTCGGCGCCGACGCCGAGAACGTCGCGGCCATCGAGCGGCTCTATGCCGTGAAGCAGCGGCCCGCCGATCACCCGGTGATCGTCCACCTCGCCTCGGTCGACGCCGTCGACGACTGGGCGGCCGAGGTACCCGACGCCGCGCGGGCCCTCGCGGTGGCGTGCTGGCCCGGTCCGCTGACGCTCGTCCTCGCCCGGAGCGCACGAGTGCCGGACGCGGTCACGGGTGGGCGCGACACCGTCGGGCTGCGGGTGCCCGCGCAGCCACTCGCCCTCGAGCTGCTCCGCGCCTTCGACGGCGGGCTCGCGGCCCCGTCGGCCAACCGCTTCGGGCGGGTCAGCCCCACGACCGCCGACGACGTCCGCGCCGACCTCGGCGACGACGTCGACCTCGTGCTCGACGGAGGCCCCTGCGTCGTCGGGGTCGAGTCGACCATCGTCGACTGCTCGGGGCCGCGACCGACGATCCTGCGGCTTGGGGGCATCTCCGCGGAGCGCATCACCGCGATCGTCGGCGAACGGCCCGATGTCCGCACCGACGGGTCGATCGCGGCTCCGGGTGCTCTCGCCTCGCACTATGCACCGCGCGCGCGGGTGCTCGTCGTCGAGCGCGAGGCGATCGCCACGAGCGCGGCCGGGCTGCTCGACGCGGGCGAGACCGTCGGTCTGCTCGCGTTGGACCCTCCTGCGGACCTCCCCGAGCGGGTCGTCGTGTTGGAGGCACCTTCCGACGTCGATGAGTACGCGCGGGTGCTCTACACGCGCCTGCGCGACGCTGACCGTCGTGGCCTCGATGTCCTCCTCGCGGTGGCGCCGCCGTCCGAGGGTGTCGGTGCTGCGGTCGCGGACCGCCTCGCGCGCGCGGGTGGTCCGCGATGAGCGAGGCGACGCTCGGGCCGATCGGCGTCTTCGACTCGGGACTCGGCGGCCTCACCGTGTTGCGGTCGCTGATCGACCTGCTGCCCGAGGAGTCCGTCGTCTACTTCGGTGACACCGGCCGGTTCCCGTTCGGGCCCAAGCCGCGCGACGAGGTCCGGAAGTACGCGATCGAGATCGGCGACCTGCTCGTCGAGCGCGGGGCGCGTCTCGTCGTGGTCGCGTGCAACAGCGCGGCGGCCGCCGCGCTCGACGAGCTTGCCGATCGGCTCCCCGTGCCCGTGATCGGGGTGGTCGAGCCGGGGCTGCGCGCCGCGGTGCGTGCGACCCGGTCGGGGCGGGTCGGCGTCATCGGCACGGTCGGCACCATCGCGTCGGGTGCCTACCAGCGGGCCGCCGAGGCCATGGGCCACGAGATCGAGCTCACGTCGGTCGCCTGCCCTGGTTTCGTCGAGTTCGTCGAGGCCGGCGACGTGGAATCCGAGCAGGTACATGTGCTCGCGGAGCGCTTGCTGGCGCCGGTCTGCGAGGCGGGCGTCGACACGCTCGTGCTCGGTTGCACCCACTACCCCCTGTTGGCTCGTACGATCGGCGACGTGATGGGTCGAGAGGTGGTCCTGGTGTCGAGCGCCGACGAGACGGCGTTCGCGGTGCGCGAGCTCCTCGCCGACGCGCCCGCGGGTTCGGGCGCACGCCACTCCTTCCTGACGAGCGGCGATCCCGAGACGTTCCGGCGTCTCGGTGGCCGGTTCCTCGGGCCCGAGGTCATCCACGTCGAAGCCTGGTCCTGGGATCGCGTGGCCGACTGATGGAGCTCACCGTCCTCGGCTGCTCGGGGTCCTACGGCGGCCCGCGCAACAGCGCGTGCAGTGGGTATCTCGTGCGGTCGGGCAGCACCGCGATCTGGCTGGACTGCGGCAACGGGACCTTCGGGGCGTTGCAGCAGCACATCGCGGCGGAGGACCTCACTGCGGTCGTGCTGACGCACGAGCACCCCGACCACTGCGTCGACGTCTACGGGCTGCACGTGCTGATGCGGTGGGGTCTCCAGCGCGAAGGCTTCCCGGTGTACGCACCGCCCGGGCTCGAGCAGCACCTCGGAACCCTCGTCGGGGGCGACTGGGGCCGGGCCTTCGAATGGTGCGAGATCCAAGAGGCCGAGCGCGTCCAGATCGACGACGTCGGGTTGCGCTTCTCCCGCACCGACCACCCGCCGCCCACCTACGCGGTCGAGGTTGCGTGCGAGCAGAAGCGACTCGTGTACACGTCCGACACCGGACCGGGGTGGGACGTCTCGGCGTTCGCGCCCGGCGCCGACCTCGTGCTGTCGGAGTCGACGTACCTCCACGGCGAGAAGCCCGCGGAGATCCACCTCTCGGCCAAGGAGGCCGGCGCGGCGGCCCGCGCCGCGGGTGCTCGCCGGCTCATGCTGACGCACCTCTGGCCGCGGCTGGATCCCTACGACGTCGTCGCCGAGGGCTCGGAGGCGTACGGCGAGTCAGTGACGCTCGCTGCACCTCACCTCGTCACCCAGATCTGACATCACCAACCGCGAGGAGACCACCCCAGTGGGCATCCGCAGAGACGGGCGCGAGCCCGACGATCTTCGGCCGGTCGCGTTCACACGCGACTTCACCGAGATGGCGGCGGGGTCGGTGCTCGTCGAGTTCGGCCGCACGCGAGTGCTGTGCACCGCCTCGGTGGAGGAGCGGGTGCCGCCGTGGATGCGCGGCAAGGGGCGGGGCTGGGTGACCGCCGAGTACTCGATGCTGCCCGGGTCGAGCCCCGAGCGCGTCGACCGCGAGGCGCAGAAGGGCCGTCCGTCGGGGCGGACACAAGAGATCCAGCGCTTGATCGGCCGTTCGCTCCGCGCGGTGACCGACCTCGTGGCGATGGGCGAGGTGCAGATCACCGTCGACTGCGACGTGCTGCAAGCCGACGGTGGCACGCGCACCGCATCGATCTGCGGTGGGTACGTCGCGCTGCACGACGCGTGCTCGCGCCTGCTCGCCAAGGGCACGCTCACCGCCCACCCGCTCACCGACGCGTGCGGGGCCATCTCGGTCGGGATCATCGACGGCCTGCCGTGCCTCGACCTCGACTACTCGGAGGACAGCCGGGCCGAGGTGGACATGAACGTCGTCATGACCGGCGCCGGCCGCTTCGTGGAGGTGCAAGGAACCGCCGAGGGGATGCCGTTCAGCCGCACGGAGCTCGACGACCTCGTCGGGCTCGCGCAGGGTGGGATCGAGACCGTGTTCGGGCTGCAGCGGGAGCTGCTCTCGGAGGCCCCGGCGCCGCGCTGATGGAGCGCTTCGTGCTCGCGACCGCCAACCCCGACAAGGCCGCGGAGATCGCCGCGGTGCTGCGGGACGCCGGTGCACCGATCGAGCTCATCGAGCGGCCCGCCGAGATCCCCGACGTCGCCGAGACCGGCGCCACGCTGGAAGAGAACGCGCGCCTCAAGGCGGTCGAGGTCTCGACCTGGACCAGCATGCCGGCGATCGCCGACGACACGGGCCTGGAGGTCGATGCGCTCGGTGGCGCGCCCGGTGTGTTCTCGGCGCGCTTCGCCGGGGAGGGCGCGACCTACGCCGACAACGTGAACCTCTTGCTCGAGCGGCTCGCGACCGTCGACGCGGGGAGTCGCGGGGCTCGGTTCTCGACGGTCGCCATCGCGCGCTGGCCCGACGGTCGGGAGGTCGCGGCCATCGGCTCGGTCGAGGGCACGATCAGCACCGAAGCCCGCGGCACGGGCGGCTTCGGGTACGACCCGGTCTTCGTGCCCGACGACGGCGATGGCCGCACGTTCGCGGAGATGTCGTCCGACGAGAAGCACGCGTGGTCCCATCGGGGCCGCGCGTTCCGGACGCTCGCCGACGGACTCCGAGTCGTCGACGAGCTGGACCGGGAGTAGTCGTGGCGGTCATCGACATCGCCGGCTTCGTCGCTGACCTGAAGGACCACGCGGTCGAGCACGGCTTCCACGTGCACGACGAGCGCCACTTCGTGGAGAGCTACTCGTTGCGCCAGACGTGGGAGGTCGACGTCCACCCCGAGGAGGGGTGTGAGGGTCCGGTCGACCTCTATCTGTCGCTCGAGATCGATCCGAGGGTCCTGCTCGGGTTCGAGGACGCGGTGATCGCCCGG
>CAZKTS010000325.1:0-3410 GCA_964555735.1 uncultured Bifidobacteriaceae bacterium
CGGGCTGATCGTGTCGCCGCCGAAGGCGGGCAAGACCACGATCCTCAAGCAGATGGTGTACTCGATCGAGCGCAACAACCCCGAGGTGCACCTCATGGTCGCGCTCGTCGACGAGCGCCCCGAAGAGGTCACCGACATGCGGCGCCACGTCCTGCGCGGCGAGGTGGTCGCGAGCACCTTCGATCGCCCGTCCGACGAGCACACGCAGGTCGCGGAGCTCACCATCGAGCGCGCCAAGCGGCTCGTGGAGCTCGGCAAGGACGTCGTGATCGTCCTCGACGGCATCACCCGGCTGGCCCGCGCCTACAACCTCGCCGCGCCGGCGTCGGGGCGCATCCTCTCCGGTGGTGTCGACTCGACCGCGCTGTACCCACCGAAGCGCTTCTTCGGTGCCGCCCGCAACATCGAGGAGGGTGGCTCGCTGACGATCATCGCCACCGCGCTGATCGAGACCGGCAGCCGCATGGACGAGGTCATCTTCGAGGAGTTCAAGGGCACCGGCAACATGGAGCTCCGTCTCGACCGCAAGGTCGCCGAGCGCCGGATCTACCCCGCGGTCGACGTCGAGGCCTCCAGCACCCGGCACGAGGAGCTGCTCTTCCAGCGCGACGAGCTCAACCAGGTGTGGAAGCTGCGTCGCGTGCTCAACGCACTCGACGCCGAGGGCATGGGCGGCAAGGGCCTCGAGCTGCTGCTCGACAAGCTGCGCACCACCTCGAGCAACGCGGAGTTCCTCGCCGAGATCGCGAAGGCGCCGAACCTCGCGGGTTGAGCATTGTTGCGATCGCGCGCGCGTCTCGTTGCAGTCGCGCGCCAAGAGTCGCCTGATGTCGATCGCGGCGCGACGCGACGCGTAGGGTCTCCGTGCCGACTCGGGGCTGAGTCGGTGCAGGCTTGGGACGCGACGACCCTCCACCGGAAGCTCGGTCACCGGGGTGGAGGCGAGCGAGTGGTGAGACCGGCCCTTCTGCGAGGTCGTGACGCCGTGACGGCGTCTGGGAGGCGCAGAAGTGAACGCTCGAACTCGGACGACTGGAGTCGCGCGGGCGCTGCTCGCGATCGCGACCGTGGCCGCGCTCGGCGTCGGGATGGCGAGCGCGGCCTTCGGTGAGGAGTCCGCGTCGGACCCGCCGGTCGCGGCCCAGGACGTGACCACGACGACGACGGATCCGGCCACCGACCCGCCGGTGGACCCGTGTGCAGTCGACCCGGCACCCGAGGACTGCACGCCACCGGTCGACCTGACGACACCGGCCGGCCTCGAGACCTCGGCCCTCGAGTTCGGTGCGCTCGATGTCGGTGCGCTCGCGGCGAACAGCATCACCGTCTCGCCGGTGGTCGGCGCGCAGGACCTTCCCGGCACGTTCACCATCCGACTGCAGGGCTGCACGGTCGTGTTCGGGATCTGCATCTACGCCGATGTCGCGTCGGCCGACGTTGCCAGCGGTGCATCGCACACGTTCACGGGCCTCACCGCCACGGTGTCGTGCGGCTTCACCACCTGCAGCCGCCGGTACCAGGTGCTCTCCGACTACGAGAGCGGCTACGGGCTCGTCTCGGTCACGGGATGTGGTGGCACGGCGGTCGCGCCGGGGCTGCTCACGGCAGGCGGACGGAACTTCGGCACGTGGGTGAACGGCCAGGACCTCTCGTGCACGTTCAACTACGTCGAGTACAAGGTCACCGTCACCAAGGCGGTCACCGCGGCGCCGGATTCCTCGTGGAGCTTCCCCGTTCGGCTCTTCAGCCTCGGCGTCTACGACCAGACCGTGAACCTCACCGCCGCGGAGCCCACCCAGACGTTCCGCACGGTGCCGACCGCTCTCGCCGGCTACGCGCTGACGGAGGGCACGCCGGAGGGCTGGCGCCTCACGAGCGCGACCTGCACCGGCAGCGGGAACGGGACGGCCATCGGCCTGCTCCCACCTCGCGTCACCGGTGTGACCTTCGGCGCCCTGTTCGCCGAGCCGACCCGCGAATGCACCTTCACCAACACGAACAACCGCGTGTCGGTGGCCAAGGTGGTCGACCCGACCAGCTTCGGTGGATCGTTCGACGTGGAGCTCGAGCAGTGTGACTTCAACGTCTTCAACCTGTGCGGTCCGAGTGACTGGCATTCGGTCGACAGTGCGTCGGTGTCGGGCAGCACGACTGCAACGTTCAGCACGCTGGCGGGCACGTACTTCGACCGGTACTACCGCCTCTCCGAGGACGTGCCGGCCGGGTGGAGCTCCGACCTGACGTGCAGCGGTGGACGCAGCCACACCACCTCCGGCGGCTACGCGTACTTCCTCTTCCCGCTCGACCAGAACGCCGCCGCCGACGTGTCGTGCACCGTGACCAACACGGCGTCGCCGGCGTCGATCACGATCGTGAAGTCGACGGTCCCCGGTGACGGAGGCCCGTTCGGGTTCACCTCCTCGTTGGGGGACTTCTCGCTCTCAGACGGAGAGTCGCAGCCGTTCACCGGTCTTGACCCCGGCGACTACACCTTCACCGAGACGAGCGGACCGGCGGACGAGGACTGGGTCCTGGTCCAGTTCGACTGCGTGGTGGACGAGAACGGCGAGAACACCACGCCGGTCACCCCAGTCCGCAACGGCGACACCTGGACCGTGCCGCTCGGTGCGGGCCAGGACGTCACCTGCACGGCCGAGAACCGGCAGGCGAGCATCGCCCTCGACATCACGGCGTCGCCGACGTCGGGCGTCGTGGGCGACACGATCACCTTCGAGTACACGGTGACCAACACCGGGAAGGTGAGTCTCACCAACGTGGCCGTGGTGTCTACCCGGTTCGGGCCGATCACCCTGGGAACGACCGACCTCGCGCCCGGTGACTCGACCTCGGGATCGCAGACCCACACCGCGATCGTGAGCGACGTGCCCCAGATCACGGACACCGCGACGGCGACTGCCGACATCGATGCCACCTCGAGCACCAGTGCCGACGTGGGTGCTGACGCGCTCGACCCGGTCTCGGTGAGCGCCACGGCGTCGGTCGACGTCTCGATCGCCCAGGTCGGTGGCGAGGTCGTGACCCGCGATGGCGGCGCGAACGCCTCCGGTCAGCTGCCCTTCACGGGCAACGACTCGACCGGGCTCCTCGCGGGTGGGGTCCTGGCCCTCCTCGCCGGGCTCGGGCTGGGTGCCCTCGCGTGGCGGAGCCGCCGCGGAGCGTTGGACGCCTGACCGGGCGCGGTTCCGGACTCGGCGTTCGGTGCCGGGGCCGCTGTCGGCGGCCCCGGCACCGTGCCGTAGACTGCCCCCCATGAAGACCGACACCCACCCCGAGTACGTCGAGTGCCGGGTGCACTGCTCCTGCGGGAACGAGTTCGTGACCCGCTCGACCGAGTCGACGCTGCGCGTCGAGCTGTGCTCCGAGTGCCACCCCTTCTACACCGGCAAGCA
>CAZKTS010000326.1:0-2853 GCA_964555735.1 uncultured Bifidobacteriaceae bacterium
GAAGCGAAGGAGCTCCTCCAGACGTGTCTCTCGTCGTCGTCGGACTGAACCACCGCACCGCGGCGGTCGATCTGCTCGAGCAGATGACGGTGGCGCCCTCGGCCCTCCCGAAGGCGCTCCAGTCGCTCGTGGCTCGGGAGCACCTGGCCGAGGTCGTGCTGCTCTCGACGTGCAACCGCACCGAGGTCTACGTGCGGACCACCCGGTTCCACGACGGCATCGACGACGTCCGCCACTTCCTCGCCGAGAGCTCCGGCGTCGATCCCGATGCCCTCGCCGAGCAGCTGTACACGTACCACGACGACGCCGCGGTCGGGCACCTGTTCGGGGTGGCCGCGGGGCTCGACTCGATGATCATCGGCGAGGGCGAGATCCTCGGGCAGGTGCGCGAGGCGTGGCGCACGGCCGAAGCCGAAGGTGTCACCGGGCAGCTCCTGTCGCGAACCTTTCGCCACGCGGTGGAGGTCGGCAAGCGAGCCCGCACCGAGACGGGCATCAGCCGCCACGCGGTGTCGATCTCGTCCGCGGCGGTGAGCGTCGCGGCGGAGCGGCTCGGATCGCTCGCCGGGCGGCGCGTGCTGCTGCTCGGCGCCGGCGACGTCGGTGAGGGGATGGCCCTCGCACTCGCCGGCGCGGGCGTCGAGGAGATCGTCGTCGCCAACCGCAGCCGTCAGCGCGGCTCCGAGCTCGCCCGCCGGGTGGGCGGACGAGCGATCTCGCTCGACGAGGTCGCCGACGCGCTGGTCACGTGTGACGTCCTCCTCTCGTCCACCGGTGCGCCGGGCACGCTCGTCGAGCGCGGCGACATGGAAGAGGTCATGCACCGGCGCGACGGCCGAGCCATCCTCGTCGTCGACGTCGCGGTGCCGCGCGACGTCGATCCCGGGGTGGGCCAGGTCTTCGGCGTGACTCTGCTCGACATCGACGACCTGAAGGCGGTCGGTGAGGAGAGCCTGCAGGCTCGGCGCGCCGAGGTCGGCAAGGTGCGGCTGATCATCACCGACGAGCTCGACCGCTTCCGTCTCGAGCGCTCGGCGCGCGAGCTCGCGCCCCTCGTCACCAAGCTGCGTGCCCACGCCGACGAGGTCCGCGAGGGCGAGCTCGCCCGCCTCGGCAACCGGCTCGCGTCGCTCACCCCCGAGCAGCGCGCCGCCGTCGATCAGCTCACGCAGGGCGTCGTCAACAAGCTCCTGCACGAGCCCACGGTCCGGCTCAAGGACGCGGCCGGCACCGGGCGCGGCGACCTGTTCGCCGATGCCCTCACCGAGCTGTTCGGGCTCGACGACGACGACGCCCCCCCGACCTGACGCCGCGAGCGTCGGGGAGTGGCAGTGCGGATCGCGACGCGGGGATCACCCCTGGCCCGATGGCAGGCGGAGCGTGTCGCCACGCTGCTCGGGGCCGGCGGCGCCGATGAGGTGGAGCTGGTGATCGTGGAGACCACCGGCGACCAGCGCGCCGAGACCCCGATCCACGCGATGGGCGGCACCGGCGTGTTCGTCAAGGAGGTGCAGCACGCCGTGCTCGACGGACGCGCCGATCTCGCGGTCCACTCGGCCAAGGACCTGCCCTCCGAGCCCGCCGCCGGCCTCGTCATCGCGGCGGTGCCGGAGCGGGGCGACGTGCGCGACGCGCTCGTCGGGTCGACGCTCGCCGGACTGCGCGACGGCGCAGTTGTCGGCACCGGTTCGGTGCGCCGCCGCGCGCAGCTCGCCGCGGTTCGCCCCGACCTCGAGTTCGCCGAGCTGCGCGGCAACATGCACACGCGGCTGGAGAAGGCGGGCGACCTCGACGCCATCGTGGTGGCCGCGGCCGCGCTCGATCGGCTCGGGCTCGACGACGAGATCGCAGAGCGACTGGAGCCGTCGGTGATGCTGCCGCAGGTGGCCCAAGGCGCGCTCGCGGCCGAGTGCCGCGCCGACGACCCGGCCACCCGCGCTCGGCTGGACGCCATCGACGACCCCGACGCGCACCGCGCGGTGCGGGCCGAGCGGGCGTTCCTCGCCCGGCTCGGCGGCGGGTGCGATCAGCCCGTCGGCGCGCTGGCGTGGGCGACGGAGGGACGCTGCATGATCGAGGGACTCATCGCGTCGCCCGACGGTCGTGTGGTCCACCGGGCCCGGACCGCGGACGCCGACCCCGAACGGGCAGGCGACGAGCTCGCGGCGCGACTGCTGGCCGAGTCGGGGGCGTCGGCATGACCGTCGCCCTCGTCGGCGCGGGGCCCGGAGACCCGGGGCTCCTCACGCGGCGCGGTGCCGAGCTGCTCGCGGCCTGCGAGGTCGTGGTCTACGACCGGCTTGCCTCGCCGGCGCTGCTCGAGCTCGTACCGTCCGACGCCGAGCGCGTGTACGTGGGCAAGGGCCCGGGCGCGGTCGAGATGGACCAGGACGGGATCAACGCGGTCTTGGTCGACCGCGGCTCGCAGGGCAAGGCCGTCGTGCGGCTGAAGGGCGGGGATCCCTTCGTGTTCGGTCGAGGTGGCGAGGAGGCGGAGGTGCTGGCCGCGGCCGGCATCCCGTTCGAGGTCGTGCCGGGCATCACCAGCGCGATCGCCGCGGCGGCCTACGCCGGCATCCCGGTGACGCACCGAGGCATCTCCACCCACTTCACCGTCGTGACCGGCCACGAGGACCCGGCGAAGGGCACGACCGACGTCGACTGGGCGGCGCTCGCGGCCGCCGGTGGCACGCTCGTGATCCTCATGGGTGTCGGGCGCCTCGCCGACATCGCCGACGCGCTCATCGCCGGCGGCCGATCGCCCGAGACGCCGGTGGCCGCCGTCCGCAACGGCACGCGCGCGGATCAGGTGACCGTGCGCGGCACCCTCGCCACCATCGCGGACCTCGACGT
>CAZKTS010000327.1:0-18748 GCA_964555735.1 uncultured Bifidobacteriaceae bacterium
GCCGAGAACAGCCGGCGCTTCCGCCAGCTCGGCCTCGGCTACGCCAACCTCGGTGCGCTGCTGATGGCCCAGGGCCTGCCCTACGACTCCGACGCCGGCCGCGCGTGGGCGGCGGCGCTCACCGCCCTCATGACCGGGCACGCGTACGCCACGAGCGCCCGCACCGCCGGGCGCATGGGGCCGTTCGCCGGCTACGACGAGAACGCCGACGCGATGATCAACGTGCTGCGCATGCACCGCGACGCCGCGGCCGAGATCGACGAGACCCTCGTGCCACCGGAGCTGCTGAGCGCCGCCCAGCGCTCGTGGGACGAGGCGGTCGAGGTGGGCGAGATCAACGGGGTGCGCAACTCGCAGGCGAGCGTGCTCGCGCCGACCGGCACCATCGGCCTGATGATGGACTGCGACACCACCGGCATCGAGCCCGACCTCGCGCTCACGAAGGCGAAGAAGCTCGTCGGCGGCGGCACGATGTTCATCGTCAACCAGACGATCCCGCGTGCGCTCGACAAGCTCGGCTACTCCGCCACCGAGCAGGACGAGATCGTGCGGTTCATCGACGAGCACAAGACCATCGTCGGCGCACCCGCACTGAAGGCCGAGCACCTGCCGGTGTTCGCGTGCTCGATGGGCGACAACACCATCCACTACATGGGCCACGTCAAGATGATGGGCGCGGTCCAGCCCTTCCTCTCCGGTGCGATCTCCAAGACCTGCAACGTGCCCGAGGAGACGACGGTCGAGGAGCTCGAGGAGCTGCACCTCCAGGCCTGGAAGCTCGGGCTCAAGGCGGTCGCGATCTACCGCGACAACTGCAAGGTCGCGCAGCCCCTGGCGACGCAGAAGAAGGAGGGCGCCGACGACGCCCCCGCCACCGACGCGTCCGCAGCGCCGGCACCGGTGGTGGAGCGCATCGTCGAGACCGTCATCGTCCAGGAGCCGGTGCGCCAGAAGCTGCCGCGCACCCGGACGTCGAAGACTTTCTCGTTCCGGGTCGCCGACGCCAAGGGCTACGCCACGGTCGCGGAGTTCGAGGACGGGCGTCCGGGCGAGCTCTGGCTGCACGTCTCGAAGCCCGGATCGACGCTCGCCGGCATCATGGACTCGTTCGCCATCTCGGTGAGCCACGGCCTCCAGTACGGCGTGCCGCTCGAGGCCTACGTGCGCACGTTCATGAACCGGCGCTTCGAGCCTGCGGGCATGACCGACGACCCCGACCTCCGGATCGCCACCAGCCTCGTCGACTACGTGTTCCGCAAGCTGGCCATCGAGTACCTGACGTTCGAGCAGCGCGAGGCGCTCGGGGTGCTCAAGACCAGCGAGCGGATCCAGCCGACGCTCCCCGGCGTGGAGGAGGCGGCGACGCCGTCGCAGCCCTCGTCCGAGCTGCTGCCGCTCGAGGACCGGGCGCCGTCGGCGGCGATGGCCCCGCCGGAGGAGGTCGCGCCGCCGGCCCCGCCGGCCGACCTCGTGCGCAGCGAGGCCGAGGTGGTGCTCTGCTACGTCTGCGGCGACATCATGCAGCGGGCGGGCTCGTGCCACGCGTGCCCGTCGTGCGGTGCCACGAGCGGCTGCTCGTAGGTCGGACCAACACTCGCCCGCGACCGGCGGTCGTCCTCACGGGCGGCCGCCGCTTCGCGTCCCGCTCAGTCGGTCTTGGCCGCGTAGGTGTCGCCGTCGAGGAAGGTGACGCTGACCAGGGCGATGGCCATGAGCCGCTCGTCCTTGCCGACGTCGACGACGCGGACCTCGGCGACGCCGCGGTTGGGCGACACTCGCTGCACCTGACCGGTGGCTCGGATCGGCCCGACGCGTCCGGCCGAGAGGTACTCGATTGCCGTGCTGGCCGTCGCGAGCGGTCGTCCGCTCTCGGCGGCCAGGCAGGTCGCGCCGGCGACGTCGACGAGCATCGTGACGAGCCCGCCGTGCAGCGAGCCGGCGGGGCCCCGCAGGTCGTCGGTCAGGTCGATCTCGACGGAGTACCCGGTGGCGTCGTGGCCGCGTCGAGCCGGCAGCTGGTTCAGGAACGCGCACCCGAGCCCGCGGTCGCCGCCGGCCGTCACCTCGGCCTTGCTCATGGTCACTCCGTGCTCTCCTTCGTGGCGAAGAGGCTCGCAAGGTCGTCGGGGACGGGCATCGGCTCGAGCGCCTTCACGTCGGCGCCGCCGGTGTTGCCCACCGGGTAGCGCCCCGCGAGCGACGCCGGGCCGGCCACGAGGAGTCGGAAGACCTGGCCGAGCACCTCCTTGCGGTCTCGTTCGCGCCAGCCGAAGGCGAACATCGCGCCGTGGGTGCGCACGTGGAGCCGAGCGAGGGGCTGGCTCACGATGTGGGCGCGGCCCAGGTGGTGCCACTCGTCGTGCGGGCGGCCCCGCAGCCGTGCCGCGTCAGCGGCGTCGCGCTCGCGCTGCCACGCGGCACGGAGCGCGTCCGGATCGTACGAGCGCATCCCGCGAGCCATGACCCTCAGTCCACCCGACCGATGCAGGATCCCGCCAGTCGGCGCCGGACTGGCGGCGCTCCGACCGCTGCGAGCGCGAGGATGCAACCGTGACGTGGTGGGTGTGGGTGCTGGTCGCAGGCGGTGCGGCAATCGTCGCGATCGCAGCGTACGACCTCATCCAGCCGCGCAGCGCCGTGCTGCGCAACTACCCGGTCATCGGCCACCTGCGGTTCCTGCTCGAGTCGATAGGTCCGGAGCTGCGCCAGCACATCGTCACCGGCAACGACGCCGACAAGCCGTTCAACCGCGACGAGCGCCGCTGGATCTACAGCACCGCCGACGGCACCAACCCCTACTTTGGCTTCGGGACCGACAACGACATCGACCACGCCACCAGCTACCTGATCGTGAAGCCCGCGGCCTTCCCGGCGCCCGACCCGACGCCGGGCGCGCCGGGTGGGCCGCCGGGCCACGAGCTCCCGGTGGGGAAGGTCCTGGGCGCGGCGCGCGGACGTCCGGGTGCGTTCCGTCCGCGCTCGGTCGTGAACATCTCGGGCATGAGCTTCGGCTCGATGTCGGGCGCGGCGGTCGAGGCGTTGAACCGCGGCGCGCGCATCGCCGGATGTCTGCAGGCGACGGGTGAGGGTGGGCTCACGGATCACCACCGCCACGGCGGCGAGCTGGTGTGGCAGATCGGGAGCGGGTACTTCGGCTGCCGCGACGCGAGCGGGCGCTTCGACCTCAGTCGCTTCCGGGCCGTGGTCGACGAGGTCGCGACGGTGCGCGCCATCGAGATCAAGCTGAGCCAGGGCGCCAAGCCAGGGCTCGGCGGGCTGCTCCCCGGCGCCAAGGTGACGCCGGAGATCGCACGCGTGCGCGGCGTCGAGGTGGGTGTCGACTGCGTGAGCCCCGCGAGGCACTCGGCGTTCGGGAGCACCGACGAGATGCTCGACTTCGTGGAGCTCCTTGCCGCGACGTCGGGACTCCCGGTGGGCATCAAGACCGCGGTCGGCCGCGACGACCTCTTCGTCGACCTCGCTCGGCTGATGGCCTCGGGGGAGCGAGGCATCGACTTCTTGACCATCGACGGTGGCGAGGGCGGCACGGGTGCGGGGTCGCTCGTCTTCACCGACCACGTGGCCCTGCCGTTCAAGCTCGCGTTCGCGCGGGCGTACCGGCCCTTCGCCGAGGCGGGCCTCACCGACCAACTGGTGTTCGTGGGGAGCGGGAAGCTCGGCCTCGCCGACGCGGCGATCCTCGCCTTCGCCCTCGGGTGCGACTCGGTGAACGTCGGGCGGGAGGCGATGCTCTCGATCGGCTGCATCCAGTCGCAGCGCTGCCACACCGGGCGCTGCCCGACCGGGGTCACGACCCAGTCGCGACGACGGACGCACGGCCTGGTGCCGGAGCTCAAGTCGGAGCGGTGCGCGCGCTACCTCGTCGCTCTCCGGGCCGAGCTCGTGCGCCTGGCCCGCGCGTGCGGGCAGGTCCATCCCGCCCTCGTCTCGCTCGACGATCTCGAGCTGCTCGACGGCAACCTCGGGAGCCGCGCCGCTCGCTCCGTGTTCGGGTACGAGCCCGAGTGGGGCAGTGCCGATCCGGCCACTCGGGCGGCGATCGAGGCGGCGATGGCCGGACACGTCGAGACGGCCGGCGCCTGACGGACAGGTCGGGAGGGACCAACGGCGGTCGGTCCTGGGTCCTTCGGCCCTCGGGGCGGCCGATGCGCTCCACGAGGATGAGCCCGTGCCGGACCGACCCGTGGCCGACCCCGAGGCGGCCTGGGCGTGGCTGCGGCAGATCGTCAACGACGCCTCCGACGCGATCGTGACGATCGACGAGCACCAGCACATCGTCTGGTTCAACGCGGCCGCCACCGAGATGTTCGGCTATCCCCGGGCGGAGATCGTGGGTCGGCACCTGGGGATCCTGCTGCCGGAGGCGGTGCGCGACCGCCACGAGGGCCATGTCGTCGGCTTCGCCGCCGGGCGGGACGCGCGTCGCGTGATGAGCGAGCGGGACACCCTCGAGGGCCGCCGCCGGGACGGGTCGCGCTTCCCGGTCGAGATCACGATCTCTCGGACCGAGGTCGGCGCCGAGCGGTACCTCACCGCGATCGTTCGCGACGTCAGCGTCCGGCGCGAGGCCGAGGCGGCGCTCCGCCAGAGCGAACGGCGCCTTCGCGCCCTCGTGGAGCACGCGCCGGAGATGGTGGCGATCATCGATGACCGCAACCGCGTGCGGTACTCGAGCCCGGGCTCGCTCGCGCTGTTCGGGTTCTCGCCCGAGACGATCGTGGAGTCGGGTGCGACGCTCCTGACGGTGGTGCACGCCGACGACCGTGCGGGCCTCGAGGACGCGCTGGCCCGGGCTCGCCACGCGCCCGGAACCCCGGTGGGCTTCGAGGGTCGCGGGCGAACGGCCGACGGCCGCTGGCGGACGTTCAGCATGACGATCAACGATCTGAGTGCCGACGACGCGGTAGGCGGGACGGTCTTCAACATCCTCGACGTGACCGACGCGCGCGCCGTGACCACCCGTGAGGCCGCACTCGCGGAGCTCGGGCGCAGCGCGCTCGACGCCACGCCGTTGGCGACGCTGTCGAGCGACGCACTCGCCCTGGTGGCCCGCCTTCTCGACGTCGACGCGACCATGCTCGCCGAGCCGCTCGATGACGACGACGGCGCCACCCTGGTCGTCCGGTATGCCGCCGGCGTGGCCGAGCCACTCGTCGGGCGCACCTTTCGGCCGCCGTCGGCGTGGGCCTCGGCCGTGCGGGCCGGCGAAGCGTTCGATCCGCTCGCGGCCGGCGACCCGGGTCTGCCGCCCCTCACCGACACCGGCATCGTCGCCGGGCTCACCGCCGCGGTGGCGGCGAAGGGCGAGATCGTCGCAGTGCTGGGCGTGTACACCACCTCGCCGCGGACGTTCCGGCCGGACGAGGTCGACTTCCTCGACGGGGTCGCCCACGTGCTCGCGAGCGCCGTCGAACGCCGGCGCTTCGAGCGTGACCTCGAGCACCAGACGCTGCACGATCCCCTCACCGGACTCCCGAACCGGGTGCTGCTGCGTGACCGACTGACCCACGCATTGACCTCAGTGGCCAGGCACTCCACCTCGGTGGCGGTGCTGATGGTCGACCTCGACGACTTCAAGCTGGTCAACGACAGCATGGGCCACTCCGCCGGCGACGAGCTGCTGCGCGTCATCGCGCGGCGCCTCGCCGGCGCGGTGCGCGCGTCCGACACCGTGGCCCGCTTCGGGGGCGACGAGTTCGTCGTCGTGACCGAGACCCAGGACGAGCTGGCCGAGTCGATGGAGGTCGCCCAGCGTCTCCTCGAGGTCGTGCGCCTCCCGGTGGTCATCGACGACCGCGAGGTCTTCGTCACCGCCAGCGTGGGCGTCGCCATCGTGGGGGTCGACGATCGCGACGGCGACGTCGCGGTGAGCGAGGCCGACATCGCCATGTACCGCGCCAAGCAGGGCGGTGATCGCTTCGTGGTGTTCGACGAAGCGCTGCGCGCCGGGGTCCGGGACCGGTTGGTGCTTGCCCAGCAGCTGCGCCAGGCGATGGAGCTGGGGGAGCTGCGGACCTACTTCCAGCCGGAGGTCGACCTCGCGACCGGGCGGGTCGCCGGGGCGGAGGCCCTGCTCCGCTGGGCGCGCGCCGACGGCCGGGTGGAGCCGGCCGACCGTTTCCTCGTCGCGGCGCTCGACTCCGGCCTCATCGTGCCGATCGGGGCGGCCACGATCGCCGACGTGTGCGCGCGGGCCCGGGCGTGGTCGGCCGAGCTGGGCGCGGATGCGCCGACCTGCACATGGATCAACCTGGCGGCCCGCCAGGTGCTCGACGATCAGCTCCTGCCGACGGTGGCGGCGGCGCTCGCCGAGAGCGGCGTCACGCCGTCCTCGATCGGCTTCGAGATCACCGAGAGCGTGCTCATCGACGATCTCGACGTCGCGGCCGCGCACCTCGACGGTCTCCGGGCGTTGGGTGTGCGCTTGTGCCTCGACGACTTCGGCACCGGCTATGCGTCGCTCACCTACCTCCAGCGGTTCGCGTTCGACTGCCTGAAGATCGACAAGTCGTTCGTGGCCGAGCTCGACGGCGAGGACGACGACGCTCGCCGCATGGTGGCCGCCGTCATCGACCTCGCCCACGGGCTCGGCCTGCAGGTGACCGCGGAGGGCGTCGAGGCCGAGACCCAGGCGCACGCACTCCGCGAGCTCGGCTGTGACTATGCGCAGGGCTTCCTGTACGCGCCGGCGGTCCCTGCCCCCGACTTCGAGGAGTACGTGCGGGCCCGCGACGGCGGGTGACCCGACACGGGCCCGCGGGGCGCTCCTAGGCTGCGCGCCGTGGGCCCAGAGCCGGGCAAGATCCTCGCGAGCGGGCGCGACGGTGACGTCTACGAGTACGCGCCCGGGCTCGTGCTTCGACGCACGCGCGACGGGCGGGTCATCGAGCATGAGGCTCGGATCATGGAGTACGTCTACGAGCTCGGGATGCCCGTGCCGCGCATCGAGGAGGTGCGCAACGGGGGCACCGAGATCGTGATGGAGCGCATCGACGGGCCCACCATGGTCGAGGCGTTCGCCCGCCGGCCGTGGACGCTGCGCAAGCACGCGTCCGTGCTGGCCGACCTCCACCGGCGCCTGCACGCGCTCGACGCACCCGCGTGGCTCCCGCAGCTCGATGACGGCGGCGACCGCATCGTCCACCTCGATCTGCACCCGCTCAACGTGCTCTACGGTGCGCACGGGCCCGTGCTCATCGATTGGCCGAATGCGGCCCGCGGGCGCGCGGAGACCGATCTGGCGCAGACCTGGCTGATCATCGAGTCGGCCGACGTGTCGGACGAGGGCCTCGTCGCCCGCATCGGAAGCCCGGTCAAGGCGATGCTCGCGCGGCGGGTGATCAAGGAGTTCGACCGGGACGCGATCGTGCCCTACCTCCGACCCGTCGCCGAGGTGCGCGCGACCGATCGCAACATGAAGCCGACGGAGATCGAGGCCATGTTCCGCATCGTCGACCGCGAGGAGCAGCGGCTGTCGAGGGAGCGCGCGGGCTAGGAAGGCAGCACCGGTCGGCGCATCGTCACCCGCGGCCCGCTCGCCTCGAGCCGTCGCTCCGACAGCACCGTCGCGCGCAGTGCGGGACCCCACTCGTCCGCGGCGAGCTCGGTGAACCCGAGTCGCTCGTAGTACGGCGCATTCCACGGCACATCCCGGAAGGTGGTGAGCGTCAGCGCGGTCATGCTCCGTTCGCGCGCCCACACCGCCAGGTGGTCGAGCAGCTCGCGCCCGAGGCCCCGGCGTGCCGAGTCCGGGTGGACGCTCACCTGTTCGACGTGCGCGTCGCCGTCGAGCACCGCTGCGACGAGGTACGCGACGACGCGGCCGTTGTCCTCGGTCACCCACGCGTGACCTCGATCGATGAACGCCGTGAGCTCGGCGGTGGAGAACGGCTCGTCGGCCGCGATCGCGGGCATGCCGACCGCCGCGAAGGCGACACCGGCCGCGCGCTCGATGTCCTGCATGGCCGCGATGTCGCGCCGCGTGGCGGCGCGGATGCGCACGTCAGCCGCCGAGCAGGGGTGCGAGCTCGGCCTCGAGCGTGGGTGCATCGACGAACCGGTGGGCCTGGAACCCAGCCGTTCGGGCACCTTCGACGTTGACGGCCGAGTCGTCGATGAAGAGGGTCTCGGCGGGCACGAGGCCGAATCGTCCCACCAGCACCGCGAAGATCGCCGCCGACGGCTTGAGGACGCCTTCCTCGCCGGAGACCACCGCACCGTGGAACTCCCCGAGCACCGGGTAGGCGTCCCGGCGGGCTCGGAAGACGTCGGCGGGCATGTTGGTCAGCAGGTAGCGGGGGACGCCGGCGGCACCGAGCCGGCGGACCAGGTCGGCCACGCCCGGCACCTCGCCGGCGATCATCTCGTCCTGACGCTTCCAGGCGTGCACGAGTTCGGCGTGATCGGGGAAGCGGGCCGCGAGCTCGGCGCACGCCTCGTCGAACGACCGGCCGGCGTCGAGCGAGAGGTTGAACTCCGTCGTGCACACCTCGGCGAGGAACCACTCGCGCTCGGCGTCGTCGGCGATCAGCTGACGATAGAGATGGCGCGGGTCCCAGTCGAGCAGCACGCCGCCGATGTCGAACACGACGGCGGTCGGCGGCACCACGCCGTGCAGCATGGCAGGCGCTCAGCCCAGCGCGGCGACGAAGTCGGCATGGTGCTCGTCGAACCACTGGCGGCGGCGGTCGTACCGGGCCTGACCGCCCATGGTCTCCCACATCTCGATGAAGCCGGGCTCGCCGGCGTCGACGTGGCGCTGCACGAAGACCGCTCCGGCATCGATCCCTTCTCGGAGGACATCGACGAACTCGGCGCGACCGGGCGGGAGGCCGTAGGCGTCGGCGACGACGCGCAGGCGCGCGACCGCGTCGAGTGAGCCCCGTCCGAGGCGCGCGGCGTCCTCAGGCGTGTCGAGCGGGACGCACATCTTGGCGAGCTGGGCCAGGTCGTAGAGCGGGCGCCCCGGCGCCGCGAAGTCGAAGTCGAGGAGCGCGACCGCTCGGCCGTCGCGGTAGACGACGTTCTCGGGGCAGACGTCGTTGTGACAGATCACCGGCGCGTCACCGGGACGGGGATCGGCCATCTCGTCGCTCCATGCGGCACCCTCGGGCGCGACGAAGCCCGCGGCGGCATCGTGGAATCGGCGGAGCAGCGCCGCGGTCGACGCGAGCGCCTCGTCGGTCTGGGACCAGGAGGGGAACGGCGGCACCGGCACGTCGCCCGGGATGAAGGTCAGACGCTCGCGGCCATCAGGATCGATCCCGACGGGCTCGGGGACGCCGTCGAAGCCGGCGTCGCGCACGTGGCGGAGAAGCGCGTGGAGCAGAGGCGTCGTCCGCGTCGACGGCCGCAGTACGTGGCCGCCGACGCGGACGACGGAGCCGGCGTTGGCGACGCCGCCTCCGAGGACCTCTTCGTTCGTCAGGCTGCGTCCAGGTTGGTGGTCAGGTTGTCGACCACGATGGTGGCCAGGTCTTCCGAACCGTCGAACGGCGCGTCCGGTGCCTGGAACTGGAGCACGGCGAGGCCGTTGCCCACCCGGATGAGGCCGAACTCCAGGTACAGGTCCTGCGTGTTCCCGTCCTCGTCCGAGGCCGAGACGGTGATCTGGTACACGACGTTGTCGTCACCCAACCCGACGTCCACCTGCTCGCCGGAGAACTCGCCCTCCAGACCGTTCTCCTGGAGGTTCGCCTCGATCGTCGCCTCGATGCAGTCGGGGCCGGAACCGGTGGCGTAGGCCTTCAGCGGCGCCTGGGCGCGAGCAGCGCTCGGGTACACGAACACCTGGCTCTGGGCGTGGGTGCCCTCACCGTCCTCGAACGCCGACCCTGCGTTGGGTCGCTTGTCGGCGGCCTTGATGAGCGTGCGGATCTTCTTGCACTCGGAGGTGTTCGGCGGGAGCGAGTCGTCGACCGACGTCTCCTCGAGGCCGTAGTCGGCGACGTCGTCCTCGGTGAGCACCGAGTCCTCGGCGATCGCCTGGTCGTCGGACGAGCCGGCGAACGCGAAGGAGTGCATCGAACCGCCGGCGACGAGGCCGACGACGAGCACCGTGAGCAGTGAGATCCGACGAAGCATGGAGAGCACCCTTCCTGGTCCGCGCCCTTGCGGGCTCTTGCGCCCCTCGATCGCCGGGCACTCTACGTGGTCACGGTCGGTGAACCGGATTCCGCGTATGGTGACGCCCGTGACCGCCACGCTCGACTCGCCGTCGGCCGGGGAGCTCGAGCCCAAGCACCACGAGACGCTCAAGGAGCGGTTCCGGCGGGTGCGCTCGCACCGGTTCGGGCCCGCGTCGGAGGAGCCGTACCGCCGCCGTCCCCGCGACGCGATCCGCTTCGGTGTCGCCGTCGTCCTGCTGGTGCTGCTGGCGCGCCACGTCAACGACGTCACGCCCACCGAGACGAACGTCTTCGAGTTCTTCAACGGGCTCCCCGACGACCTGCGGTCGCTCTTCGTCACCCTCTACCGCCTCGGTGCGCTCTGGGCGGTCGGCCTGGTCGCGGTCGCGGCCCTGCTGGACCGGCGCTGGCGCCTGGCGCGCGACCTGGCGCTGGCCGGTGGTCTCGCCTGGGCGATCGCACGCATCCTCGGCGCGCTCATCGTCGAGAAGGACAGCCTCGGCAACAGCCTCGAGGTCGTCACGCGCTTCAGCAACGACTCGCCGAGCTTCCCGCTGGTGCGCCTCGCCGTCGTGGTGGCGGTCGTCGCCGCGGCCTCGCCGTACGTGTCGCGCCCGACCCGGCGCATCGGCGGCGTGCTGGTGCTGCTGCTCGCCTTGTCGTCGATGTACCTCGGCATCGCGTTCCCCAACGACGCGCTCGCCGCGGTCATCCTCGGATGGGGGATCGCGGCCGCAGTCCACCTCATCTTCGGCTCGCCGGGTGGTCGGCCCACGAGTCCGCAGGTGCAGGCCGCGCTCGTGCAGCTCGGTGTCCACGCGCGTGACGTGCACCTCAGACCCGAGCAGCATCCGGGCTTCACGGGCATGAACGCCGTGGACGCGGGTGGCGAGCTGTTCGTCAAGGTCATCGGTCGCGACGAGGCGGACGCGCAGTTCGTCGCCAAGCTCGGGCGATGGATCGCGTACAAGGACTCGGGTCCGACCCTGTACCTCAGCCGGCTGCAGCAGGTGGAGCACGAGGCGTACGCGATGCTCCTGGCGCAGTCGCACGGCGTGCACGTGCCCGACGTCGTGGTGGCGGGGACGGGAGGCCCGGGTGCCGCGCTGCTCGTCATGCGCGCCGTGTCGGGGCCTCGGCTGGCCGAGATGGAGCCCAAGAAGATCACCCAGACGTTGCTCGTCGACATCTGGCGACAGGTGAAGCTCCTCCACGAGGGCTGCGTCGCTCACGGTTCGCTCAACACCCGCAACATCGTCGTCACGCCGCAAGGCCCGGCGCTGGTCGACTTCTCGAGCTCGGCGTCGATCACCGCCGCGCGCTGCAACGACGACGTCGCCGAGCTGCTCGCCACCACCGCGGCAATCGTCGGTGAGGAGCGTGCGGTCAAGGCCGCGCTCCGCGGCATCGGCCGCGAGACCCTGGCGGCGGCGCTCCCGTACCTCCAGCTCGCGGCGCTCGGTCGGCACAGCCGGGAGCTCACCGGCGACAAGCGCAAAGAGGCGAAGGCCCGGCTCGAGAAGCTCCGGTCGATCGCGGCCGAGGCCACCGGCGTCGAGGCGCCGATCCTCACCGAGCTCCACCGGGTCAGCCCCACGAACCTGGCGATGGCGATCGGCACGCTGTTCGCGGTCTTCGTGCTGCTCGGCCAGATCGGCAGCCCGGAAGAGCTGTGGGACACGCTGCAGAACGCCGACTGGTTCTACGTGCTGGTTGCGTTCGTCCTCTCCATGCTCACCAACTTCGGCTTCGCGATCGCCCTGATGGGCACCGTGCCCGTCCGCCTCCCGATCTGGCCCACCACCGAGACCCAGGTCGCCATGTCGTTCTCCAACCTGGCCATCCCTGCCGTCGGCGGCATGGCGGTGCAGATCCGGTTCCTCCAGAAGCAGGGCGTCGACCTTGCCTCGGCCGTCGCGTCGGGCGGTCTCCTGTCGACGGTCGCGAACGTGTTCTCCCAGATCGTCCTGTTCCTCATCGCGCTCTGGCTCGCACCGAGCGGCACGTCGTTCGACACCGGCAACATCGACACGCAGAGCGTCGTCCAGACGGTGCTGCTGATCGCGCTGGTGCTGATCGTCGCGGTCGGGCTCGTGCTCGGCGTGCCGAAGCTCCGCAACATGATCGTCCCGCCGGTGAAGCGAGGTGCGACCACCGTCTGGGAGGCGCTGCGCTCGCCGAAGCGGATCTTCTTCCTGCTCAGCGGGAACTTCATCGCCTCCCTGCTCTACGGGTTCTGCCTGCTCGCGTGCGTCGCGGCGTACGGCGGTGAGGTGTCGTTCTGGGCGCTGCTGGCGGCCAACATCTTCATCGGCACCATCGCGTCGCTGATCCCGATCCCGGGTGGCAACACCGCGGTGTCGTCGATCGGCATGTCGGGCGCGCTCGTCGCGTTCGGTGTTCCGGACGCGGTCGCGGTGGCGGCGGTGCTCACCAACCAGCTGGTGGTGAGCTACATCCCCGCGGTGCCGGGGTGGTTCGCCACCAACCACCTCCTGAAGCGCGACTACCTGTGACCACGGCGCCGGTCGAGCCACCGCGTCGCGCCCGGTCGCGGCGCTTCGGGTTGGCAGCCGAGCGCACCGAGCGGCGGATGGTCCTGCTGCTCGTGATCTGCATCCTCCTCCTGGCGGTCCTCTACGTCCTGGCCGTGCAGACCAGCTGGGGCCAGCGGCTCGACGACGCCGCGCTCGACGGTCGCACCACGCGCGTCGGGGTGCTGAACGCCACGCAGCGCCTCCTCGACACCATCTCCGTGGCGTCGCTCGCCGCCGCGGGCGTGGTGATCGCGGTGATCGCCGTTGCCCGCCGCCGCCCGCACCTCGCGCTCATGGCCCTGGTGGTGATCGGCGGCGCCAACGTCACGACCGAGCTGCTGAAGCGCCAGATCCTCCCCCGACCGGACCTCGTGGGGGAGGGCGAGCGGCTCGCGGGGCCGAGCTTCCCCAGCGGGCACGCCACCGTGGCGATGTCGGTGGTCGTGGCGCTGGTGCTCGTGGTGCCCCCGCGTTGGCGCGCCACCACGGCCGCGGCCGGGTTCGTGTACGCCGGCATGGTGGGCATGGGCGTGGTGACCGCGGGTTGGCACCGACCGAGCGACGTGATGGGCGCCTACCTCGTGGCGGTGGGCTGGGGCGCCGGCGCAGTGATGCTGCTGGTGGTGTGGCGGGGCGCGACCCAGCTGCGCCTGGGCACCGAGCGGATGCCCGCGCTGTCGCCCGTCGTGATCGGCATCGGGATCGCGCTCGTGGTGGTGGGCTTCATCGGCTTCGCGGCCGCGCTCGTGGCGATCCGGGAGGACCAGCTCGACGCCGTCGACCTGGACGAGACCTACGCGGCGGCGATGGCCGCGATCGTGGGCACCGGCGTGCTCCTGCTCAGCGCGCTCGTCGTCGCGATGCGCGGCGTGACGTTGGACCCGCTGCCCGACGGTGAGCCGGTCGGGAGACCCGCGGTCGCCGCATAGCATCGCGGTCGTGGCCGACGATCCGACCTCCAGCCAGGACGCAACGCCGCCCGTCGACGCGGGCATCGAGCGCGTGCTCGTCGTGGTTGCGCACCCCGACGACGTCGACTTCGGCGCCGCGGGCAGCGTCGCCACCTGGACCGACGCCGGCATCGACGTCACCTACTGCCTGGTCACCGACGGCGACGCCGGCGGCTTCGACGCCTCGATCACCCGGGCCGAGATGGCGGAGATCCGTCGCGCCGAGCAGACCGCGGCCGCGAAGCACGTCGGGGTGAGCGACCTCGTCTTCCTCGGCTACCCGGACGGCCGGGTCGAGCCCTCGCTCGACCTGCGGCGCGACATCTCGCGGGTCATCCGCCAGGTCCGGCCCCAGCGTGTCGTCACCCAGTCGCCCGAGCGGCGCTACGACCGGATCTACGCCAGCCACCCCGACCACCTCGCCGCGGGCGAGGCCACGGTCTGCGCGGTCTACCCGGACGCCCGCAACGAGTTCGCCCATCCCGAGCTGCTCGAGGAGGGCCACGAGCCGTGGTCGGTCGGCCAGCTCTGGCTGATGTCGGATCCCGCGGCCGACCGCTTCGTCGACATCACCGACGTGCTCGACCGGAAGATGAGCGCGCTCAAGAGCCACGTCAGCCAGCACCCCGATCCGGATCGTCTCGACGACCTGATCGGCGACTGGGGGCGCGCGATGGGGCAGCTGGCCGGGTATCCCGACGGGCGGCTGGCCGAAGCCTTCCGCGGCGTCGACACCGCCTGACGGCGGCGGCGTCAGACGATGACGCTGCGGATGACCTCGCCGTTCTTCATCGCGTCGAAGCCCTCGTTGATCTCGTCGAGGGAGATCCGCTTCGACACCATGCCGCCGAGGTCGAGGCGACCCTGCTCCACGAGGCCGATGAGCCGGGGGAAGTCGCGCCGCACGTTGGCCGAGCCGTACACCGTCCCGAGCAGCCGCTTCTCGGAGAGGATCAGCGGGAAGCTCGGGATGGTGACGTCCTGGTCGAACTTGGGCACACCCACTGCCACCGCGGTGCCGCCGCTGCGCACGCAGTTGAACGCCTGCGTGATGAGCTCGGGGACGCCGATCACCTCGAAGGCGTAGTCGGCGCCGCGGCCACCCGTGAGGGCCATGACCTGCGCGACGACGTCACCCTCACCGGGGTCCACCGCGTCGGTGGCGCCGAGCTTGAGCGCCATGTCGCGCTTGAGCGCGACCGGGTCGACCGCGATGATCCGTGCCGCGCCGGCGATGCGCGCGCCCTGGATGGTCGCCTGACCGACGCCGCCGCAGCCGATCACCACGACGCTCGAGCCGGGGGTGACGTGGGCGGTGTTGAGCGCCGAGCCCACCCCGGTGGTGACGCCGCAGCCGATGAGCGCGAGCTGCTCGTCGGGCAGGTCGGTCTCGACCTTCACCACCGACATCTGGTCGCAGGTCATGACGTCGGAGAACGTGCCGAGGCCCGTCATCGTGGGGAGTGGCGTGCCGTCGCTGCGCGTCGCGCGCGGGTTTGCCATCACCGTGTAGGTGTTCTCGCAGAGGTTCGACTGGCCGTTGTGGCAGTACCAGCACGCGTGGCAGGCGGGGATGAACGAGCCGATGACGCGGTCGCCCTTGGCGAGCCCGTTCACCTCGGAGCCGACCCACTCGATGATGCCGGTGCCCTCGTGGCCGAGGATGGCCGGGGGCGGCATCGGGAGCGTGCCGTTGATGACCGAGAGGTCGGAGTGGCAGATGCCGCTCGCGGAGATCTTGACCACGACGTCGCGCGGGCCGGGGTCGATCGCGGTGACGTCCTCGACCGACAGCGGGCCGTCGGGTTCGGTGAAGATCGCAGCGCGCATGGAGCCCCTCCTGGGATCGTTGCCGGCCATCGGCCGGGACAGCGGGGTGACGCTACCGCGCGGTAGCCGGCCGATGTGACGCACCGTCAGATCAGCGAGGGCAGATCGGCGGTGCGCCTCAGGTGCCGGGCGGCGTCCAGGGTGTCAACGCCAGCCCGGGCGTCGGCATGCCCTCCCAGGCGACGACGGTCCCCGGCAGGCCGTCGGTGGCGAACAGCGTCCGCCCGTCGGCTCCGCCGAAGCAGCAGTTGGTGGTGATGCCCCCGCCGGGGATGGCGAGGAAGTCGACCTCCCGGCCGTCCGGCTCGAGGACCCGGACGCCGTGGTCGCTGGTGTTCGCCACGTAGAGCCGGCCGTCGACGTCGAGGCAGAAGCCGTCGCCCGACGCGTTGCCGAGCCGCTCGGTGATCCACTCGTGGGTGCCGTCGGAACGCAGCCGGAGGAGCCCGTTCGCCTCGACGATCACGACGGTGCCGTCGGGCTCGAGCGCGATGCCGTTGGGATAGTGGAGGTCGCGAGCCACGACCGTCGTGGTGCCGTCGGGCGCCATCGTGTGGACCCGACCGACGGGCTCGGCCGGGGGCGGGAAGTGAGGCGGGTCGGTGAACCACAGCGTCCCGTCCGCTGCACCCACCAGGTCGTTGGGGGCGAGGAAGGTGTCGGCGGGCGCACCGTCGGGAGGCGCGAGGTAGGTGACGGCACCCGAGGGCTCGACGCGCTGGATCCCCGGCGTCACGGGCCGGTACGGCGCAGCGCCGGGCAGGCCGGCCCCGGCGAAGTCGATGCCGCCGTTCTGGGTGATCAGGAACCCGCCGTCGGCGGCGAGCAGCGCGGCGTTGGCGCCGCCGCCGACCGTTGCGACCGGAGCGAACGTGCCGCGGTCGAGATCGATCTCGACGAGCGCGCCGTCGGCGACGCTCGTGCACACGAGCCGCGCCGGGCGATCGCCGTCGGCCGGCACCCAGACCGGCCCCTCGGGGAAGTTGATGCCGGTGGCGACGGTCTCGGGCGCAGGCACGTCAGGACTCGTAGCCGGGGCGGCCCCGCGCTTCCCACGCGGTCATGAAGTCGAAGAACTCCTGGCCGAACGGGTCCTCGCCGCGGAGCGGCATCGTCCCCCGCTGGATCGTCCAGTCGTCGGGGGCGAGGTCCAGGGCGCGCGCGAAGTGGCGCTCAGCGAGGTCGGCGCGGCCCTCCCGCAGGAGGTGCACTGCGAGCCGGCGCTCGGCGCGCGCAGCCTGGAGCTCGGGCGTCGGGAGCCTCTGGCGCGCGAGGCGCTCCTCGTCGGACAGCGGCGCGACGTCGTCGCGCACCCAACGCCGCAGGGCCTCGTGGTGGCGCCCGGAGTCGATCTTGGTGAACTCCTTGAACTGGTCGTCACCGGGGGTGATCGCGGGCGGCCGCACGATCCGGCCGTCCTCGTCGATCCAGACCGACGTCGGCACGTTGATCGCGCCGTAGAGCTCGGCGAACCGGTGCTCCCGGTCGACGAGCACGGGATACGTGAGCTCGACCGGTGACTCGTCGCGTGCGCAGGCCCGAGCGAGCTCGGCGTCCTCGTCGAGCGCGATCGCGATGATCGAGAGGCCCTCGGGCTCGAGCTCCTCGTGGAGCTGCTGCCACACCGGGAGGTCCCAGCGGCAGCCACACCACGAAGCCCACGCGAGGACGAGTCGCTTGCGGCCGGCGTAGTCGTCGAGCGACACCTCCGCGCCGTCGACGTCGGGGAGCGTGAACGCAGGCGCGTGGCCCGCGGTGAGCTCCGCGACGCGGTCATCGGCGGCGTCGCCGAGCACCGCGATGGCCGCCTCGGTGTCGATCGCCAACGGTCGCCGCAGTGCGTCGGCCACGCCCGCCAGATCCACCCGTCCGTCACGCTCGATCGCCGCCCGGTCGTGCACGGGCACGCAGCGGTCGCCGAGGCACAGACCTTCGGGCTTCAGGGTCCAGCCGATCGCGCGCTCGAGATCCTCGGGCGCCACGAGCGCGGTGTCGGCGCCGAGGGTCGCGCCCACGGTGACGGTGCGGTCCTGGTCGACGATCGTCAGGTTCGGCATCGGGCGGCAGGCTATCGGTGGTGCCGGTCGCCGGCCCCGGTCCCCGGTGCGGGGGTGTGGTAGCCCAAGGGCATGGCGGAGCCCCTGCTGGACGGCCGGACCGCGATCGTCACCGGGGGTGGTGGCGGCATCGGACGCGGGATCTCGGAGCGCTTCGCGGCCGAGGGCGCCCGCGTCGTCGTCGCCGAGATCGACGAGGCGCGGGCCGCGGCGACCGTCGGGGCGATCACCGACGGCGGCGGCACCGCGTGCCTCGTGGTGGGCGACGTGCGAGAGCCCGAGAACGTGGAGCAGGTCGTCGCGACGGCACGCGAGACCTACGGGTCGATCGATGTGCTCGTCAACAACGTCGGTCACTTCGGGGGCGGTCGCGGCTCGTTCCACGAGTCGACGCCCGATGAGTGGCTCGACCTCTACCGCCTGAACCTCGAGCACATCCTGCTCGGGTGTCGCGCGGTGCTGCCGGTGATGATGGAGCAGGGTCGCGGCTCGATCGTGAACGTCTCCAGCGTCGAGGGCTACCGGGCGCTCCCGTCGCGTGCGGTGTACGCCGCGTTCAAGGCGTCGGTCCAGGGGCTCACCAAGAGCCTGGCGGTCGAGTACGGCCGGCACGGCATCCGCGTGAACGAGATCGCCCCCGACGTCACCGAGACGCTCCAGGTGCCGTACTCCGAGTGGGTCGGTCCCGAGGACCAGCACCTCGTGCCGATCTGGGTGCCGGTGGGGCGCTTCGGCACGCCGGACGACCTCGCCGGCGCCGCGCTGTTCCTGGCGTCGGACCTCTCGGCCTTCGTGACCGGCACGACGGTGCACGCCGACGGCGGCACCTGGGCGGCCGGCGGCTGGTTCCGCACCGAGGAGGGTCGGTGGACCAACCGGCCCCGTCGGCCCTGACCCATGCGGCGTCTCTTCCTCGTGCGTCACGGCGAGTCGACGTGGAACGCCGACGGTCGGTGGCAGGGCCAGGCCGACCCGCCGCTCACCGAGCTGGGCGAGCGCCAGGCCGCGGCCGCCGCACGGCGCGTTGCCGCGTTCGCGCCCGCGTTCGTCGTGGCCTCCGACCTCCACCGCGCGCGCCGCACTGCCGAGCTGCTCGCGCCCGACGGGATGGCGCCCCAGCTCGAGCCCGCGTTCCGTGAGCGGCACGCGGGGGAGTGGACCGGCCTGACGCGCGCCGAGATCGACGAGCGCTACCCGGGCGATCTCGCGGCGTGGCGCAGCCCACC
>CAZKTS010000328.1:0-5555 GCA_964555735.1 uncultured Bifidobacteriaceae bacterium
GTCGCGAGCCGGTCGGCGAAGGGTGCCGCGGTCCCGTCGAGGCCCGGGAGATCACGCGCGAGGCGCTTCAGCGTGACCGACCGCGCCGCGGCCTCCGGGTGCGTCCGCCGCATGTAGGCGACATGTTCGGGCGCGAGGCACACCACCACGTCGGCGGACGCGACGTCGGCGTCGCGCAGCTGGTGGCTCCGATGGCCGTCGGCACTCACGCCCAGCGCTCCGAGCGCGTCGCGCGTGCGCCAGCTCATCGGCATGCCCTCGACGACATGCGTGCCGGCGGTGACGATGTCGAGATCGTCGCGTTGGGCGCGGGCGATGGCACCCGCCATCACCGATCGCGCTGCGTTCCCCGTGCAGAGGAAGACGACGCGGGTCGCCTGGCTGCTCGTCACCGCGGTGCGCTCAGCCGAGGTCGCCGGCAGGCACGTCGGCCTGCTCACTCGGCGTGCGCGGGCCCGGGATCACGTGGAACGCGCCGTCGCGGTATCGCACGGTGGAGCGCTGACTCCACGTCGGGCAGCAGTTGGCGTCCGACTTCTTGTACACCGGCGCGTAGGTGACCAGCCGGCCCGTGTGGACCACGACCGTGCCCTTGTAGAGCTGATCGTGCGCGACGACCTGCGGCGCGCCGTCCTTCGCGGTGTCGACGATGTCGACGTCGAGGATCTGGCCGGTGCCCTCGGAGCGGTAACCGAGCAGCAGCTCGTCGTGGCCGTCGCCGGTGACGTCGGCGACCTTCGCGGTGACGTTCGCGTACGACGGCCCGGCACCGTCGTCATCGACGGGGGTCTCCAACGCGACCTGGAACTGCTCGTCGTCGCCCGGGACGGGCCGGTACACGCGCACGGTCCAGGGCCGCGACACCAGCACGTCGTCGGGGTACGGACCGGGCTCGACCGTGACGACCATGGCGCCGTGCCGGGTCTGGACGACGGCGCAGTCGCCGGTGCCGGCCTCGAGGAGGACCTGGCACCCCTGCACCGACCCGAGCGGGCGGATCAGCCCGTCGACGACCGGCTGCAGGATCGCACCGTCGGCGTCGAGCGTCGCGTCCCCGCCCCTGGCGCTCGCGGCTCCCGCGAAGCCGGCGCCCAGCGCGACGAGGAGGACGATTCCGGACGCGACGACTCGGCGGGAGAGGTGCTGCACGGCGGACAGGGTACCGGCCGGCCCCTCGCGATCGGCAGCGGGCAACGCGGTCCGAGCGGCCTCAGGCCGGCGTGCAGAGCGTCGTGACCTCGCTCGGCCGTTGGCGGTCCGGCGTGCACTGGGTGGTCACCGTGCCCTGCGTGGTCTGACCGTTCTTGTAGGTGATCGTGTAGGTCGCGTCGAACCCGGTGTGGTCCTCGCGCAGGCGCCCGGTCATCGTGAACGACTTCACCTTGTCGTCGGGCACGTTCGGCGCGTCGAGCACGAGCGCGAGTGACGGGTCGAGCTTGCCCGTGACCTGGCCGAACGCCTCGGTGCTCGTCGCCACCGGCGCGTTGGGATCACCGATCGCCACGGTCGACTGGATCGTGCGGGGCAGCGACGCCCCGGTACCGAAGAAGTCGCCGTCGAAGGTGCCGGTGATGGCGATCGAGCCCGCGGGGTCGATCCGGAGCTCCAGCGATGCCCCACCCGTGGCGCCCGCCGTGGTCTTCCACGTGCCGGCGTAGTACCCGTCGTACTGCTGCGCGAGGGCCACGACGGGGTTCGGCGATCGGGGCACGATCGTCGTCGAGGTGGGTGGCGCGGTCGTCGTCGTCGACGACGACGAGGTGGTGGTGGTGCCCTTGCGGGTGCTCGAGGCGCTCGTGGTGCTGGGCTCGTCCTCGGCGGTCAGCACGACGATGCCCCCGGCCACGAGCGCCACGCCGACGACCGCGGCGACCGAGATCGCGATGATGCGGTTGCGCCGCCGGGTCTGGTCGCGGCGGCGTTGGGAGCGCCCTCCGGCCTCGGCCATGCGGGGAGCGTAACGGCCGTCAGGAGCCGTCCGGGCGCGCGAAGCCGGCGTGCTCGCCGGGTGCGGGTGGGGCGCCGGCGCCGCGCGGCGGATGGCGCTCGTAGGTGACCGGGTGCGAGAGCCACGGCAGCGCGTCGTCGCGCGGCACGACCACCCCACGGGCGATGAGGTGCTCGTCGGCGAGCATCTCCTCACGCGTCAGGACCGGTGAGGCCGGGGCACCTGCGGCGAGCAGCCGCGCCACCGCCTCGTCGCGCGGGAGCGGCGCCAACGCGGCGGCGAAGCGCGCGCGCAGCTCCTCGCCCCGCTCGATCTGCTCGGGCACCGAGAGGCCACAGAGCTCGTCGAGACCGAGCGCGGTGCACGTGGCGTCCCAGAAGTGAGGCTCGGTGATCGTGCCGAGCACGAGCACACCGTCGGCGGCGCGGAACGCGCCGTAGGCCGGGAGTCCCGCGACCCGGGTACGCACCCCCGCGAGCGACCCGCCACCGACCGCGCCGGTCCAGGTGGCGAGCAGGTCGGTCATGGCGACGTCGATCCTCTCCCCCTCGCCGGTGCGGAGCTTGCCCGCCCACGCGGCACAGATCGCGAACGCCGCCGCGAGCCCGCCGGCGAGATCGGCCCACGGGACGTCGGGCGACTGGCGGGCGGGCTCACCGGTCGTCGGTGCGAGCACGCCGCTCACCGCCTGGTAGTTGACGTCGTGCCCCGGTTCGAGCGCGCGCGGTCCCGTCTGCCCGAACCCCGAGAGGGAGCAGTAGATGACGTCGGGGTTGACGGCGCGAACGTCGTCGGCACCGACGCGCAGCCGCGCCGCCACCCCGGGGCGCCAGCCCTCGACGACCACATCGGCCTCGGCCGCGAGCTCCAGTGCGCGGGCGTGGCCGGCGTCGGACTTCAGGTCGAGCACCACGCTGCGCTTGTGCGACGCGACGGTCGTGAAGATGTCGGCGAACGCCCGCATCGGGTCGCCGCCGGGCGGCTCGACCTTCAGGACCTCGGCGCCGAGGTCGGCGAGGAGCTGCGTCGCGTAGGGCGCCGGGCGCCACTGGCTGAAGTCGAGCACGCGCATCCCGGCGAGCAGCTCACTCGACATCGGCGTCCTCGGCGTCGAGCACTCGTCGCAGCGCGTCGTGGAGCGCGCGCACGTCCGGTTCGGTGAGGTGGCGCGTGAAATGGTCCCGGACGCCGCGCAGGTGCACGGCGCGTGCCTCGCGCAGCCGACGACGCCCGACCGGTGTGATCGCGGCGAGGGTGCCCCGCCGATCTTCGGCACAGGGCTCTCGTCGCACCAGCCCGGCGTCCACCATCCGGTCCACGACCCGCGTCGCGCCGCTCCGGCTGTACGCGAGCCGACGAGCGAGGTCCTGCATCCGCAGCCGGCCACCCGCGTCGTCGATCGTCGCGAGCACGTCGTACCAGGCGAGGGGCACCAGTCGCTCCTGCGCGAGGGAGCGATCGAGGGCGAGGGTCACGACCGCCTGGACGCGGAGCAGCTCGCGCCAGACGCGACGGCGCTCGGGGCTGACGCGCACACGGGTGCCGGCTGCCATCCGTGCAGGGTACGACGCCCATGGTCGGGTCGGGCGGGACACGGCCGAGCCGGCGGTACCCTCGGCGCGATGGACCACCGAAGTGACCGCGCCCGATGACCGTCGAAGTCCGTCCCGCCCGCGAGCGCTTCCACACCGAGATCGACTGGCTCGACTCCTGGCACTCGTTCAGCTTCGGGCCGCACCGCGATCCCGCCAACACCCACCACGGCCTGCTCGTCGTGAGCAACGACGATCGGATCCGGGGCGGGGGCGGCTTCCCGACCCATCCGCACGCCGACATGGAGATCGTCACGTGGGTGCTCGCCGGTGCGCTCGAGCATCGCGACAGCACCGGCACCCACGGGATCATCGAGCCCGGCCACGCCCAGCGCATGAGTGCGGGCCACGGCATCCGCCACTCCGAGGCGAACGCGTCCGCCCACGACGACCTGCACCTCGTCCAGATGTGGGTGCTCCCCGACACCCGGGGGATCGAGCCCGGCTACGAGCAGCGCGACCTCGGCACGTCGCTCGACACCGGCGGCCTCGTGGCCGTCGCCTCGGGACGCGGGCACGACGGTGCCGTCGCGATCCACCAGCGCGACGCCGTGCTGTGGGCCGCGCGCGTGCCCGCCGGAGAATCGGTGACCGTGCCCGACGCCCCCCACGCCCACCTCTTCGTCGCACGCGGCAGCGCGAGCAGCCCCACCACCGGCGAGCTCGCGGCTGGTGACGCGGTGCGCTTCACCGCGGCCGGCGAGCACGCGGTCACCGCCGGCTCCGACGGCGCCGAGCTGCTGGTCTGGGAGACGGCCTGAAGAGGTTCTTGCACATCAAGTGCAAGAGTCGTACCGTCGCGCGGTGACCGCAGCCCGCTCGACCGCGGCGAGCACCTCCCCGGCGCCCGGGGTCGACGGCCGGACCGCCCGCTCGGCGCAGACCAGGGACGCGGTCGTCGATGCACTCCTGGCCCTGCTCGACGAGGGCACGCTGCGCCCCACCGCCCGGCAGGTCGCCGAGCGCGCCGGCGTCTCACTGCGCTCGGTCTACGTCCGCTTCGAGGACCTCGATGCGGTGTACGTCGAGGCGGCCCGACGCCAGTGGGAGCGCATCGCCGAGCTCGCCGGCCCCGTGCCGGTCGACGGCCCGCTCGACGTCCGACGCATGGCGTTCGTCGACCAGCGCGCCGAGATCCTGGAGACCGCGGCGCGCGTCCGGAGGGCGGCCGAGCTCCAGGAGCCGTTCAGCCCCGCGCTCGCCGGCACCCTCACCTGGGCCCGCAACCTCGCGCGCGACCAGATCACCCGCGTGTTCGCGCCGGAGCTCGGCACCCGGCGCGGCGCGGCGCGCGATCGGCTGCTCGACGCGCTCGACGCCGCGACCGGCTTCGGCACCTGGGACGTGCTCCGCCGTCAGCGTGGGCTCGACCCGGCCGCCGCCCGACAGGTCCTCGACGACATGGTCACCGCGCTGCTCGCGCACGACGGGTAGCCCGCACCCACGACGAGCAAGGGAGTCACCCGATGGACGTCCTCCGCACCCCCGACGACCGCTTCGCCGGCCTCGCCGACTTCCCGTTCGAACCGCACTACGTGGACGTGCCGGACGGCGACGGCGGAACGCTGCGCATCCACCACGTCGATCAGGGCCCCCGCGGCGGACCGCCCGTGCTGCTGATGCACGGCGAGCCGTCGTGGTCGTACCTCTATCGCCACATGATCCCGGTGCTCACCGCCGCCGGCCTGCGCGCGGTCGCGCCCGATCTGGTCGGCTTCGGCCGCTCGGACAAGCCCGCGGCGCGCACCGACTACACGTACCAGCGCCACGTCGACTGGATGACGTCGTGGCTCGACGCGGTCGACCTGCAGGGCACGACCTTCGTCGGGCAGGACTGGGGCGGCCTCATCGGGCTGCGGCTCCTCGCCGAGCACCCCGACCGCTTCGACCGCGCGGTCGCGGCGAACACGTTCCTCCCCACCGGCGACCGCTACCTCGGCGACGCCTTCATGGCGTGGCAGAAGTTCTCCCAGGAGGTCCCGGAGTTCCCCGTGGGCAAGATCGTCGACGGTGGG
>CAZKTS010000329.1:0-10227 GCA_964555735.1 uncultured Bifidobacteriaceae bacterium
GCAGCCCGCGTGACGCGGGCGCTAGGAGCGAGCAAAGGGGGCGCCTAGCGGAGAAGGCGTGAGGGGGTGCACCCACACGCACGGCGGGCTGGGCACGGCAGGGGCCTCGGCGGTCACGGGTCGGCAACAACCACTTCTGCAGGCAGCGATGAGCTTCGGCTCACCGCCTGACTCCGCAGGAAAGGGGGTGTTTGCCGATGACGAAGAAGATGATCGTTCGCGCTACTGCCCTGGCCGGCTCGCTTGCTGCAATCGTGCTGGGCGGAGGCGCCTCTTGGAAGGTCCGCTGACATAGCGTTATGGGTCCGTTGAGCAGTCGACCCGTGACCGTCGGGGCCACCTGCACACAACCCTTCTCTTCGACGGCGATCACATGGACACCGACGAGGTCACCAGACCGACCCGGTTGACCGGGCCGTCGATCCTGCTGGGCGCCTCCGCGCTCGTGCTCATGGTGGCGCTGGGCTTCACGACGCCTGCGCCCGACTGGGGCACGGTGCTCCTCTTCGGTGCGCTCTTCGCGTTCGCCGAGAACATCGACCTCGAAGGACCCAACGGCGCGGGCCTCAGCGCCGGCCTCATGGTCGTGGTCGCGGCCCTGATCGTGTTCGCCACCGAAGGCACACCGCTCGGCGCGGTGATCGTCGGCGTGTGCGGCGCGGTGTTCATCCCGCACCTCGTGAGCCGATCGTGGGACAAGCTCCTCTACAACGCGGGCATGTACGCGATCGCGATGGGCGTCGGGGTCGGTGCGGTGCTCCTGCTCCCGACGAGCTGGCTCGACGGCTTCCCGGCGCTGCTCGCGGTCGCGGCGGTCGGTGCGCTCGGTTATTGGGTCGTCAACGTCGCCTGCGTGAGCTTCGCGGTGTCGCGTCTGAGCACCCGGCCGCTGCGCGATCTCCTCCGCGCGCTCACCACGAGCCAGTGGCTCGTCTATCCCTTCGCGTTCCTCGGCGCGGGGCTGGGCTACCTCCAGCTGCGGGCAGGCTCGATCCCGCTCGTGCTCACGATCACCCCGATCCTCGTCGGCCGCCAGGCCTTCGCCAGCTACGTGCGGGTGCGCGAAGCGAACGACGCCGCGCTGCGCACGCTCGTGCAGGCCCTCGAGGCCAAGGACCGCTACACCGCCGGCCACGCCGAACGCGTCGCCGCCTACGCCGGCTACATGGGCGAGGAGCTCGGGCTCTCGCCCCGGGCCCTCGAGCGCCTCCGCCGGGCCGCGCTCATGCACGACATCGGCAAGCTCGTCGTGCCCAACCACCTGCTCAACAAGCCGGGGCGGCTCACCGCCGAGGAGTACGAACGGGTGCGCCACCACGAGGAGGTGACGGTCGAGCTGCTCGGTCGCATCGACTTCCTTGCTCCCGTCGCGCCCATCGCCATGGGGGTCTACGCCGGACCGTGGGAGGAACGGCAGCGCCACAGCCCGATCGAGCGGCACATCGTCGCGGTGGCGGACGCCTACGACGCCATGACGTCGACGCGCGCGTACCGGCGCGCGCTGGAGCAGGACGTCGCGTTCGCCGAGCTGCGCGCCCACGCCGGCACGCAGTTCCATCCACGCTGCGTGGAGGCGCTCATCGTCTCGATCGAGCGTCAGGGTCTGCGCCACGGCGCGGGACACGAGTCGCCCGACGCGCTCGACGACTTCGTCGTCGAGCCGCCCGTCTCCGGCCCGGGCTCGGCCGGCCTGGGCGACCTCGCCGAGCACCGCTGACCGAACCGCAGGTGGCATCGGAGTCGGCGCCGTCGGTCGCCGTCGTCGTCGCCGCGTACCAGGGCGAGGCGTTCATCGAGCGGTGCCTCGCGTCGCTCGTTGCGCAGGAGGGCGAAGCCCTCGAGGTGGTCGTCGTCGACGACGGCTCGACCGACGCGACCGCCGAGCGCGCCGCGGCGTTTCCTGTGACGGTGGTGGCGACCGAGCACGGCGGGGTGGCGGCGGCGCGCAACGCGGGCCTCCGCGCCGCCCGCGCGCCGTACGTCGGGTTCTGCGACCAGGACGACGAGTGGCTGCCCACCAAGGCGGCGCGCCAGCGCGCGCACCTCGAGCAGCGGCCCGACCTCGCCGGCGTGCTGTGCCGCCAACGCTGGGTGCTCGCCGGGGGCACCCGCCCACCCTGGCTGGTGCCCGACGCCAACGGCGACCTCGGTGGCGTCGCGCCGCTGTCGGGCTTGTTCCGGGCCGACGCGCTCCGGGCCGTCGGCGGGTTCGAGGAGGGGCTGGACGGCCGCGACGACATCGACCTGCTGGTCCGACTCCGGGAGCACGGCCTCGACGTGGAGGTGCTCGACGACGTGCTGCTCGTGCGCCACGCCCACGACGCCAACGCCAGCCACGATCTCGAGTCGTACGCGAGCGGGCTGCACGACGTGGTGCGGCGCCACCGGCGGCGCGTGCAGGCGTGACGCCAGGCGCGGTGGTGTCGCCGCCGACCACAATGGCGCCATGAGCCCGAGCTTCAAGCCGAGTCTCGACCCGCTGGTGCGTCTCGTCGACGTCAACGCGGTGCTCGAGCGAGTCGACATCGAAGAGCTCCTCGACCGGGTCGACCTCAACGCTGTCCTCGACCGAGTCGACATCGACCGCCTGATCGAGCGCGTCGACGTGCAGCGCCTCGTCGAGCGGGTCGACGTCGACGAGCTGGTCCAGCGCACCGAGCTGGGTTCACTGGTCGTGCGCTCCACGAGCGGGATGGCCTCGGCCGCCCTGGACGCAGTGCGCAGCCAGACCGTCGGCCTCGACGGCTTCGTCACCCGGTGGGCCGACCGGGTGCTGCGACGGAAGCCCGGCTCGCGCCCGACGGGCCCTCCGCTGCTGGTCGCGACCGAGGGACCGGCGTGAGCGCGGTCACGGCGGCGCCGCCGGCGCGGCTCGCCGGCCACTACGCGGGCCCCGTGTCGCGCGGCATCGCCTTCGTCCTCGATGTCGTCCTGAGCACCGCGGTCTACACGCTGGTCGTGTCGGGGGGGATCTGGGTGCTCGGCCTCATCACCGAGGGCGACTTCACCCGCGACGACATCCCCGGCTGGCTGTGGGGCCTGGGGCTGTTCCTCTGGTACGCCGTCTACTTCGGGTACTGCTGGATGGCGAGCGGCAAGACACCCGGCAAGGCGATCGTGGGTCTGCGCATCGTGGCCGGCGACGGCGCGCCGCTGTCGCCCGGGCACGCGCTGCTGCGGCTCCTGATCTACCCGATCAGCGTCCTGTTGTGGTGGCTGATGGTCGTCGCGGTCGCGCTCGGGCTCCGTCGCCGCGCGCTCCACGACCGCGTGGCCGACACCGCGGTGGTCTACGACTGGGACGCGCGGGCGGCGAGGCTGCGCTTCCTCGCCCGAACACCGTTGCCCGGGGCCTAGCGCCGCTCCTGCTTGCTCTCGCGGCTGAGCTCCTCGCCGAACATCGCGACGAGACGGGCCACCAGGGTGATGAGGAAGATCTGGCCGATCACCGCCTCGAGGACGACGACGGCGCGGCCGAGGTCGTGGGCGGGCGTGACGTCGCCGAAGCCCACGGTCGTCAGGGTGATGAAGCTCAGGTAGAGCAGGTCGGGTCCGTTGTTCGCGCTGGCCGGGTTCGCGAAGTGCGTGGACCCGAGCGCGTCGACCGCGATGAAGATCGAGGCGAACGACAGGCCGATCAGCACGTAGACGCAGAGCGCGCCGAGGATCGTCTCGGTGCCGACCCGAGCGTGCCCGAGGATCCGCACCAGGATGAAGAACGGGCTCATGACGAGCAGCACGCCTACGAGCAGGCTCACGATGCCGATCTCGATGCGCTCACCGTTGATCGCGAAGAGGATCGCGCCGGCGATGATCACGATGACGGCCACCCGTGCCCACTTCACGACCCTCGGGCTGGCGTGGGAGGTCCGCAGCGCGAGCAGGAGGGTGAGCGCGATCAAGGGCACCCGGACCAGCGCGAGCAGCCGCGTGGTGGTGAACGCGGCGAGGATGAAGTAGTCGACGAGGAGCAGCCCGAGCAGCAGGGCGTAGCTGTCGGATGCCTTGATCATCGCGGTGAGCGCTCGACCGTGTCGGGCGATCTTGGCGGTCCGGTTCGGCGCCGGCGTCAGCTCGTCGTCGGGCACGCGGCGATCTTGGCACCGCGAGGGCGCGATCAGGTGGTTCTCGGCGCCCCGTCCCCGCCCTCTGCGCGATCCGTGCCGGCGGGGTGGGCGTCGGCGTCGGCGATGATCGAGAGACCGGTGCTCGTGACGATGCGGTCGCGGCCCTCGGACTTCGCCCGCAGCATCGCGTCGTCGGCCCGGCGCACCACGTCGAGGAACGGCTCGTCGGGACCGCGCTGCGCCAGACCCACGCTCACCGTGAACGGCGGCACCGCACCGCTGCGCAGCGACTCGCTGAGGCGCTGCTGGATGCGCTCGGCGACGACCCGGGCGTCGGGGAGCGAGCAGTCCGGCAGGATGACGAGGAACTCCTCACCCCCGTAGCGAGCCGGCAGGTCGTTGGGCCGGACGCTGTCGCGCAGCACGCGCGAGAAGAGGCGCAACGCGCGGTCGCCGGTCTCGTGCCCGTGCGTGTCGTTGAGGTTCTTGAAGTGGTCGAGGTCGGCGAAGGCCACGCAGAACTGCTCGTCGGACTGGATGAGCTCCCGCGCGTGCTCGTCGAGCGTGCGCCGGTTCCACAGCCCGCTCAGGCCGTCGACCTGCGCCTGGGTCTCGGAGCGGGCGAGCACCCGTTGGGCGCCGATCCGGTCGCCGGTCTTGCGGCCGACGAGCTCGAGCTCCTCGATGGCCTCGTCGGGCAGGGTCGTGCCGATCGGCGCGGCGACGTGGATGACGCCGGTGGGGCGCCCGGCGATGCTCACCGGCACGCAGATGCCCCAGAGCGCGTCGTCACTGCGGCCACGCAGGTGCGGGCACGCATCGAGTCGGCGGCTGTCGACGAACAGGCGGAGCTGGCCGGTCGCGGTGGCGGGGCAGTCGCGCGGCGAGCCGACGGGACAGCACGGGCCGTCGCCCTCGGTCGCGGTGACCTGCTGGAAGTGCGCGCGCGACGAATCGGCGAGCAGGAGCTCGGCGGGCACGCCGGGTGCGACGGTGCGCAGGGCTTCTTGCACGACCGCGTAGGTGCTCTCCTCGTCGGGCTCCATCTCGAGCGCCCGCTGGAACTGCATCTCGAGGTCGGCGCGGCGAGCCTCGCGCTGGTGCTCGTTCCGCTCGTGTCGGAACCGCCGCTCGTCGCGTCGCGCGCTGCGGTACATCGAGAACGCGATCGAGAGCCCGACCACCATGACCAGGCCGAACCCGATGAGGACGTTGCGGACCGTGTCGTCGACCGCGTGCAGGGTGGTGGTCGCGGCCTCGCGCAGGTCGGCGGTGCTGTAGCGGCGCCGGATCGCGTCCAGGTCGTCGAGCTGGCGGGCGACCGATGCCTTCTGCGTGTCGAGCGCCGCCGCGAACGCGGCCGGCTCCGTGGCCGGGTCGAGCGAGAAGACCGCAGCCCCGCCGGTGCGGGCGTCCAGGCTCGCCTGGTTGTAGTCGCGCATGAGCCGTCGGAGGCCGCCCGGCGCGTCGCCGCGGTGCACCCGCGTGAAGCGCTCCCACGAGGCCTGCGCGGCGTTGCTCTCCTGCTGGGCCTCGGTGGTCAGTGTGACGCGGGCGCCCTGGTCGGGCGAGGCGATCGCCTCGAGGAACAGGGCCTGGGAGGCGGCGACGGCCGAGGCCGTCTCTTCGAGCGCGTTGTCGGACGGGATGATCCGGTCGGGGACCCGGGCCGAGGCGTCCCTCGCCGGGTTCAGCGTGAGGAGGACCGTGGCCACGAGCGCGAAGCCGCTGAGGACCGCCACGATGGTGACGAGGAGCACCCGCTGGGAGGGGAGGAGTCGCACGATCAGCGCACCTCAGGGCTCGGGGCAGGGCCGGCAGCGGGAGGCGCCGGGCACCCTCTTCCATCGACACCGTAGATTGTGCGCATGAGCACCACCATGGACGCTCCCGAGGACCTCTTCCTCCCGGAGCCGGAGCCCCGGCCGGTGAAGTACACGGTGATCTCGGTCGACGATCACCTCGTCGAGCCCCCTGACATGTTCGAGGGCCGGCTGCCGAGCGGACTCCAGGATCGCGCGCCGAAGATCGTCGAGACCGACCGGGGCCACGAGGTCTGGGAGTTCGAGGGCGAGCGCCACTTCCAGGTGGGCCAGAACGCGGTGGCCGGGCGCCGCCCCGAGACCGTGAAGATCGAGCCCTTCCGGTTCGACCAGATGCGGCGGGGCTGCTGGGACATCGATGCCCGGATCCGCGACATGGACATCAACGGCATCTGGGCGTCGCTGAACTTCCCGTCGATGATCACGGGGTTCTGCGGTCGGGTGTACGCGCAGGCGAAGGACGCCGAGCTGGGGCTCGCGGTCACGCGCGCGTGGAACGACTGGATGTACGAGGAGTGGTGGCAGCCGTACCCCGAGCGGATCATCCCGATGGGCATCACCTGGCTTGCCGATCCCGAGATCGGCGCCGAGGAGATCCGGCGCAACGCCGAGCGCGGGTTCACGTCGGTCACGTTGCCCGAGCGACCGCACCGGATCGGGTTCCCGTCGATCTTCGACGAGTACTGGGAGCCGATCATCGCGGCGTGCGCGGAGACCGAGACGGTGATCAGCCTCCACGTCGGCTCGTCGGGCATGGTCGAGTTCCCGAAGGGCGCGCCGGCGATCCAGCTCGGCGCGACGCTGTTCGGCCAGCTGTCGCTCACCGCGTGCGCCGAGTGGGTGTGGTCCGGTTGGGCCGTCAAGTACCCGGCGCTCAAGGTCGCGATGGCCGAGGGCGGCATCGGCTGGGTCGCGATGCTCATGGACCGGCTCGAGAACATCGTCGACCGGTCGGGCTACGGACTCGACGGCTTCGGCGGCAAGCGTCCGGCCGACGTGCTGCGGGAGCACTTCTGGTTCTGCACCATCGACGACCCCTCGACGATCGTCACCCGCCACACCATCGGTGTCGACCACATCAAGTTCGAGACCGACCACCCGCACGGCGACGGCACCTGGCCCGACACCCAGCCGCTCATCGAGCGCGTCTGGGGCGACCTGCCGACCGACGAGCTGCGCAAGATGCTGCACGAGAACGCGGCGAAGCTCTACCGGCACCCGTTGCCCGACGTCTGCCTCCCGTGACCATCGAGGTCCCGGCCGGACCGGACGAGGTCTACGCGGTCTCGCGCGGCATCGCGACGGCGGTCGCACCCGGCGGCGTGCTCACCGACGTCCAGGCCCCGTTGCTCGGCGCGCTCACCAAGGCGCTCACCGGCGTCGAGGTCGACTACCGGGCCCTCGAGCCCATCGGCGCCGACGAGCTGCGCGCGGTCCTGGCCGGGCACAGCGAGGCGTACCGCCAGCGGATCGTCCAGCACATGGTGCTGGGAGAGCTGGTGCTGCACCCGGTGCCCCGCGACGTCGCGGCCCGCGTGGGCGAGTACGCGGCGGCGCTCGACATCGACGATGACTACGTGCGCATCGCGCGCCGCTACGCCGAGGGCGCACTCGGGATCGCGTGGGTCGAGCTGCGGCGCGACGGCTTCCTGAACCACTGGGACGAGAGCGACCAGTTGCCACTGCACACCAAGGCCGCGGCGGCCGACCCGTGGGAGTTCGCGCCCGACGACCCCGAGCTCGCGGCGCGCTGGGCGACCTTCGCCGACCTCGAGGTGGGCACGCTCGGGCGCGGCGTGTGGGAGATGTACCAGGCGCGGGGGTTCGGCACGCCGGGCATGCGCGGCGAAGTGTCCGCCTACCTCGCGCAACACGACTTCGTGCACGTCCTCACCGACTACGGCACGACGATGTCGGGTGAGCTCGAGGTGTTCGCGTTCTGCGGTCGGGCCGACCCGGAGCCCAAGGGCTTCGCCTGGCTCGCGACCGTCGTCGGTCTCTTCGAGACCGGCCACATCCACGAGTCCGGGTTCTTCCAGAGCAACGTGAGCGAGCACCCGATGCAGCAGCCGGGCATGGCGCTGCGCCTTGCGCACGCCATCCAGCGGGGCAAGCAGACGTGCGAGTCGCTGGGACGGGACCTGTTCACCGTCGACTACCACGAGCTCGCGCCGCTCGGCATCGACGAGGTGCGCGACCGCCTGTCCATCCCGCCCAAGTCGGAGGAGGTCGTGCTCGCGGGCTCGCCGGGGCTCTTCGACCCCGAGGGCATGTCGGAGATCCAGCGCGCGCACGGCCTGGCCCGCGCCGGAGCCGAGCCGCGGTGAACGACGCGGGCCGTCCCGTCTCGACGGTCCTGGCCGAGCTCGACGAGCGCCGCGGGCGCGAGCCTGACGTGCACGGCGCTCGGCTCTTCGGGCTCACGTACCCGACCGGACAGGCCGAGCTCGAAGACCTCGCCCACGCGGTCTACGAGCGCTACCTGTTCGGCAACGCGCTCAACCCGTTCAAGTTCCCCGAGCTCGCCGGGCTCGAGCGCGAGGTCGTCGAGATGGTCGGCGACAACCTGCACGTCGCGCCGACCGGCGGCGGGTGCATGACCTCCGGCGGCACCGAGTCGATCCTGATGTCGATGCTCGTGAACCGTGAACGCGCGCGGGCGCGCGGGGTCGAACGGCCGCAGATCCTGGCACCCCGTTCGGCCCACCCGGCCTACGCCAAGGCGGCGCACTACTTCGACCTCGACCTCGTGCCGATCCCGCTCGACGACGAGTGGCGCGCCGACGTCGGGGCCGCGCGCGGGCTGATCGGCCCGTCGACCGCAGTCGTGGTGGCGTCGGCGTTCTCCTACCCGCACGGCGTCATGGATCCGGTCACCGACCTCGCCGCGCTCGCGGCCGAGCACGGCGCCGGGTGCCACGTCGATGCGTGCATCGGCGGCTTCGTGTTGCCGTTCCTCGAGCGGCTCGGGCTCGAGGTGCCGCCGTGGGACTTCCGCGTCGAGGGCGTCACCGAGATCTCGGCCGACGTGCACAAGTACGGCTACGTACCGAAGGGTGCGTCGGTCGTGCTGCACCGCGACGACGACTGGTTCGGGCACCAGGCGTTCATCTACGACGACTGGCCGTCGGGCCTGTACGGGTCCGCGGCGATCGCGGGTGCGCGACCGGCGGCGCCCATCGCCGCCGCGTGGGCGGTGATGAGCCACCTCGGCGCCGAGGGCTACACCGAGATCGTGCGTGACCTCATGGCGACGACTGCCAAGGTGCGGGGCGCGATCGAGTCGCTCGACGGCATCGAGATCGTCGGCGATCCGATCGGTCCGGTGCTCTCGTTCGCGAGCGAGACGGTCGACCTCTACGCGGTCGCCGACGTCATGGACGACCGGGGCTGGAACCTCAATCGCAACACCGAGCCACCCGGCCTGCACCTGATGCTGTCGCCTGCGCACGGCGGGGTCGCCGACGCCCTCATCGCCGACCTCCGCGACGCGGTGGCCGACCACGGGGAGTCCCGAGGCATCGCGCCCCGCTACTCGTGAGGCCGGCGGGGCCGATCCCGATCGGGCCCCGGGTGGCGACTACCTTCGACCGGCGATGCTTCGACGTGCCTTCGCCCTCATCCCGCTCACCGCTCTCCTCGTGGGGGGTGTGCTCGCGGCCGGTGTGGCCAGCGCCGGTGCGGCCCCGCCCGAGAAGTGGACCGAGTCGGTCTGCGGCGCGCTCGACACGTGGCGCCAGGACATCGATGCCGCTGCGGCCACTGCGGGTGAGTCGCCGGCCACCGACGCCAAGAGCGCGAAGAAGACGCTCGGCACGCTGCTGACGAGCATCGACGACGCCACGGGTGAGCTCGGCGCCGCACTCAAGCAGGCAGGTGCGCCCACCGGGACCGGGGGCAAGAAGATCGCGAGCACGCTCCGCAGCTCGTTCAAGCAGGTGGATCGGGCCATCGCCGAGGCCAAGCGCACCGTCGCCAAGGCCAAGCTCGCCGACCAGGGTGCGTTCGTGACCTCGGTGCGGGCCGCGCAGGACGGCGCGGAGGCCGGGCTCGAGAGCGCGCAGGCCGCCCTCGGTGCTGCTCGCTACCTCGACACGCCGGAGCTGCTGCAGGCCTTCAAGGCTGACACGGCATGCGCGTCGGTGGTCGCGCCCGACCCCGACGCTCCAGGCCTCGTGCTCACGCCCGCCGAGGGCCCCCCGGGCACCGAGATCGCGGTCGCGCCCGACGGCGACGCCGGTGCCGTCGACACCTGCCTCGGCTCGAGCGCGTTCCGCACCGAGCTGCTCGGCTCGGACGGCGCGATCCTCGCCACCGGGTCGGAGGCCATCGCGGTC
>CAZKTS010000330.1:0-1608 GCA_964555735.1 uncultured Bifidobacteriaceae bacterium
CCGAAATGCGTGCGGCCTGCCGCATCGTGGCAATCTCAACATCATCCTTTATCAGGCGCATTGCGCTGAGTTCGGCAGTGACATCCTGAATGGTCTGGGCGGCGACGACCGCCTCTACGCCGACCGCGAATTCAGCGTGACCGACGCCATTGTCCAGGGCAACGCGCAACCCGGCAGCGGCGCCACCGGCGACTGGCTCAATGGCGGCGCCAACAACGACTGGCTCGTCGCCACCAACGCCAACGACTTCCTCGCTGGCGGCGCGGGCAGCGACCTGCTGATCGGCGGCGCCGGCGACGACGCCCTGCTGGGCGACAACGACACCCGTCCAGGCAACTTTCCGGCGCAGACATGGCACTACGATCCCGCCGCCAACGACATCGTTCTGGAGAATGTTCTCTACCACACCCCACCCGAGCCGGCCTCCTCCGGCGCGGACGTGCTCTATGCCGGCGCCGGCAACGATCTGGCCTTCGGCGGCTACGGCAACGACGTTGTCTTCGGCGAAGCCGGCGACGATGTCCTGCAGGGCAACAGCGGCAACGACATCCTGCTCGGCGGCGCAGGCCGCGACCGGCTGTATGGCGACGTGCGGGACAACGCAGGCACCCCGCCCGCACCCGGCCACGATTACCTTGACGGCGGCGCGGAGGATGACATCCTCGACGGCAACGAGGGCGACGACATTCTCATCGGCGGTGCCGGAAACGACACCCTGAATGGCGGCGCCGGGCGCGACATCTACATCTTCAATCGCAACGATGGCAAAGACACCGTCAACGACACCAGGGCCGACGGCAACATCCTGCGGTTTGGGGAAGGTGTCAGATCGAGCGACATCACCCTCAACCTGGGCTCGCTCCTGCTCAATTTGGGCAACGGCGACGAAATACACATCGCCGACTTTGATCAGACCGACGTTTTCAACAGCTCCTCCATCAGCAGCTTCGAGTTTGCCGACGGCACCACGCTTACGACGACGGAACTCCTCGCCCGCGGCTTCGACCTCGACGGCACCGACGGCGACGACGAAATCCTCGGCACCAACACCACCGACCGCATCGATGGTAAAGGCGGCAACGACCTGATTGCGGGCCTGGCCGGCAACGACATCCTCACCGGTGGCACCGGCGCAGACGGCCTGGCCGGCGGCCTGGGCGACGACACCTATCTGCTGAAGGCGGGCGACGGCGCCGCCGGGCTGGACGGCAATGGCAATCCGCTGATCGAGACCATAGTCGACGACGGCGGCGATGACACGATCCGTTTCGCCGCCGATGTCCTGCCCGCCAGCCTGACCCTGGTTGCCGATGCCGGCAATTCCCTGAGCATTCATTACGGCCCTTCGACAGGCTCAGAACAGGCGGACCGCGTCGACATCGTGAACGGCCTGTCCGGGTCGATCGAACACATGGAAGTCGGCGCCGGCGACACGGCGAGGAATCTCGGCTACACCCAGTTCATCGGCGAATTCGGCAGCGGCCTGTACGTCGGCCTGGATGCCGACAACCAGTTGCACCTGTCCGGCGGCAACACGGACGACAGCCTCTACAGTGCCGCCGGCAATGCCATCGTCTCCGGCGGACGCGGCAACGACACGCTCCTGAT
>CAZKTS010000331.1:0-3342 GCA_964555735.1 uncultured Bifidobacteriaceae bacterium
TGACGCCGCTCGACCGCGATCGTCCAGTCTGCGAACACGATGTCTCCCTCCGCCGCGAGGTGGTGGAACTCGAACTCGCGCGGCTTCGCCCAGGCGAACGACTGCCGGACCATGCTCTCGTAGGCCGGTCGGCCCTGGACCGGCGCTCGACCCGGCGTCTCGAGGACGAGGTCGTCGACCCAGCACGCGAGGTAGCCGTCCACGTCTTCGGCCAACCACGCAGCCCGGCGGCGCTCGAAGACCTCGCGGGCCTGCTCGATCGAGTGGCTCATGCGCAGGATCTTCACACGTCGACCCCACACCGCCCCGAGTCCGGACGCCCGGGAGCCGGCGGAATGGGCCGGATCGGGAACGCGAGGGACGCATCGGGCGTTGACGACCACGTGAGCATCGCCATCGCCACCCTGGTCGTCTGCGTCCTCGGGACCGGCGCCGTGGCCGCCCTCGAGCGGCGTCCCCGCCCTCAGCCCGCCCGCGTGCGCACCTCGGCCGGCCGCCGCCGGGCTCAGGCGTCGAGCGACTCGTAGATCGCCCGGAGCAGCCCCGGTGCCCGGGGATCCGGCTCCGACACCGAGAACCGCATCTGGTTCATCACGTAGGCGAACGCGAGCCCCCGCTCGGGGTCGCATCCGGCCATCGAGCCACCGGCGCCGGCGTGGCCGAAGGTGGTCGGGCCCACGCTCGGCGGGAACGACGGTGCGAGCATGAACCCGAGCCCGAAGTGGAGCGGCTGGCCGACCACGCAGTCGGCGCCCTCCGACAGCGGGCGGGTGGCCCGAGCGACGGTCTCGGCGCTGAGGAGCCGCACACCGTCGACCTCGCCGATGCACGCGGCGTACATGCGGGCGAGCGATCGGGCGTCGCCGTGGCCATTGGACGACGGCAGCTCCGCAGCACGCAGCAGCCGCGTGTTCCACATGTCGTCGTAGGCGAAGAGCTGCGACGGCCCGCTCATCACCCGACCGAGCATCGTCGACTGGTCGGCGAGGAACGCCTGCTCGATCGCCTTCTCCTCCGGGGTCATGACCGCCGGGTACAGGCGCGCCACCCGCGGCTCGACCGCCTCGGGCACGCCGATGAAGAAGTCGAGATCGAGGGGCGCGGCGACGTTCGCGGCGAAGTACGCGCCGATCGACTCGCCCGTGATGCGACGCACGATCTCGCCGACGATCCAGCCGTACGAGCGCGCGTGGTAGCCGTGCGTCGTGCCGGGCTCCCAGTTGGGTGCCTGCGCGGCGATCGCCTCCACCACGGGATCCCACGCCGCCACCTGCTCGAGCGTCAGGTCCCCGTCGACCGCGGCCAGGCCGGCGCGGTGTGACAGCGCCCACTTCACCGGGATCGCGCCCTTGCCGTTGGCCGCGAACTCCGGCCAGTAGTCGGCGATCGGCGCTTCGGGGTCGAGGCGCCCGTCCTGCACGAGCTGGTTCGCGCACACGGCGGTCGCGCCTTTGGTGCACGAGAACGTGATGACGACCGTGTCGTCGGCCCAGACCCGCGCCGCGGCACCGGCAGTCTCGAGCTCGGCGAACCCACCGTGGATGTCCACCACCGGCCGGCCGTCCAGCCACACCGCGCACGCGGCGCCGATCTCGCCGTGCCGCTCGAAGTTGCGCGCGAACCGCTCGGCGACCCGCTCCCACCCAGGTTGGACGAGCCCCACCACATCGCCGGGCAGGTTCGTCACGTCATGTCCCGCGCAGCCGCGCCAAGGTCGCGTCGGCGTCGGCGACGATGCGGTCGACGAGCTCCGCCACGGTCGGCAGGTCGTCGAGCACGCCCACGACCTGCCCGCTCGACATCACCCCGAGGTCAGGACGGCCGTCGACCATCGCCGCCTTGAGCAGCATCGGCGTGTTCGCGGCCATGACCACCTGGCTCCACGAGAGGTCGTTCGACTTCCGCATGGCCCGGCCCTCTCGGAGCATGTCGCGCCACGACGTGCCCGAGAGCTTCTTGAACCGCAGCGCGTTGCGGATCGCCCGCGGCAGGCTCGTGACCGCGTTGGTGTGGTCGAGCTTCTCGGTGAAGTCGGTGCGCAGCACGCGGTGGGGTACGCCATCGACCTGCGTGGTGACGATGGTGTCGGTGACCGACTTCGCGAGGTAGGCCTGCTTCACCTCGTCGGCGACCGGGCTGTCCTTGGTGAGGAGGAACCGCGTGCCCATGGCGATGCCCGACGCGCCGTACGCCATCGCGGCCACGAGCCCCCGGCCGTCGAAGTAGCCGCCGGCGGCGATCACGGGGATGTCGACGACGTCGACCACCTGCGGGAGCAAGAGACTCGTCGGCACCGCGCCGGTGTGGCCACCACCTTCGCCGCCCTGCACGAGCACCGCATCGACGCCCCACGCCGCGACCTTCTCGGCGTGCCGGCGGGCGCCGATCGACGGGATGACGACCACGCCCGCGTCCTTGAGCTTGGCGATCAGCTCCTGCTTGGGTGCGAGCGCGAACGACGCGACCTTCACCTGCTCGCGGATGAGAAGGTCGACGCGCTCGCCGGCATCCGGCGCATCGGCGCGGAGGTTCACGCCGAAGGGGCGGTCGGTGCGCTCCTTGGTCTCGCGGATCGCGTCCACGAGCTGGCCGTAGTCCATGGTCCCGGCGGCAAGGATGCCGAGTGCCCCCGCGTTCGCGGTCGCCGCCGCGAGGCGCGGTCCCGCGACCCACCCCATGCCGGTCTGCACGATGGGGACGTCGATGCCGCACAGGTCGCACAGCGCGGTGTGGAGCACCGAGTCGGCGGGCACCGACGCCACGTCAGGAACCCCCGGCCGAGACCTCGCGGTCGCGCAGGGACTGCGGGTCGAGGACCTCGCGCAGCAGCCGCAGCTCGTCGTCGTCGGGCTCGCGGCTCTCGAGGACCGCTTCGGGCACGACCATCTCGAAGCCCGTCGCCTCGAGCACCTCGTCGATCGAGACGCCCGGGTGGACCGAGCGCAGGCGCATGGCGTGGTCGGGCGTCTCGAAGTCGAAGACGCCGAGGTTCGACACGACCCGACGGATCTCGTGGAACCGCGACGCACTCTCGCCCGCATCCTCGGCCCGGTCGTACCCGACACCCGAGACGCAGTCGACCTGCTCGACGAAGGCACGCGTCGTGTGCTGCGGGACGAAGTAGCTGGTCGGGTTGTTCACGGTGTTGCCCGGCGCGCCGCGCACGCCGAGCAGCTGCGCCTTCGGCTTCTCCCACGGACCGATGCACGCGATGTTCTGGTTGCCGAACCGGTCGATCTGCGTGGCGCCCATCATCACGTGACGACGGCCCGACCACACGACGTCGAACATGCGGCCGAACGGCATCCACGCCTCGATCACCTTCGGCGTGTCGGCCGGCGC
>CAZKTS010000332.1:0-3140 GCA_964555735.1 uncultured Bifidobacteriaceae bacterium
GGCTTGCCGAGCTGGTCGGCGACGGCGATGGCGTCGTTGGCGTACGCGGTGAACGAGTAGTCGCCGTTGAGCGCCCACTCGCTGTCGCCGTGACCGCGGAGGTCGATCGACACCGCCTTCCACCCCGCGTCGGCGAGGTTCTTCGCGGTACCGCCCCACGCGTGACGGGTCTGACCGCCGCCGTGCATGAGGAGGACGGGCCACGCGTCGTCGTCACCCCAGACGTCGCCGATCAGGTGGATGCCCTCGAAGCCCTCGAACCGTGCGATCCGCGACGCCATGGGTGGCATCCTCGCACGCGCCGTTCACCTGCGGCCACGCCTCGTGGCCGGAGAGTCGTGGGTACGGGTCAGGCGCCGAGCAGCGCGCCGACGTCGGCGGCGTAGGTGGGATGCCGCAGCTTCGACATCGCGCGCGCCTCGATCTGGCGGATGCGCTCGCGCGTGAGGCCGAAGTGCTCACCGACCTCCTCGAGCGTGCGCGACTCGCCACGGTCGAGACCGAAGCGGAGGTGCAGGATGCGCCGCTCGCGCTCGTTGAGGCCCGAGAGCATCTTCTCGACCTCGCGGGGCAGCAGTGCGGTGGCGGCCTCGTCGAACGGGGTGGCCGCGCCGCGGTCCTCCACCATGTCGCCGAGGACGGCGTCGCCGTCGTCGTTGAGGGGCTGTGAGAGCGAGAGCGGGTCGGCGGGCATGCGCGCGATCTCGGCCACGCGCGCCTCGGTGATGCCCATCTCCTCCGCGAGCTCCGCGTGGGTCGGACGGCGGTGGAGCTTGAGCGCGAGCGTGGCCTGCGCCCGGCGGTACTGGAGGAGGCTGTCGCCGGCGTGCACCGGGAGCCGGATCGTGCGGGCGGTGTTGGCGACGCCGCGCGAGATCGACTGGCGGATCCACCACGTCGCGTAGGTGGAGAACTTGAAGCCGCGCTGCCAGTCGAACTTGTCGACCGCGTGGATCAGCCCGAGGTTGCCCTCCTGGACGAGGTCCAGGAACGGCACCCCCGACGACTGGTAGCGCTTGGAGATCGAGACCACTAGGCGCAGGTTCGACTGCACGAACGTGGTGTGCGCCTCCGCACCCAGGCGCACCCGCCGCCGACAGGACCGACGCTCGGTCGGCGTCAGCGTGGTGTCGGGGTCGTCGAGCTGCTGCTGGGCGACCGCGCCCTGCTCGATCTGCTGCGCGAGGCGGGCCTCGTCGTCCTTGGTGAGCAGCGGGTAGCGGCCGATCTCGTTCAGGTACAGCCGAACGAGGTCCTGGTCGTCCCGCGACGCAAGCTTGCGCGTCGTCATCGGTCAGACGACGCGAACGTTCTGCGCCTCTTGGCCCTTCTTGCCCTGCGCGATGTCGAACTCGACGCGCTGGCCTTCCTGGAGCGACTTGAAGCCGTCACCCTGGATCGCCGAGAAGTGCACGAAGACGTCGTCGCCCTCTTCGCGTGAGATGAAGCCGAAGCCCTTCTGGTCATTGAAGAACTTCACGGTGCCGCTTGCCACGATGTCCACGTCCCTTGCTGTTCGCCGGGACGGATCCGAATGACACGGCCTCGGTGCGCAACATCGTACTGCACCGACGGCCGCGAACCTCACGCGAGAAGCACACATGTGGTGTTCTGCGGCTCCGCCTGCTACCGTGGAGCTCGCACTCCTCGTGCGTCACCGATCTGCATCGTCCGGCCTCCACGCCGCCACGCTTCGATCGGACCGACGGAGTGCCTGCACTGGGCAGTGCCGCTTCTCGGACCGTGTCTCGGGGATCGTTGTTGTCCCCTGGAGATCACGTCCATTCACGTCGGGCCCAGAGAGCCCGACCTCCCCCGAAATCTGGAGTCACCCAACATGCAATCCACCTTCGCCGATCTCGGCGTCGCGCGCGACCTCGTCGCGACGCTCGCCGCGCGCGGCATCCATCTCCCGTCGCCGATCCAGGTGCTGACCGTCGCCGACGGCAACGCCGGTCGCGACGTCGCGGCCAAGGCCCCGACGGGCTCGGGCAAGACCATCGCCTTCGGCCTGCCGCTGGTGGCGCGCGTCACCAAGGCCAAGCCCCGCCGGCCCCGGGCGCTCGTGCTGGTCCCCACCCGCGAGCTCGCCTCGCAGGTGCGCGACGAGCTCACCTGGCTCGGTGCGTCCCGGAAGCTTCGGGTCGCCGCCTGCTACGGCGGTGTCGGCTACGGCAACCAGCAGCAAGCGCTCCGGCGAGGTGTCGACGTGCTCGTCGCCTGCCCGGGTCGGCTCACCGACCTCCTCCAGCGCCGGGAGCTCGAGCTCGGCGACGTCGAGCTGGTCGTCCTCGACGAGGCCGACCGCATGACCGACATGGGCTTCTTGCCCGCAGTCCGCTCGATCCTCGACCGCACCCCCGAGTCGCGCCAGACCCTGCTGTTCTCGGCCACGCTCGACGGCAAGGTGTCGCAGCTGCGCCGCTACCAGCGGGACCCGGTGCGCCACGAGGTCGAGCCGGAGGCCCACGACGGCCCGCCGGCCCGTCACCTGTTCTGGGCCACGCCGCGCGACGAGCGCGACCGCGTGACCGCCGACGTCGTCACCACCGCCGGCCCGACGATCGTGTTCTGCCGCACCAAGCACGGCACCGACAAGGTCGCCAAGCGCCTCTCGCGCACCGGGCTGCGCACCGCCGCGATCCACGGCAACCGCAGCCAGGCCCAGCGCGAACGGGCGCTGCGCGAGTTCGTCGCCGGTGACGTCGACGCGCTCATCGCAACCGACGTCGCCGCCCGCGGGATCCACGTCGACGACGTCGCCTGCGTGGTCCACTACGACCCGCCGGCCGATGTCACCGACTACACCCACCGTTCCGGCCGCACCGCGCGCGCGGGTGCCGGCGGCACCGTCGTCTCCCTGGTCGCACCCGACCAGGCGCGCGACGTGGCGGCGTTCCAACGAGCAGTCGGACAGCGCACGCGCCTCGGTACGCCGAGCGCGACGGCGCTGCTCGAGCGCCCGCTGACCGACTCGACATCGCACGACCCCGGCGCGCCCGCGTCGGGCATCCATCCCGATCAGTACGAAGAGCTGAGGAAGCGCACCATGGAATCAGGCACCGTCAAGTGGTTCAACAACGAGAAGGGCTTCGGCTTCATCGAGCGCGAGGGCGGCGACGACGTCTTCGTGCACTTCT
>CAZKTS010000333.1:0-6607 GCA_964555735.1 uncultured Bifidobacteriaceae bacterium
GGCGGCGTGTTCTTGGTGAACGACGGCATGCCGACACACGGCGTGCCGCCGGCATCTGGTGGGAGCCGGCAGTTCGCGGACTCCATCGGGATCATCCCCGGCGCGTCCAGGATCCAGTCGATCAGGTTCTCGCGCGTCAGCTCGTAGTAGCCGCTCGCGAAGGTGGTGCGGCTCGCGAGGTGGGTCAGGTTCGGCCCGTAGACGCTGAGGCTCGAGTCCTCGGTGGTGTGGCAGTTCGTGCACTGGTACGTGGTCTGGAACAGCTCTTCGGCGTCCGGCGCGTCGGCGAGCGGGACCGTGGGCCCCTCGCGCTGGCCCGCCAACCAGGCCTCGTACTCGTCGGGCGACTGCGCGATCACGCGGAAGCGCATGTTGGCGTGGGAGAGGCCGCAGTACTCGGCGCACTGACCGAGGTACGTGCCCTCCTGATCGGTCTTGATCTTGGTCGTGTTGACCCGACCCGGAACGACGTCTCGCTTGCCGTTGAGCTCGGGGACCCAGAAGGAGTGGATGACGTTGCACTGGTCGGCGCCGGTCGGGGTCACGCCGAGCGACGCGTCGCACGCCTTGAGCTTCAGCTCGACATCACGCCCGGTCGGGATGTGGAGCTCGTTCGCAGTGACGACCTGCTTGCCACCGTCGTCCTTCGGATACTCGAACTCCCACCACCACTGCTTCCCGATCACCGTGACCTCGATCGGGTCCTTCGGTGCTTCCGAGAGGCTGAAGATCGTGCTCACGGTGGGCACCGCGATGACCGCGAGGATCAGGGCGGGCACGAGCGTCCAGCCGATCTCGAGCGGCGTGCTGCCGTGGATCTGCTTCGGGCGGTCGTCGGAGCCCTTCTTCGCGCGGAACTTGATCGCCACGAAGATCGTGGCGCCGCAGATGAAGACGCCGATCGCGATCGCGATCCAGAGGACCGGCGTGAAGAGGTTGTCGATCTCCTTGGCGTACGCGCCCTTGGGCCGGAGGCTGTTCTGACCGTTGTCCGGGCCCGACTCTGTCGAGCACGCGGCCAGGATCAACGCCAGCGTCGCGAGAGCCGGGATCCAGAGCCTTCTGCGGCGGCTGGTCCGGCGCCTGTGCTGCCTCATCGTCCCCCGGTCTTCGTGTTGAGTCTGGCGGGCGCGTCGGCACTCTATCCCCGGCGATTCTCGAATCGGCAACTTGTGCCGGAACTATCGTGGCACGATATATCTTGGTCGGATGGCCGAGCACACCCCGGTTTCCGGGCGACGGACCGGGTCAGGGCGCGGCCGGGAGGCCGTCGGCGAGCGGCCCGAGCGCGCGCCGCAGACGGGCCAGCTCCTCGAGATGACTCGCGCTCAATGCCTCGAGCCGCGCGCCGCCGTCGCGGCTGAGGGCGACCCGCACGACCCGCTGATCCGCCGGATCGGGACGCCGCTGCACGAGCCCCGCGGCCTCGGCGCGATCGACGAGCTCGACGACGCTGTGGTGCCGCAAGAGGAGCAGCTCCGCGAGCTCTCCCACCGTCGGGGGCTGGTCACCGGACGAGCCCCGGACCGCGAGCAGGAGCTGGTGCTGCGCGGGCGTGAGGCCCGCCGCCGCCGCCTGCTCCTCGCTCCAGCGCAAGAACCGCCGCAGCTCCCGGCGGAACTCGAGCAGCCGCGTGTAGTCGCTGTCGGTGAGCCGCCGCGTCACCTCCGCATCGTCGCGCGCGACGGCGTTCGCCTCGCCCCGTGAAGGACGGGCGATGAGGACGCCGGCGAACCGCACCGAGGTGCGCCGCGAGCTGCTGCTCGTCGGGATCGCGGCGCTGCTGGGCGTCGCGGGCGGCCTCGCCGCGTGGGTGCTGGTGCACCTCATCGCGATCATCACCAACGTCGCGGTGTTCCACCGCTGGGGCACCGAGCTCCCGTCCTACGCGACGCTCGACCCCACGTTCGCCCTGGTCCTGGTGGCGATGGGTGGAGCCCTCGTCGTGTCGCTGCTCGCGCGGTGGTCGCCGGTGATCCGAGGCCACGGCATCCCCGAGGCGATGGAAGCCATCCTCACGCGCGACAGCCGGATCGCCCCGCGGACCGCCATCGCCAAGCCCGCCTCGGCGGCGGTCGCGATCGGCACCGGCGGCCCGTTCGGGGCCGAGGGTCCGATCATCGTCACCGGCGGGGCGCTCGGGTCCCTGATCGGCCAGGCGATCAGTGTCTCGGCGACCGAGCGCAAGGTCCTGCTCGCCTGCGGCGCGGCGGCCGGGATGGCGGCGACGTTCGGCGCACCGGTCGCCGCCGTGGTCCTCGCGATCGAGCTCCTCCTCTTCGAGTTCTCGACGCGCGCCCTCGTGCCCCTGATCGTCGCGTCGAGCATCGCGGGCGCGATGCACATCGCGCTGTTCGGCGACGGGCCCATCTTCCACGTGCCCTCCTACAGCTACGACGGGCTCGATCGCCTCCCGCTCTACGTCCTGCTCGGGCTCGCCTGCGGCGTGGCCGGCGTCGTCATCTGCAAGGGCCTGTCACTCGTCGAGGCAGGTTTCGAGCGGTTGCGGGTGTCGGGCTTCTGGCACCCGGTCATCGGGGCGCTCGGGTTCGGGCTCATCGGTCTCGCCGTCCCGCGCGCGCTCGGCGTCGGCTACGACGCGATCGACGACGTGCTCGCGAACCGATTCGCCGTCGGCACGCTCGCGGTCCTGCTGCTCGCCAAGCTGGGCGCGTGGTGGCTCGCGCTCGGTTCGGGGACGTCGGGCGGCACCCTCGCGCCGATCCTGCTCATCGGCAGCGCGTTCGGCAGCCTGATCGGCGCCGGCCTCCTCGCCGCGTTCCCCGACATCGGCGTCGCGCAGGGCGCACTCGCGCTGGTCGCGATGGCCGCAACGTTCGGAGCCGCGGCACGGGTGCCGTTCACCGCGTTCGTGTTCGCGTTCGAGCTCACCGGCGACTACCACGCGATCCTCCCGCTGATGCTCGCGACGGTCGTTGCCGATCTCGTGAGCCGCGCGCTGCTCGACCATGGGCTGATGACGGAGAAGCTCGCTCGGCGTGGCGTCCTCGTGCCCCGGGGCTACCACCCCGACGTCCTCGACCACACGCCGGTGCGCGACGCGATGACGACGCCCGCGATCGTCGTGGAGATCGGCACCACGGTCGCCTGCGCCCGCGACCTCGCGATCGCGCACCGCCACGGCGCCTACCCGGTGGTGGCGTCCACCGGCGCGCTGGTCGGGATCGTCGATCGCGACGGGCTCCTCGAAGCCGACGACGCCGCGTCACTGGCCGACCTCCTGACGGCCGATCCGCCGACCGTCGGGCCGGACGACACGCTCGACGCGGTGGCATCGCGGATCGTCGACTCCGGCATCGACCACGTCACGGTGACCGATGACGAGGCGCGGGTCGTCGGCGTCTGCACCCGCGCCGACGTGCTCGCAGCACAGACGACGCGCCGCGCGGCGGAGCAGCGCGCGCCCGGCCGCCTCCCCCGATGGCGGCGACCGCGGCCCGCGGCCTGACCTAGAAGCCGAGCCGGTCGAGGAGCTGCGGTCGGCGCTGCCAGTCGCGCTCCACCCGCACCGTGGTCTCGAGGTACACCCGCGTCCCCAGCAGCGCCTCGAGCTCGCGTCGGGCGGCCGACGCCGCCGACTTGAGCACCGCGCCGCCCTTCCCGATCACGATGCCCTTCTGCGAGTCGCGCTCGACGCGGACGATCGCGCGCAAGCGCCACACGTCGTCCGGGTGGTTGCGCTCGTCGTCCTCGAGCTCCTCGACCGTGACCACGATCGAGTGCGGCACCTCGTCGCGCGTCGCCCGCAGCAGCTGCTCGCGTACGAGCTCGGCCGCCACGAACAGCTCGGGCTGATCGCTGACGATCCCGTCCGGGTAGTACTGGGGACCCTCGGGCAACCGGGACTCCAGCTCCTGCGCGAGGGCGTCGACGCCCTCCCCGGTCCGAGCCGAGCACGGCACGTAGGCGTCGAACCCTTCACCCAGATCGGACGCGGCACCCGCCAGGTGGCCAAGCACGTCGGGCTTGCCCACCGCGTCGACCTTGTTCACGACGAGGACGGTCGGCGTCGAGGCCGCGCGCACGAGGTCCGCGACGAACCGGTCGCCCGACCCGATCGACTTGGTGGCATCGAGCACGAAGCAGATGACGTCGACCTCGTCGAGCGTCGCGCGCGCGGTCTCGTTGGTCCGTTCGCCGAGCGCGGTGCGCGGCTTGTGCAGGCCCGGCGTGTCCAGGAGCACCATCTGGGTCGAGCTCGTCGTGCGCACCCCACGGATCGTGGTGCGCGTGGTCTGCGGTCGCGAGGAGGTGATCGCCACCTTCGAGCCGACGAGCTGGTTCACCAGCGTCGACTTCCCGACGTTGGGACGACCGACGATGGTCACGAAGCCGGAGTGGAAGCCGAGCTCACGCCCGTGGGCCTTCGGGCCCGGCCGCTCGGGTCCGGGGGTCACCTCAGGTCGACGACGCGGCTGCGCCGTCCTTGGCGTTCTCGCCGTTCGGCGCGGGCGCGACGCGCGTGATCCGCACGAGGGCGATGCGGCGGCCCTGCACCCGCTCGGTGCGGAACTCGAGGCCCTGGAAGCGCACGGCCTCGCCCTCGTCGGGCACGTGCCCGAGCAGGTTGAACACCAGCCCGCCGACCGTGTCCCACTCGGTGTCGGGGAGCTCCACGCCGAGCTCCTCGCTGAGGTCGTCGATCGGCGTGCGGCCCGGCACCCGCAGCGAGCCGTCGGGCAGTCGCTCGGGGCGCGGCGCCTCCACGTCGTACTCGTCGGTGATCTCGCCGACGATCTCCTCGAGGAGATCCTCGAGGGTCACGAGGCCGGCGGTGCCGCCGTGCTCGTCGACGACGATCGCCATGTGGAACTGCTTGGTCTGCATCTCCCGGAGCAGCTCGGCGACCCGCTTCTGCTCCGGTACGAACACCGCCTCGCGCAGCGAGTCACGCACCGGCTCCTCCCCTGCACCGGCCCGCGCACGCCGCACGAGGTCCTTGAGGTACACGAGGCCGACGATGTTGTCGGTGGTCTCCTCGTAGGCGGGGATGCGCGAGTACCCACCCTCGATGGCGCGCTCGACCGCCGCCTCGACGGTGGCGCCGGCCTCGATCGCCACCATGTCGGGACGCGGGAGCATCACCTCGCGCACGACCGTGTCCCCGAACTCGAAGATCGAGTGGATGAGTCGGCGCTCCTCGCGCTCGATCACCTGCTCGTCGGCGGCGACGTCGGCCATCGCGCGCAGGTCCTCCTCGGTGACGAACGGACCCTCCTTGAGCCCGCGTCCCGGAAGGATCACGTTCGCGAGGCCGATCAACGACTTCGAGAGCACTCGCATCGGCGGGAACACGGTGATGCCGTACAGGAACGGCGTGGCGAGGAGCGCGGCGCGGTCGGTGTGCTGCACCGCATACGTCTTCGGCGCGACCTCGCCGATCACGAAGAAGACGACGATCTGGAGCACGATGCCGATCACCACGCCGAGCGCGCCGGCCTGCCCCTCGAGAAGCACACCGAGGAGCGTGGCGCTGGTGAGCTGCGAGATCAGGACGAGGAGCAGCAGTGCGTTGAGCGTCTGCTCCGGGCGCTCGAGCATCCACGCCAGGCGCTCGGCACCCTTACGGCCATCCTCGGCGAGCGCGAGCGCCCGCACTCGGTTCATGCGCACGAACGCGGTCTCGGCGAGCGCGAAGAACACCGAGAGCACGAAGAGCACGATGACCGCGGCGAGGATCAGCCAGTCACTGGTGGCCATCGGACCGCTCGTCCTCCTGTCCTGCTCGGTTCGCCTCGATCTCGGCGAAGCGTGCCAGCAGCTGACGCTCCCGGTGCTGCATCCTCGCGGCATCGTCGGCGTCCGCGTGGTCGTAGTCGAGCAGGTGGAGCACACCGTGCACCACCAGGAGCGCGAGCTCGGCGTCGACCGACTGGCCGTGAGCCGGCGCCTGGCGGGCGGCGACCGCGGGACACACGAGCACGTCGCCCAGCACGATCGGTGGCTCGTCGGGCTCGTCCGAGGCCCCGGGGCCGCGCCCCCCTTCGTCGGGATGCCGACCGCCGGGGAGCGCTTCCTCGTCGATCGGGAAGGCGAGTACGTCGGTCGGACCGGTGCCGCCGAGGAAGCGCCGGTTGAGGTCGGCGATCGTGTCCTCGTCGACGAACACGACCGAGACCTCGGCATCGCGGGGGACGCGCTCCTCCTGGAGCACGAGCTGCGCGAGCCGGATCCAGCGAAGGACGTCGACCGCGATCGCGCTCTGCTCGTCGGCGCCGAACACCTGGGCTGGTGGCGGGCGACGATCCTCACTCGACGCATTCGGGCTCAGGGCGACCTCGCTCGGGCTCACTGATGGGCTTCGTACGCGTTCACGATGTCCTGCACGATCCGGTGGCGCACGACGTCGCCCGCGTCGAGGTCGACGAACGCCATGCCCTCGATGCCCTCGAGGATCGTGCGGACGCTCAGGAGACCGGACCGACCCCGCCCCTCGGCGAGGTCGATCTGGGTGATGTCGCCGGTGACGACGACCTTCGAGCCGAAGCCGAGGCGGGTCAGGAACATCTTCATCTGCTCCGGCGTGGTGTTCTGCGCCTCGTCGAGGTTGATGAACGAGTCGTTGAGCGTGCGGGCGCGCATGTAC
>CAZKTS010000334.1:0-7556 GCA_964555735.1 uncultured Bifidobacteriaceae bacterium
TCACCCGCCCACGCATCGCGTCCGACGACAGGTGCTGGATGCAGGAGTTGTTCGTCGCGATGAGCATGAGGAACCCGCCGCCGACGCCGGCGAAGATCAGCACCGCGGTGACGAAGCTCGGCGCGACGCCCAGCACCAGCACCGAGACCGCGTAGATCCCGGCACCGAGCCCGAGGATCGCACTCGGTCGACGATGTCCGTCGAGGCGACCGGTGGCGACGGCACCGACGATCGCACCGACGCCGAACGAGCCGGCGAGCACGCCGTACTGCACCGACGTCGCGTCGAACATGTCGAGCGCGACCACCGGGATGAGCGGAACGACCGGCTGACCGACGAACGCGACGAACGCGTTGATGCCGATCGCCATGCGCAGTCCCGGTGAACGGCGGACGTACGCCACACCGTCGACGAAGTCACGCCAGTAGTGCGACCCGCTGGAGCTCGCGTCCACGGCCGGACGGTCGGTTCGCATCACGAGGAGCGTCCCGAGCACGTAGGCGAAGCTGATCGCGTTGAGCAGGAAGCACCAGCTCGCGCCCGCGGTGTCGACCAGCAGCGCGCCGGCGATCACCGGTCCGAGCGCCTTGGCGATGTTGAACTGCGTCGAGTTGAGCATCACCGCGTTCGGCAGGTCCTCACGCGGCACGAGCGCGGGGATGTACGCCTGCCAGACCGGCGCGTTGAGCGCGGCGGTCACACCGCCGAGGCCGGCGAGCACGAAGAGGAGCCAGAACGAACGCACGCCCGCCCCCCAGGTGCCCCACAGCGCGACCGCCTGGACCATCTGCACCGACTGGGTCACGAGCAGCACCTTGCGACGCGGATAGCGATCGGCGAGCGAGCCTCCGACCGGGCTGAGCACCACCAGCGGCACGACGCCGATGAAGGCGATGAGCCCCACCTTGGTGGCGCTCTCGGTGAGCAGGGCGACGACCCAGCCGAGCGCAGCCAGCTGCATCTGGGAGCCGCTGCTCGAGACGACCGCCGCGCTCCAGAGGAGCCGGAAGTCGCGATGCGCGAACGCGCGCACCGCGTACGGGTACGAGCGGCCACCATGCACCACGGGGTCTTCAGCGGCCACGGGCCGACGGTACCCTCCAGCCATGACATCGATGGCGGACAAGACAGTGGTGGTCACCGGCGCGAACACCGGGATCGGCAAGGAGACCGCGGTGGCGCTCGCGCGCGACGGAGCGCGAGTCGTGATCACCTCACGAGACGCCGCCAAGGGCGCGGACGCCGTCGCCGACATCCGCTCGCGCTCGGGCAGCGACGCCGTCGACGTGCTTGCGCTCGACCTCGCCGACCAGCAGTCGATCCGTACGTTCGCCGACGAGCTGCTCCGGACAACCGATCGCCTCGATGTGCTCGTCAACAACGCCGGGATCGTGCAGATGAACCGCACCGAGACGATCGACGGCTTCGAGACGACCTTCGGTGTCAACCACCTCGGGACGTTCCTGGTCACCAACCTGCTGCTCGACCGCCTCCGGTCCGACGGCGGTGCGCGCATCGTCACGGTGTCGTCGCACGCGCACAAGCAGGCGCGCAAGGGTCTCGACTTCGACGACCTCCAGTCGGAGCGCTCGTACAAGCCGTTCGACGCCTACGCGAAGTCCAAGCTCGCGAACATCTACTTCACGGTGGAGCTCGCCGACCGGCTCACCCGCACCGGCGTCACCGCGAACGCGGTCCATCCTGGGTTCGTCGCGAGCCGGTTCGGCCGCGACGGCGACGGCGGCAAGCTCGGCGAGATCGCGATGGTGCTCGGCCGTCCGTTCGCGATCAGCCCGGAGAAGGGCGCGCGCACCTCGGTGTGGGCCGCGTCGACGCCCGAGCTCGCCGACACGACCGGCGGCTACTTCTACAAGCGTGCGCCCGCGACCCCGTCGAAGGTGGCGCAGGACCGCGACGCGGCGCGGCGCCTCTGGGACGTGTCGGAGCAGCTCGCCGGCGCGTGAGCGCCGCTACTTCTGCGTGATCCCGAGCACCGGCACCACGCCGGCGAACAGCGCGAACGGCCGGCCGCCACCGTCGGGCAGCGGCGGCCCCGCCACGCCACTGATGTCGTTCTGATAGCCGACCGCCCAGTACGTGTACCAGGACCAGAGGTTGTAGTACTCGTCGGCGAAGCGGCGGCTGAGGTCCTGGTAGATCGCGACCCGCTTCGCCTCGTCGGGCTCCGAGCGGCCCTCCTCGAGCAGGCGGTCGATCTCGGGGTCGTTGATGCGGCCGAAGTTCACCGGCGAGCCGCTGTGCCACCACTGGTACTGGGTGTCGGGATCGCCGCCCGCGTGGTTGCGGAACCCGGCACCGGTGAAGTTGCCCGCGAGCGCCTCGTTGATGAGGGTGCTCTGGTCGACGGTGCGGATGGTCACGTCGATGCCCGCCTCGGACTGCTGCTCCTTCACCAGCTGCGCGATCGCGAGCGTCTCGGGCTCGGGCTGGGTGAGGTACTCGAAGCTGATGGGCTCGCCGTGCTTCGCCTCGTACTCCTTGTTGAGCTGCTTCGCCTTCTTGACGTTGCGCTTGCGCGCGATGTCGGGGAGGTACGCCGGGTTGTCGGGCGGGAACGGGCCGCCCGCGATCGTGTTGAGACCCTTGTTGCGGATCTCGTTCACTTCGCGTGCGTCACCCGCGAGCGCGACGGCTTCACGCGCGATGGGGTCGTCGAACGGCGCCCGACCCGCGTTGAGCATCAGGTAGGCAGTCTCGGCGCCGCTGTCGGTCGCGATCACCTTGATGTCGCCGGCCTCCGCCTTCTCCTGGAGGTCGACGACCTGCAGCGAGCTCGAAGTCGTCATGAGGTCGAGGTCGCCGCTGGTCAGGCCGTTGACGCGAGCCTGCGCGTCCGGCACGGGCCGGAACTCGATCTTTCCGACCTTCGGGTAGCCCTTGCGCCAGTAGTCGGTGTTGGCCTCCACGGTGAGCGACTCGTTCTGACGCCACTCGACCAGCTTGAAGGGGCCGCTCCCGATCATGTTGCGCGGGCACGAGCTCGGGTCGTTGAGCTGCGCCGGCGCACTGATGCCGAGGTTCACGAGGAAGGCCGGGAACGCGACCCAGGGGACCTTGGTGGTGACGACGACCGTCGCGGGATCGGGCGCGGTCACCGTTGCGATGTTGGAGTAGACGAACGTGAACAGGCGCGCCGGGAGCTGCGGGTTCGCGCCCCGGAACGAGTCGATGTTGAGCTTCACTGCGTCGGCGTCGACGGGCGTGCCGTCGTGGAAGGTGATGCCGGGACGCAGCTTGATCGTCCACTCGTCGTACGACGCGTTGGGCTCGACCGACTGGGCGAGATAGGGAACGTACTCACCCTTGGCGTTGATGTTGACGAGCGAGTCGTAGATCGCCACGCGCACCTGATGGCCCGACGCCGCGAGCTGCGCCTGCGGGAGGCACCAACCACCCGAGGTCTCGGCCTCGATCGCGAACGTGACCGACCCGCTCGGACCCTTCTGCGCCGGCGTGCGCGCTGGGGCGGACGCCGCCGCGCTCGGCACGACCACACCGAGGACACCGACGACGAGCACGGCACCCAACCACGACCGAACCGACGATCGAACGCGCATCCGCTTCCCCCTGAGACGGCTGCGGCGCATCGTACCGTCGGTCCCCGACCCGTGGCCCGCGGCGATGCCATGCTCTCCCCCGTGGCACGCCGGCACCTGACCCCCCGCTTCGCGGTCCGAGGGATCGACGTGGAGCGGCGGCTCGATGTGTTCATGGTCGTGGCGGTCGCATCGGTGCTGGGCAACCGGATCTTCCTGGTGATCACCGGCTACCCGCAGCTCGGCAACGGGACCCTCCACATCTCCCACGCCATCTGGGGCGCCCTGATGATGGCGTTCGCGGTCGTCATCTCGATCTCGTATCTCGGCCCGTACACCCGAGTGCTCGCCGCGTTCGTCGGCGGCGCCGGCTTCGGCTGGTTCATCGACGAGCTCGGGAAGTTCATCACGCGCGACGTCAACTACTTCTTCAAGCCGACGTTCGCGATCATCTACGTGACCTTCATCGCGATGTACCTCATCTTCCGCGCGGTGGCCCACCGACCGTTCCGCGCCGACGATGGCGTGCTCAACGCGCTCGACGCGCTGAAGTCGGCCGCGCTCGGCCAGCTCGAGGAGCCCGAGCGCCTCGAGGTGCTCGCCCTGTTCGACCGCACCGCGCCGTCCGGAGACCTCGCGGCGCGGGTCCGCGCGCTGCTCGCCGACGCGCCCGCCCTCCCCCCGGCGCGTCCGTCGCTCACCGCGCGGATCGGCGCGTCACTGCGGCGCTGGTACCTGGACGTCACCTCGCACCCGCGGTTCCCCACCGTGGTCGACGTCCTGTTCATCATCTACAGCCTCGTCGCGATCGCCGACGTCCTCCTCCTCGCCGACGACGGCCCGGGCGTGGTCACGTTCACCGAATGGCTCGGACTGAGCGCGTCGCTCGTCTCCAGCGGCCTGATCATCATCGGGGTGCTCTTGCTCCACCGCTCGCGCCTCCGGGCGTACCGGTGGTTCGACCGCGGGCTGCTCGTCGAGATCTTCGTGGTGCAGATCTTCGTCTTCGCCGAAGAGCAGCTCGCGGGAACCATCGGCCTCGTCATCACGCTGGTGACGTGGGTGCTGCTCCAGGGCGCGATCCGCGCCGAGCACGAGCGCGAAGCCGTTGCGGGCCAGGGACCGCCGGCGTCGTCGGACGGTTGACGTGGACCGACGGCCAGGCACCACCGTGGCCGTCGTCCCGCGCGAGCAGTTCACCCACTGGCCCACCACGATCACCTCGATCGTCGGCGCGTCGCCCGACGCCCGTCTGGTGATCGTCGACGCCGCATCCCCGCGGACGATCCGTCGACAGCTCGAGGATCTGGCCGAACGCCACGACTGCACGCTCGTCCGCACGGACGCACCGCTGCTCCCGAACGAGGCGCGCAACCTCGCACTCGCCCACGTCGACACCGAGCTCGTGGTGTTCGTCGACAACGACATCGTCGTGCGACCCGGATGGCTGGAAGCGCTCGAGCGGTGTGCGATCGATGTCGGTGCAGCCGCGGTGACACCGATCGTGCTGTCGGATCATGGTGGTCGCCTCCAGGTGCACAGCGCGGGTGGCACGTTGCGGATCGTCGATGGTCCGTCCGGCGGGGAGTACCGCGAGCAGCTGCACTTCCTCGGGGCGGAGGAGCACGAGCTCGGCGCGATCGACCGCGCCCCGGTGACGGAGGTCGAGCTGCACGTGCTCCTGCTCCGCACGGACGTCCTGCGGGCGCGTGGCGGCTTCGACGAACGACTGACGGGTACGCGCGAGCACACCGACCTCGCGCTCCAGCTCCAGCTCTGCGGCGAGCCGATGTGGCGGGCGCCCGACGCCGTCGTCGAGTACCACCTCACGCCGATGGCCCGCCCCGCCGACCTGGCGTACTTCCTGTGGCGATGGAGCGAAGGCAACGTCGCCCGGGCCGAGCAGGCCTTCCACGAGAAGTGGCAGCTGAGCCCCGGCGAGTCGTCCGCGATCTCCGCCGGGTACCACCTCGACATGCGCCTGCGAACGGTCGGCGCGCGGCCGTCGGGGCGGCTGCGGCGGCGGCTCTGGCGCGCCCAGCGCCGCGCCCGGCGCGTCCTCGACAAGGCCTCGGCGCCGCTGCTGGAGCGCCGGATGGCGAGCCGGAGGCGGCGCGCCGGCCCGCCTCGGGTCGTGCGCTCCGCCTCGTGGTCCGCCGGCGCTCCGACGGTTACCGGGAGGTAGCCCCGGCGCAGTAGAAATGGTGCGTTCGGAACCCCGGACCACCCTCCATGTCTGGAGCCCAGATGCCTGAAGCCCGAAGCCCCGAAGCGGTGATCGTCGCCACCGCCCGCACCCCCATCGGGCGCGCGAACAAGGGATCGATGACCGAGCTGCGCCCCGACGACCTCTCGGCCACGATCGTGCGGGCCGCGCTCGAGAAGGTCCCGAACCTCGACCCCGAGCTGGTCGAGGACGTCCTCTGGGGCACCGCCCAGCCCGCCGGCGAGCAGGGCTACAACCTCGCCCGGGTCGTGTCGCTGCTGGCCGGCGTCCCGAACGCGCCGGGGGCCACCGTCAACCGCTACTGCTCCTCGTCGCTCCAGACGATCCGCATGGCCGCCCACGCCATCAAGGCCGGCGAGGGCGACGTGTTCGTCGCCGGCGGCGTCGACTGCGTGAGCCGCTTCGGCAAGGGCATGTCCGACGGTCTGCCCGGCACCCACAACGACAAGTTCGCCGACGCCGAGGCTCGTACCGCGAAGCGCGGCGAGGGCGGACAGGGTGACTGGAAGCCGGCCGACGGCCTCCCCGACTACTACATCGCGATGGGCTTCACGGCCGAGAACGTCGCCGAGCTCGAGCACGTCACGCGTGAGCGCATGGACGAGTTCGCGGCCCAGTCGCAGCAGCGTGCCGTCGCCGCGCAGAACAACGGCTTCTTCGAGCGGGAGATCACGCCGGTGACCCTCCCCGACGGCACCGTCGTCTCCAAGGACGACGGCCCGCGCGACGGCACCACCGCCGAGAAGCTCGCGGAGCTCAAGCCCGTGTTCCGCCCCGACGGCACGGTCACCGCGGGCAACGCGTGCCCGCTCAACGACGGCGCGGCCGCCACGATCGTGATGAGCGAGACGAAGGCGAACGAGCTGGGCGTCACGCCGCTCGCACGCATCATCTCGAGCGGCGTGTCCGCGCTCGATCCCGAGATCATGGGCCTCGGCCCGGTGGGCGCGAGCAAGCAGGCGCTCGAGCGGGCCGGCATGACCATCGACCAGATCGACCTGGTCGAGATCAACGAGGCCTTCGCGGCCCAGGTGATCCCGTCGGCCGACCAGCTCGGCATCCCGTGGGAGAAGCTGAACGTGAACGGCGGCGCGATCGCGCTCGGCCACCCGTTCGGCATGACCGGCGCCCGCATCATGACCACCCTGCTCAACGGGCTCGAGGACCGCGGCGGTCGCTACGGCCTCGAGACCATGTGCGTCGGCGGCGGCCAGGGCATGGCGATGATCGTCGAGCGGCTCTCGTAGGTCTCGCCCCGGGGGCGGACAACCGATGGCCGGCCGGCGGGTACCGCCCGCGTGGGTGCTGCACGCGTACCTGGCGACGCGCAACGCGGTCGCGCGGCTGCATCGCGCCATCGCGCCGCCCGAGCTGGCGATCATGGAGGCCACGCTCGGCGTGGTCGAGACCAAGGCGCTCGCCGTCGTCGCCGAGCTGCGCGTCGCCGACGAGCTCGCCGACGGTCCGCGTGCGGCGGCCGACGTCGCTGCCGCGGTCGGGGCCGATGCGGACGCGCTCGATCGAGTCCTGCGCTACCTCGTCGGTCGCGGGATCTTCCGCACCACGCAGGACCGCCGCTACCGCAACAACAAGCGCTCGGACCTGCTGCGCACCGCACCCGACTCGATGCGGGCCTGGGTCCGCTTCTACGGCGCAGACTGGCACGTCGCGTCGTGGAACGAGCTCGAGCACTCGGTGCGGACCGGTGACAGCGCCGCCACCGCCGCGCTCGGCCGGCCCTTCTGGGAGCACCTGACCGAGGCCGACCCCGA
>CAZKTS010000335.1:0-17689 GCA_964555735.1 uncultured Bifidobacteriaceae bacterium
CATCTGCGGCGAGCACGGCGGCGATCCCGAGTCGGTGGCGTTCTGCCACGAGGTCGGGCTCGACTACGTCTCGTGCTCGCCCTACCGCGTGCCCCTGGCCCGACTCGCCGCCGCCCACGCCGCCATGGGCGCCGACGGCCCCGGCGACTCGGCCTGAGCACCTGCCTCGTCGACGCCGGGGCCCCGGTCAAGGTCTTGTTTGGTCGATAGGTGCGCCTCTGGCGCCCCCGATCGACCAAGCATTGACAGACCACGCGGCACCGGTCGAGGGCCGAGGGACTGTCACACCGAGGTCCTAGCCTCGGTGGCATGGTGATCGAGATCTCGACCGCGGTGCCGGAGGTCCGGCGGGCCCACCAGGGCGCTCGCGGTTACGTGGGTGCCCCCCTCCGCACCCGGGAGGAGCGCGAGGCGGACCTCGCCGGGTCCCTCGCGCCCGGCGCGACCCGGCCGGTCGGTGCCGGTCACCGGGCGCGCGACGAGGCCCCCGACCCGTACCGGCTCTGCTTCGAGCGCGACCTCGACCGCATCAAGCACTCGCGGCCGTGGCGGCGGCTGGCCGGCAAGTGCCAGGTCTTCGTCGCCCCCGAAGACGATCACCTGCGCACCCGGCTCACCCACGCGGTCGAGGTCGCGCAGGTCGCGGTCGGCATCGCCCGCGCGGCCAGCCTCAACGTCTCACTCACCGAGGCGATCGCCCTCGCCCACGACTGCGGCCACGGACCGGCCGGCCACGCGTCGGAGGAGGCGTTCTCCCCGTTCCTCCCGGACACGGGCTACGACCACGCCGTCTACGGCGCCGACGTCACCCTCGAGCCGCTCAACCTCTGTGCGGAGACCCTCGACGGCGTGCGCAACCACTCGTGGCGTCGCCCGCCGCCCCAGACCCCGGAGGGTGAGGTGGTGGCGTGGGCCGATCGGATCGCGTACGTCTGCCACGACTTCGAGGACGCCGTGCGCGCGGGCATCCTCCAGCCCGACGACCTTCCCGACGCCGTCCGCGAGGTCGTGGGCACGCGGCGCTCCGAGCAGATCGGCACCTTCGTCCTCGCCGTGCTCGACGCAATCGACCGCACCGGCCATGTCGGGATGACCGAGCCGGCGGCGGGCGCGCTGCAGGCGTTCCGCGACTTCAACTTCGAGCGCATCTACCTCCGGCCCGCAGCCCGGGCCCAGGCCGAGCGGGTCATCCGTCTGCTGCGCGGTCTCGTCGAGCACTTCGCCGACGCGCCCGGGCGTCTGCCCGACGCCGCGGCCGCTCGACTCGTCGCCGGCTCACCCGAGGCGGCCCAGGCGGCGGTGCACTACGTCAGCGGCATGACCGACCGCTTCGCGCTCGGCCTCGGCGTCGAGCTCCTCGGCTGGCGCCCGGACGATCTGCCCCGAGGCGTGTGATGGCACCCCGCAGCACCCTCGAGCGGGTCGCCGACACGCGACAGCTCCTCGCGACCGAGCACGATGCCTGGGTCGCGACCGCGAGTGCCGACGGCGAAGCGCACTTGGTGCCGCTGAGCTTCTGGTGGGACGACGGCACGCTCGTCATGTCGACGCCCGGCACGAGCGTGACTGCCCGCAACCTCGCGGCCTCCGGCGCGGTTCGCCTTGCCGTCGGCCCGACTCGCGACGTCGTGATGATCGTGGGCGCCGCCACGGTCGCATCGGTCGCCGACGATCCCGACGCGGCTGACGAGTTCGTGCAGCGGTTCGGCTGGGACCCCCGCGACGAGGGCGAGGACTGGGTGTTCGTGCGGGTGACGCCCGACCGGATCCAAGCCTGGCGGGAGTCCGACGAGATCCCCGGGCGCACGATCATGCGCGACGGCGAGTGGCTCGCCTGACCGAGCTCCCGGCGGCGGCCCTCGTCGCCAGGCCGTAGATTCGGCGGCGATGGGGATCCTCGACGAGGACATCGTGCGTGTCCGCGAGCAGACCGACCTCGTCGCGCTCATCGGCGAGAAGGTCGCCCTCCGGCGCGTCGGCCAACGCTACGTCGGGCTCTGCCCGTTCCACCAAGAGAAGACGCCATCGTTCAACGTCAACCCGACCCTGTCGTTCTGGAAGTGCTTCGGGTGCAACAAGGGTGGCGACGCGATCACGTTCGTGCGCGAGATCGAGGGACTCGACTTCGTCGATGCGGTCGAGGATCTCGCGAAGCGCGCCGGCATCACGCTGCGCTACGACGACCGTTCACAGGCGAAGGATCGCTCGCGTCGCGACCGGCTCGTGGCCGCCGTCACCGCGGCGATCGACTTCTACCACCGCCGTCTGCTGGAGCACGAGGACGGCGGGCTCGCGCGGCGGTACCTGCGCAGCCGTGGCTTCGACGGTGACGCGGCGCGCCAGTTCCGGCTCGGCTACTCGCCCGACGACTGGGATCTGCTCGCGCGTCATCTTCAGCAGGACCAGAAGCTCGCGCGCGACGACATCGAGGGCGCCGGCCTTGCGTTCGTCAACAAGGCCAACCGGCTCCAGGACCAGTTCCGCGGCCGGCTCATGTTCCCCATCTACGACGCCAAGGGTGATGCGGTCGGCTTCGGCGGCCGGTTGCTCGGCGGCGAAGGCCCGAAGTACAAGAACTCGCCGGAGACGCCGATCTACCAGAAGAGCCGCTTGCTCTACGGCCTCAACTGGGCCAAGGCCGACATCGTGGCCAAGGGTGAGGTGATCATCTCCGAGGGCTACACGGACGTGATGGCGCTCACGCTCGCCGGTGCCCCGAACTCGGTCGCCACCTGCGGCACCGCGCTGGCCGACGACCACGTGCGGTCGCTGAAGAACCTCGCGCGCAAGGTCACGCTGGCCTACGACTCCGACGCCGCCGGGCAGGGTGCGGCCGAGCAGTGGTACCGGTGGGAGACCGAGTTCGAGATCCAGGTGCGGGTCGCCGACCTCCCGGCGGGCCAAGACCCGGCCGACATCTGGCAGGACGACCCGAAACGCCTCTTGCAGGCGCTCGAGGACGCGGAGCCCTTCCTCCAGTTCCGGGTCGACCGCACACTCACGGCCGCCGACCTCGAGACGATCGAGGGCAAGGGCCGGGCGGCCGAGGCTGCGGTCGCGATCGTCGCCCAGCACCCGAGCGACCTCGTCCGCGACCAGTACGTCATGCAGCTCAGCGGGCGCTTGGGCATCGACGCCGACCGTCTCCGGGCCGAGGTGACGGCCGCGCGCAATCGCCCCGCGCGTCCCGCGGCGTCCGAGCCGCGCCGTCGTCGGCCCGCGTACGAGGACGCACCGCCGACCGAAGAGGAGGCGCCGCCCCCGGAGCTCGAGCTGCGGCCGGTCAACCCTCGCGAGGTGGATCTCCTGCGCTGGGCGATGCACGAACCCAAGCTCGTGATCGACTGGCTCGACGAGTCGCTCTTCCTGGACCCGGTCGCGCGCGAAGCCTTCGTCGCGATCGCTGAGCATCCGCAGCTCACCGACATGCTCGACAGCGTGAGCCCTCCGGCGCGCGCCTTGCTCGAGCGCGTCGTGGTGGAGGAGCCGGTCGACGAGGACGAGCCCGAGACCCAGGGCGCACGGCTGATCGTGAACGCCTCCGAACCCGTGGCGAAGCGCTTGCTGCTCCAGATGCTGAACGACGACGACGAGCGTCAGACCGCGTTGAAGCGCGACCTCGATGCCGTCGCGCACGCGCGCGAGGTCGGCGACTGGCAGCACGCCCAGGAGGCGGCCATGCGGTTGGTAGGGTGGGTCGTCCACGAGGCGAGGGCACGCGCCGAGTCCGACGGTGGGGGGAGTGGGACCGCGGACGAGGTGCCACCCGAGAGCGAGAGCGGTGCCGCTTGAGCGGTCACGAATCGCGCCGAACCGATCGAGGCAGAGCACGAGGGTGAGCAAACCGACGACTTCCGCTGTCGACCTCCCCGCCGTCGACGAGTCGATCATCGACGGTCTGGTCGAGGCCGGGCAGGAGCACGGGTCGATCAGCTCCGATCAGGTCTTCGCGGCGTTCCCGGACCTCGAGCCCGAGACGTCGATGCTCGCGGCGATCTACGCACGGCTCGACGCGCGCGGCGTCGCCGTCGTCGACGAGGAGATCGACGAGCTCGAGCGAGAAGCCGTGCCCACGGCGCGCGCCACCCCGGCAAGCAGCGGGGGTGCCGCGCGCCCGCGCAGACGTCAGAGCGCCGCCGAGCGCGTCGACCGCGCGCTCGCGGCCGGACGGGGCCGGTCGGAGGGTGGCAGCTTCGATCCGGTCCGGATGTACCTCAAGGAGATCGGGGAGGTGCCGCTCCTCACCGCCGATCAGGAGAAGGAGCTCGCCAAGCGCATCGAGGCCGGGGCGATCGCCGCCCGGGTCGAGGAGGATGCGGCCGCCCTCGCCGAGGGCCTCGAGGTCGAGCCCCCGGCGAACGACACCGACTTCGCGAAGCGCCAGTCGACCCGCACCAGCCTCTCGATCGCGCTCGTGCTCGCCACGAGACTCGCCGAGGATCCCGGCCTCACCGGTTCCCAACGGGTGGTCACCGAGCAGATGCGGGTCATCGTCGAGACCGAGCTGGCCAAGCTGACCCCGCAGCCCGTCCAGCTGAGCAGCCGGCCGGCCGAGCTCGTCGCCACCAAGACCGAAGAGAACTTCGCCAAGGTGATCGCCTCGGCCGACTCGCTCATGGCCGAGGTCCGGGGCACACCCCAGGCCGAGCAGCTCGAGGCGCTGCGGTCGGTCATCGACGGTGAGCTCGCGAAGCGCGAGCTCACCAACGCCAACCTCCGCCTGGTCGTCTCGATCGCCAAGCGCTACGTGGGCCGCGGCATGGTCCTGCTCGATCTCGTCCAGGAAGGCAACCTCGGGCTCATCCGCGCGGTCGAGAAGTTCGACCACACGAAGGGCTTCAAGTTCTCCACCTACGCCACGTGGTGGATCCGCCAGGCGATCACGCGCGCCATCGCCGACCAGGCGCGCACGATCCGCATCCCGGTGCACATGGTCGAGACCATGAACAAGGTGCTGCGCATCCAGCGGGCCATGCTCCAGGAGCTGGGTCGGGAGCCGACCGTCGACGAGATCGCCCGCAAGGTCGACCTCACCCCGGACAAGGTGCGCGAGATCCAGCGGATCTCCCAGGAGCCGCTCTCGCTCGAGACCCCGGTAGGGGAGGAGGACGACAGCTCACTCGGTGACTTCGTCCCCGACGAGAGCGCGGTGTCGCCCGATTCCGCCGCGGAGCGGGAGCGCCTGAAGGACGAGATCGAGACCGCCCTGCTCGAGCTCAATCCTCGCGAGCAGCAGGTCATGCGCCTGCGGTTCGGCCTCGACGACGGTCAGGTGCGCACGCTCGAAGAGGTGGGCAAGGAGTTCGGTGTCACCCGTGAGCGCATCCGCCAGATCGAGTCGAAGACCCTCGCGAAGCTGCGCCATCCCACGCGTTCGCAGCGCCTGCGCGACTACCTCGAAGAGGCCTGACCGAACTTCACTCGTCGAGCGGCGGCGCGGTGAAGTAGTTGTGCACGTCGTGGAACGTGATCGTCGGCGGGTTCGGGATGCCGACCTCGGCCGTCACCGGCGCGAGCTGCGCCGCTCCGAACGCCTCGAACTGCTCCTTGGTCTCCCAGACGTCGGTGATGCGGATGCCGCTGTCGGTTGCCGTCACCCAGTGGAAGAGCCCGCCGGGAGCCCCGGGCCCCTCGGGCGTCAGCGACATCTTCTCGATCACTTGGTCGTACTGCTCGAGAGTCGCGCCCTCGAAGTCCAACACCACTGCGACGGCCATGACATCCTCCTGTCACCGTTTCGGTCAGCCATCGTTCGCCCCGATGGGCCCGACCGGATCACCCGCTCACGGGCTTGCCTACGATGCGCGCCCGGGGCCGTAGCTCAGTGGTCAGAGCAGGGGACTCATAATCCCTCGGTCGATGGTTCGATCCCATCCGGCCCCACGAACGTTCGGACGACCGAATCGCGGGCCGTACGCTCGGTGCATGGGAATCCAGCGGATGGACAACGTCGGGATCGTGGTCGACGATCTCGACGCAGCAGTCGCGTTCTTCGTCGAGCTGGGCATGGAGGTCGAAGGCCGCCAGGAGATCGAAGGGCGCTGGGCTGACCGCGTCGTCGGGCTCGACGACATGCGCACCGAGATCGCGATGCTCCGAACTCCCGACGGCAACGCTCGCCTCGAGCTGGCGACCTACGACCGGCCGACTGCGCTGCGTCCGACGCCCGACCCGCCACCGCCGAACACGGTGGGCCTGCATCGCGTGATGTTCGCCGTCGACGACATCAACGACACCGTCGCGCGCCTGCAGCCCCACGGCGCCGAGGTGCTCGGCGAGATCGCCCAGTACGAGGACCTGTTCCTGCTCTGCTATCTCCGCGGCCCGAGCACGATCATCGTCGGGCTGGCCGAGCAGCTCCGCTGATCAGGCGACCGTCGGCCTGGCGTCGTGGCCGCGGGCGCGCGCCTTGCGGTGGCGCCGATGCACGAAGAGCGCGACCAGTCCGGCGGCCGAGCCGATGAACACGATCGCGGCACCGAGCTCGAGGTAGGGCACGATCCCGCGGGATCGCTCGTCGAGTCCGGGCGTGGCGAGCTTCGTGAATCCCTTGGCTTCGACGTTGGCGTTCGCGTCGCCGAACGCGCGGACCGCCAGCGTGAGGTTGTGCCGACCGGCCGGGATGTTGGCGATGTCGACGGCGACGGTCTGCGGATCGGTGCGGGCCCACGTGCCGACGGCCACGAGGCGGAGCTGGCCGTCGATCCAGATGCCGAGCTGGTCGCCGTCGCCGGGGTCGGTGAACCGATAGGTCAGCTGCACGGCGACGTCGTCGTCGTCGACCTCGAAGTCGGCGTTCCACCGTCGCCGGCCGTCTTCGGCCAGCTGCACGACGTCCCCATCGTCGGACTCGTCGTCGGCATCGTGGGCATCGAGCTCGGCGCGCTGGAGGGTGCGCTGCGGACCGTGGTGCTGACCGGTCGCGCGGAGCGCGAGCTCGAGCGCGGGCACGGGGTTCCCGGTGCGCACCCAGTCCTGGACCAGATCCGTGCCCGGCTTCGGTGGGTCGAAGTCGGGCTGGTCGAAGCGGATGGGCGACCACGCGAAGCCGACCGCCTGCTTCAGCGCGGCGGCGGAGCGCTGGTACCAGAGGGGCGGGTACCCGTGGCCGCTCGCCCCGAAGAGGTCGCTCCCCGGATCGAGGCGGATGTCGACGACCGGTGCCAGCCCGGGCTGATCCCCGTAGGGGACCCCGTAGCTCGAGTAGTAGTTGTCGACGAACGTGCCGGACGCCCCGAGCGTCAGGCGGCGGAGCAGCGGTGCGAGGTTGTTGTTCGCGCCGCCGATCTGGGCCTTGAGGTTGTCGGGCGAGTCGAGCAGGACCAGGTGTGCGGGCGGCTCCGGCAGTGACACCGCGGCCACCGTGGCAACGCGCGCCCCGTGGCTGTGGCCGACGAGCTGCACCTGCGTCGCCGCCAGCGTCCCCGGTGCGAGCGCCTCCTCGATGGCCCGAGCGAGGCGATGGCCGTTGAGCTCGGTGCGCGCCTGGGAGTAGCGGGCGTTCAGTGGGTTGCCACTGATCGCGGCGTCGTCGATCCACGAGTACGCGAACACCACGCGCGACGGTTCGTCCTTGGCGATGGCCTTCGCCAGCTTCGGGAGCCACCCGAACTGATGGTGGCCGTCGGCGCGGATCGTGTCCCACGCGAGGAGCGGCGTCGGTCCCTGGTGGGCCTGCACGATGTCGAGCGCACCCTGCGCCAGCCCGTGCACCAGCACGGTCGCGCTCGGCGTGACGATCGTGCCCGGCGCGACCGGGACGAACGCGGTGCCGTCCCAGCGCCCGAGCCGGACGAGCGGGTCCTCTTCCGGGTGCTCGTCGAACGCCTGGAGATCGTGTGAGCGGTCGTCGACCGGCCGGTTGACGAGGTAGACCACGACACCCAGCGCCGCCGATGCCACCATGAGCACCACGAGCACGGCGGCCAGCACGACCCCGCCGACGCGGCGGAGTCCTCGCGTCAGGCGTCGGCGGGCAGGAGGCGTCTCGGCGGTGGCGTCGCTCGCGTGCACGACAGCACGGTAACGCCGGGCTCAGAGCCGGTTGGTCTCTGCGGCGTCGACCATCGGGAGCTCGGCCAGCGCGAGGCCGAGGTGGCGGGCCCAGACCTCCTCCAGGCGGGTGAGGTACTCGGAGTGCGCGTCGATCCGCGAGTGCTCGAGCACGTGCGTGCCCGGGCGGTACACGCCGAGGTCGTAGGGCGGCCCGACGGAGAGGTTCGCCCGCGCCGTGCTGATCATCGAGCTGAGCGCGACCTTGGAGGCGTCCTCGAGGTCGAGATGTGCCTCCGTCGCGAGCTCGAGCAGGAACTTGCCGTACTTGGTCTCACCGATCTGTAGGAAGGGGCGCTCGTCGGACGCACGGATGTAGTTGCCCTCCGGGTAGACGAGCAGCACGTCGGGCGGGTCGTCGCCGATCTGGCCGCTCACGATGAACGTGGAGGTCCCGTCGGCGCCGACCCGCGCGAGTGAGTCCCGATGCGCATCGGCGACCTCGCTGCTGATGCGCCCGACGTAGAGCGCGACCTCGAACAGCGCGCCGGCCGTCGCGAGCGACTCGCGACCCGAGCCCTCGGTCAGGTCCTGCTGGAGCCGGTCGAGCACCTCCTGGGTCGTCGCGAGGTTGCCGGCCGACTGCAGGATGACGGTGCGATCCGGCGTCGGGTGGAAGCAGAACATCTTTGAGTACGTGCTCACGTTGTCGACGCCGGCGTTGGTGCGCGTGTCCGACAGCAGCACGAGCCCGTCGCGCAGACGCATGGCGAGGCAGTAGGTCATTCGATCACTCCGGGGGATGGTCGGTGAGCGTCAGCGGGCGAGGAGGCCGCGCACGTAGGCGGCCTGGCCGACGTGCTGCAAGCAGTCGTCGGCGACGCTCACGAGTCGCACGCCCATCGTGACCGGCGGATCCCACCGCTCGTCGACGATGCGGTCGAGCGCAGACGGCTCCAGGCCGGTCAGGAACGTGCGCGTCCGCGCGTGGACCGCATCGAGGTACTCGAGCAGCACGTCCGCCGAGTCGGGCCGCACGGCCGCGACGTCGGCGGCGTCGTGGCCGTACCCGGTGTTGTGCGGATCGGGTTCGAGCCCGAAGCGCGGCGCCCAGTCGCCGGTCGTCCAGAGCTGCTCCTCGTCGAGCAGCTCGCTGATGTGGTGGTCCTGCACGCGGGTGAGGTGCCAGATCAGCCACGCGATCGTGTTGCCGTGACCACTCGGTACCGCGGTGAGCGCGTCCACGTCGAGCCCTTCGACCGCCTCTCGGGCGAGGGGCGGTACCCGGCCGTGGAGCTCCAGGAAGAGACCGGCGACGTTCACGGGCACCACTCTTGCCGATGAGTTGCGGCCGTGCAGGGGGTCAGATCCCCGGGTGCACCCACCCATCGCGACCGACACCAGGAGACCACCATGTTCGACCTCGGACCTGCCGCCGACCGGCTGGCCGCCCTCGTGCAGGGCGTCGGCGACGATCAGCTCGCGCTACCCACTCCCTGTCCCGGGTACACGCTGGGCGACCTGCTCGATCACGTCGGCGGACTGGCCGTGGCCTTTGCCGAAGCCGCCCGCAAGGAACGCGGTCGCAACGCCGCACCACCTCCCGAGGGGTCCGCCACCGCGCTGCCCGCCGACTGGCGCACGCGCATCCCTGCCGACCTCTCCACCCTGGCGGGTGCGTGGCGGACGTCGGGCGCGTGGGACGGCACGACGCTCATCGCCGGTGCCGAGATGCCGGCCGAGATCGTCGGGCGGGTCGCGATCGAGGAGCTCGTCGTCCACGGGTGGGATCTGGCGCGCGCGTCCGGGCAGTCGTTCGATGCAGACGACGCTTCGATCGACGCGTCGCTCGAGTTCCTCGGGCCGCTCGCGCAGCCCGAGATGGCGGACGCCCGTGCGCCGGCGTACGGCGCGGTCGTCGAGGTGGCCGGGGACGCGCCGCCACTCGACCGCCTGCTCGGACTCTCGGGACGCGACCCGAGCTGGTCGGCAACCTGACGCGACCTGGCGGTCAGCCGGCGCCGATGTCCGCGCCGCGCGCTGCCGCGCCGAACAGGTGGCCTTGGCCCGTCGTCACCCCGAGCTCGATGAGCGCGCGCCGCTCCTCGGCGGTCTCGACGCCTTCGGCGACGACGTGGATGCCCATCTTTCCCGCGAAGTCGGCCATGGCCGCGGTGAGCGACTGACGAGCGACGTCGTGGTGGATCTCGCGCACCCAGTTGGTGTCGAGCTTGACGATCGCGGGCTGGAGGTCGAGGACGTGCCGCATGCTGGCGTACCCGCCGCCCGCGTCGTCGACCGCAACGGTCACGTCCATGCGGTCGAGCTCCGCGCGCAGCGCGGCGTAGTCCTCGATCTTCTCGTGCTCGGTGAGCTCGAGGACGATGTCGGCGGGTGCCTCCGCGAGCAGACGGCCGAGGGCCCCGGAGAGCACGGTGGCGGGAGAGGCGTTGAAGCTGAGGGAGACGCCGGGTGAGCGGGGCGGTGCCTCGGCCAGGATGCGCATGATCGCCGCGCACTCCAGCTCCACGCCGACCCCGAGGTCGTGCGCTTCGCCGAAGCGGACGTCCGGTGCCACGCCGTCGCGCCAGCGGGTCAAGCCCTCGTACCCGACCACCTCACCCGAGAGCATGTCGACGATGGGCTGGTACACGGGCGTGAACGCTCGCTCGCGGATGACGTCGAGGATGGCCAAGCGGGCGTCCTCGACCTCGGCGCGGTGCTCCAGGTCCGGAGCCACGAGTGCGCGGAGGACGGCGGCCACGTCGATCGCGCTCGCGAGGATCGCACCGCCGGCCGCGACGTCGCTCGTCGGCGAGGCGCCGATGGCAAGGACGCCGAGCGTTCCCGAGGTGCCGCGGATCGGCACGAGCGCAACGTCGAGCTCGCCGGTGGCTTCGCGCATCCCGGCGACGTGCAGGTCGTGCACGACGCGGTTGCTGGCGAGGTTCACGCGGGGGCCGTCGGCGACAGCGTCGATGAGGACCCTCGCGATGCCGGGCGCGAGGGTCTCGCCTGGTACCCGCCAGCTCTCCCAGGCACCGGCGCCGGCCACCGACACCGCGGTGCGCCGACCGCGGAACGCGACGACGCCGGCGGCCTCGATGTGCGGGACCGCGACCAGTCGCTCGCACACGTCGCCCGCGACGGCCTCGATGTCGTGACTCGGTCGAACCTTGCGGAGCAGGCTCAGCGCGTCGATGCGCCGCGAGGCGATCTCGTCGTGGGCGTGTGCACGCGCGGACGCGCACTGGTCTTCGACCTGCGCGTACACCCGTGCGACCAGGTCCGCCACGTCGAGGGGGTCGCTCATCCGGTCGTCGGCACCCTCGGTGAGGAGAGACACCTCCCGCTCGGGGTCGTTCGAGAGGACGATGACCCGCGGCCCCACGCCATGACGGCGGGCGCGCATGGCTTCGAGCTCGCTCAGCTGCGATCGGTCGAAGGCGTCAGGGCCGACGAGCAGCACCGCCGGGGGCGACTCGTCGCACCATGCCAGCGCGCTCTGCCCGTCGGGAGCGATGAGCACGTCGAACCCCGCCGCGCGCAGCGCACGCGAGACCAGCTGGCTGGTCTCGGGCTGCTCGTCGGCGACGACCAGCGCGGACAGCGTGCCGGGCCGTTCGTGCTCCATCGGAGGCTCCCGATCGATCGATCCACCGCACTCGCCCATGTGCCCGCTGCTCCCCGAACCTCGACGCCGGTGCCGCCACGCAGAGTGGTGCTTTCAGGAGGATTACGAGACCGGGGTGTCCGCCGGATCGCGTCAGGCTGGTGCGGGATTCCGGATCAGGGGCTCCAGCCGTCGGGCGGCCCGAACCTCCTCGAGCTGGCCACGGAGCGTGGCCAGAGCCCGCGCGATGCGGTCGTCGGTCGGTCCGCGGACCGCGAGGTTCGAGCGCTCCTCCGGGTCGTGGGTGAGGTCGTGGAGCTCCCAGCGGAGGTCGGTGGGGTCGTCGGGGGCGGGCTCGTCGGGGGTGGTCTCGTAGTAGTGGACGAGCTTCCAGAGCTCGGTCGCCCCGTCGGCGCCCGTGGGCAGCCGGGTGATGACCGCCTCGACGCTGGCCGCACCCGCGATCGGCGTGAAGGGCTGGTTGGTGAGCAGCGTCGTCTGGCGGAGCCCGCTCGTGATCCGGTCCTCGGTCATGAAGTACACGGGGCCGTCCGTGACGCCCGGCGGCTCGGTGCCGCGGAGCACCCCGCTCAGGTCGCGTCCGACGAGCGGACGGGCTTCCCAGTGGTGCTCGCGCACGGTCTCGAGCGCTGCGGTCGTGTCGGCGTCGACGAGGCCGAGCAGCGTCGGCAGCACATCGGCGTGGCTCGTGGGGATCGTGATCGGCTCACGGCCCGCCGCGATGCCCGGTCCGCGCACGACGAAGGGGACACGGATCGCCTCGTCGTAGGCGTTGCACCACTTCTGCTGGAGCCCGCCGTGGGCGCCGACCAGGTCGCCGTGGTCCGAGGTGAAGAGCACGATGGTGTCGTCGGCCATGCCGCTGCGATCCAGGCGATCGAGGACCGCGAGGATGCTCGCGTCGACCAGCTCGTGCAGCCACGCGTAGAGCCGCCGGTAGCCCTCGTCGAGGGGCAGGTCGACCAGGAGCTTCGGCCACAGGTCACGGAATGCCCGCTGGCAGCGGGGCCGATCGTCGAAGCCGTCGGCCTGCGACGGTGCGGCCGGGATCGGCGGGACGTGGTCGGCGACCGGCGGGCCGAGCGCGTCCCAGAGCGGCCCGACGAAGGCGATGTCGTGGGGGTTCACGAACGACGCGACCGCCAGCCACGGCGCGCCGGAGGGGTCGGCCTCGAGCTGCGCGAAGAGCTCGTCGACCTGCGCAGCGAAGACCGGATCGCGCACCAGTCCCATGTCCGATGGATCGGCGCCGTGCGGTTCGCGTCCCACCCAGCCCGAGAAGCCGAAGGGCTCGAGCCGGTCGGCGCGCCGGTAGGCGTCGGCGGCGTCGGCGAGCGATGCGCCGGAGGCGTCGCTGCTCGCGAGTGAGGTGTGCGAGCCCGGGATGAGGATGTCGGCGTGGGAGATGTGCCACTTGCCGCGGTAGTGCGTCTGGTAGCCGATGGCCCGGAACCAGTCGCCCATCGTCGGCACGGAGTCGGGGTCGAGCCACCGCATCGCCGGGTCGTCCGCGCTCTTCGCCATGCCGTCGGTGTTGGTGACGCCGTGGAGCGACGGGTATTGACCCGTGAACAGCGTGGCGCGACTCGGCGTACATGCCGTCGCGCCGACGTAGTGGTGCGACAGCTCGACGCCGCCGTCGAGCAAGCGCCGGCGGGCGGGGAGGTGCGTGCGTCGGTACGCCGCCATCGCCGCGTCCTCGTAGGGTGGCGCGGCACGCTCCTCGTCGGTCATCAGGACGAGGATGTTCGGACGCGCGGCCACTGGGCTCCTCGGTGCTGGGGGAAGGTGAGGGAAGGGGCGGGCATTGGGGGCGGTCGCTGACCCTAACGTCCTGGGTCGGAGGTCCGGGGTGCCCAGCACCACTGCGGGCCGATGGTCCCAGCTGGGCAACGAGGTGATCTTCGACCGGCTCGACGACGTCCTGCGCTGACCCTCGGTACCATCCGGGCGTGAGCATGCAGCTGGTGATCGACGCCGACACCCACGTCACCGAGCCCGCCGACCTCTGGACGTCGCGAGCGCCCGCGAAGTACGTCGACCAGGTGCCGCGCATGGTCAACAAGGGTGGCCGCGACATCTGGGTGTTCCGCGACCAACAGATCTCGGTCGTGGGCATGACCGCGACCGCGGGCTGGCCGACCCCGTTCCCCGACGGCCCGAAGACGATGGAGGAGTGCCCGCCCGCCGCGCACGACGCCACCGCACGGCTCGCGCACATGGACGAGCTCGGCGTCTGGGCGCAAGTGCTCTACCCGAACGTCGCCGGCTTCGGCAGCCAGCGCTTCTTGGCGAGCGACGACGACGAGCTGAAGCTCGTCTGCGTCCGCGCCTACAACGACTTCCTCCGCGACTTCGCCGCGGCCGACGACCGTCGGTTCGTGACGATCATGGCCACCCCGTTCTGGGACGTCGACGCCGCGGTCGCCGAGATCGAGCGTTGCGCCACCGCGGGCCACCGCGGGGTGCTCTTCACCGGCGAGCCGCAGCGCTTCGGCCTCCCGTACCTCGGCGAGAAGCACTGGGACCCGATCTGGGCCGCGGCACAGGACGCCGGCCTCGCCATCCACTTCCACATCGGCGGCGGCGACCCGACGACCTCCTTCACCCCCGAGCGAATCCGCGCCCACGGCACCGCGGCCACCTACGCCTACACGTCGACCGAGCTCTTCCTGAAGAACGGTCTCCAGACCGCCGACCTGCTCACGAGCGGTGTGCTCCCGCGGTTCCCGGACCTGAAGTTCGTCTCGGTCGAGAGCGGCATCGGGTGGGTGCCGTTCGTGCTCGAGGCGGCCGACTACGCATACCTCGAAGGTCGCCCCGATCGCACGAGCGAGTGGGAGCTGATGCCGTCGGAGTACTTCGCGCGCCAGGTGTACGCCTGCTACTGGTTCGAGACGGTCGCCCCGCGTCGGCTCCTCGACGAGATCCCCGTGGACCGCATCCTGTTCGAGACGGACTACCCGCACCCCACGTGCCTGTACGGCAACGTCCGCGAGCAGATCGATCGTGGGCTCGCGCACGCGACGGACGAGCAGCGCCAGAAGATCCTCTGGTCCAACGCGGCCGAGCTCTACCGGATCGACGCACCGGCCTGATCGACGCCCGAACGGATCGGGCCGTCGCCGCCGCGCCTACGGCACCGGCGTGCCCGAGGTATCCACCACGTGCCACACGCCACCGACGCCTTGGCCGTTCGTCTGGCCGGCTTCGGTGTCGCCGCCGAAGAAGTAGAGCAGGTGGCCGTTGTACGCGACCTGCCCACCGCCACCGGTGGTCAGCAGGCTCGCGTCGAGTCCCTTGCCGGCCTTCAGCTTGCCCTTGGCGATGAGTGGCGGCCACGCCGACGCGCACCCACCGGTGCAGGCGCTGGTGGCCGTGTTGGTGCCGTCGGGGTCGAAGGCGTAAAGGGTCTTGCCGTTGGCCGCGACGAGCACGTCACCCATGCCGGTCGACGCGATCTTCACCGTCGGCTTCTTCTTGGTCTTCTTCGCCGCAACGGTGTGCGAGGCCGACGATCCGTCCGAGGCAGCCGCGACCGCGGCGGTGCTGACGGTGAGCGAGGCGGCGAGCAGGCCGGCGGCGACGAGGCGGGCGGTGCGGTGGGTGGGCATCACGGCTTCTCCCGATCGAGGACGTCAACGATCCTACGGGCGGGAGGCCGAGACGGATTGCCCCTGCGGGCGTTTCTCCGGCTCGGTGGGGCGCCGCTAGTTCGGGGAGGGCGGGACGACGGCGTCCATGGGCTCATCGGAGATGACCCCACGGATGCGCTCGCGCCCGAGGTCCACGGCTGCGTGGAGCTTGCCCACCGGACCGATGCGATCGACCGCGCGGCGCAGCTGCTCGTAGCGCTCGCGACCCGCCTTCGCGCCGAGGTAGTAGCCCGCGCCGAAGCCGACCAGCAGTCCGATTCGAAACTTCATGGCGCCTTGCTACCACGGGCCTTCGCGAGTGTCACACCGGGCGGGGACCATGGCCCCATGGGCTACCGCGGCAAGCAGCGCGAGCAGGAGCAGGCCCGAGCGCTGCGCGCCCGCAACAAGACCCTGCAGGAGATCGCCGATCTTCTCCACGTCTCGAAGTCCTCGGTGTCGGTCTGGGTGCGCGACGTTCCCGTCACCCCGTCGAAGCGCCGCACCGGTCCCCACCGCCGGCCCCACCCCGCTCACGAGCGCAAGCTCCGCGAGATCGAGGAGTGCGACGCGCTCGGAACGTTGGCGGTCGGCGCGCTGGACGAGCAGGCATTCCTCGCGGCCGGCGCCGCGCTCTACGCGGGCGAGGGCGCCAAGCGCGACGGGAACGTCGTCTTCGCCAACACCGACGCGGCGATGGTCGCGTTCCATTGTGCGTGGCTCCGTCGCTTCTTCGACATCGACGAGGGGCGGCTCCGCGTTCGGGTGTATCTGCACGAAGGCCTCGATCTCGATGCGGCCGAGGAACACTGGGCCGCGGTGACCGGCGTTCCGCGCGCCCAGTTCCGCGCGCCGTACCGCGCGGTCGCGGATGCAAGTCGTCGCCACGCGAAGCACGTTCACGGGTGCTGCTACGTCGGGTACGCCTGCACGAGGACGCATCGTCGGATCATGGGTCTCGTACGGGCCTTGCTATCCTCGGCGGTCCATTCCGGGGTAGCTCAATCGGCGGAGCAGGGGCCTGTTAAGCCCAAGGTTGTGGGTTCGAGTCCCACCCCCGGAGCCCGAGCGCCTCGCAGAGTTCCCCTGTTCGTCCCGTTCGCGTCACCTGGCCGTCACGCGGGTCCCGTACCGTGACGGGCATCGCCGGTTGGCTGCGGTACCGACCCACGACCCGGCACCGCGCCGGCCGGCAAGGACGCTAGAGGTCGAGCACGGCCGACGCCGCAGCATCGGCGGCCTCGCGCACACCCTCGTACGCGACGACCCACGCCGGATTGGGCTCCTCGGACGCGACGACGGGGTTGAGGATGTCGACGTCGAGGGCCTCACCCATGGCCTCGGCCACGAGCAGGCGCGCACCGACCGACGCGGCGTCGTCGATCGCGCGCCGCACCACGGTCCGGTTGGTGGCCGCCGCCACCACGCCGCGCCAGACGTCGTGGGCCGCACCGCCGCCCGCGAGGGCGAGCTGATCGGCCTCCGGCGCGACGAGCGTGATGCTGCGGGCGACGTCGAAGGCGATGCCTTCCACGAGCGCGCGGGCGAGCGCCCCGGGGGCGGTCGCATCGGTGAGGCCGAAGAACGCGGCGTGGGCGTCCGGACGCCACCACGGCGCGCGGGCGCCCGCGAACCAGGGGAGGGCGAGGACGCCGTCGGCGCCCGGTGGTGTCGACGCTGCGAGCGTGAGAAGCGCGTCGTGCGATCGCCCGGTGAGCCGCGCCAGCCAGCCGATCGCCGCGCCCGCGGCGCCGAGACCGGCCTCCACCACGAAGCCGCCGACCGCGCCGCGCGACACCTGCGCGACCGTCGGCAGCAGGTGCACGGGTCCCGGGTGCGGCACCGACACGTTCGCCGTGGTCCCCCACGAGACCATCGGCGCGCCCGGGGTCGCGTCCACGCCCAACACCTCGCACGCGCGATCACCAGCGCCGATCACGACCGGTGTGCCCGTGCTCACGCCGAGCTCGGCCGCCGCCGTCGCGGTCACCTCGCCGACCACCGATGCGGCGACGGTGGCCGGGGGCAGTCGATCGCTGTAGCGGGCGACCGCGTCCGGGAGCCATCCGCCGTCGAGCGCGCACAGGCCGGTGCGCGAGGCGAGGGTCTCGTCGGTCGCGACGACGCCGGTCATGAGAGCGACGACCAGGTCGCGCGGCGCGAGCACCCACCGGGCGTCGGCGAGCACGGCCGGATGCTCCTCGGCAACCCACGCGAGCTTGGCTGCGTGCGCGCTCGCGCCGAGCGCGACGCCGGTGGTGGCTCGGAACGTCGGTGCGTCACCGAGCGCCAGGGCCTGCGGCTCGGCGCGACGGTCCGACCAGAGGATGCCGGGGCTGAGGGGGTGCAGGAGCGCATCGACCAGGACAAAGGTCTCGCGCGCCGCGGTGAAGCCGATCGCGCCTGCGGCACCGACCGCGTCGCCGCA
>CAZKTS010000336.1:0-12518 GCA_964555735.1 uncultured Bifidobacteriaceae bacterium
CCGACCGCGTCGCACACCCGGGCGATGAGGTCGTCGCGGATGGTGCCGGGCTCGCTCGCGCGGGTCTCGGCGACCACGACGATCCCTTCCTTGCCGCGGCGTCCCGGGGTGCCGAACGCGATCACGTTGCCCACTCGCACGCCGTCGACCGTTGCCGCGGCGCGCTCGATCTCCTCCGGGAACACGTTGCGACCGCCGACGATGATCACGTCCTTGATGCGCCCGCAGACGACGACCTCGCCGTCGACGAGGTAGCCGAGGTCGCCGGTTCGCAGCCAGCCGTCGTGCAGGGTCGCGTCGGTGACCTCCGGCCGACGCCAGTAGCCGGGCGTCACCGAGCTCCCGCGGAGCTCGAGCTCGCCGACCTCACGGTCGCCGCGCGGCTCCCCCGTCTCGGGGTCGCACACGCGCAGCTCGAGGCCACGCAGGGTGCGGCCGAGCATGGCCAGCCGGCGCGCCTCGGGCGCGTCCACGGCTGTCGGCGTCGCGAGCCGCTCGTGCTCCAGCACGGCGCGATCCACCGTGTCGACGGTCATGCCGGTGCCGGGCTCCGGGAACGAGATGGCGAGGGTGGCCTCGGCCATGCCGTACACGCAGAACGCGGCCTTCGGGTCGAGTCCGTGCGCGTGGCCGGCCTCGAGGAACGACTCGACCGCGGTCGGGTCGATCGGCTCGGCCCCGTTGAGTGCCATGTGCCACGCCGAGAGGTCCAGCCCGTCGAGGCGGCGGAGGGCTCGGGCCGCGAGCGCGTACGCGAAGTTGGGGCCACCGGTGACGGTCGCGCGCTGCTCCGACATCCAGTGCATCCAGTCGCCCGGCGACGCGAGGAAGTCCTGCGGGGGCGCCAGCCCGAGATCGAAGCCGATCGTCATCGGCGTCATCAGCAGCCCGATGAGACCCATGTCGTGGTAGAGCGGCAGCCACGAGACCCCGACGTCGCCGACCCCCAGGCCCGCGCCTTCCACGATCGCGTCGATGTTGGCGACGAGGCAGCGCTGCGGGAGGGTGACTCCCTTCGGGTCGGCCGTCGACCCGCTCGTGAACTGGATGATGCCGAGCGCGTCGGGGTCGTCGGCTGGACGCTCCCACGCACCGGGACGCGCGCCGGGCTGCGCGAGCAGCTCGTCGATGCGGGCGACGGGCGGGTCGCCCGGCTCGACCTGCAGGAACGGCTCGAGCTCCGCGTCCACGACGAGCAGCGCGACATCGGCGTGCAGGATCCGCGCGCGCGTCTGCGCCGCGAACTCCTCGATCGACCCCAGCCGCATCGGAAGTGGCAGGCACACGAGCGTCGCGCCCGCGAGCCAGGTGGCCTGGATGGTGGTGACGAGCGGACGCGAGGTGGGCCCGAGCAGCGCGACGCGATCGCCGGGGCCGATGCCCCGCGCCTGGAGCGCGGCGGCGACGCCCTGCGCGTCCTCGTGCAGCTCGGTCCAGGTGACGCGCGTCGGGTGCTCACCGCCCGCCGCGGAGCCCAGGAACGTGATGCCGGCCTGCCCCTCGGCCGCGGTCTCGAGACGCGCCAGCAGAGCCATGGGGGATGAGACCCCGGCACCGCCCCGGCGGTTACCTCGCGCGGGGGCGCCCGCGTTGCTCGCGTCTACCGACCGGTCGGTCGGCCTCCCGTTCGCCACGGGAGAGGGTGCCAGACCCGGTCACCCGGGCGCCACCGCAGCCGCCGGATCCCGGAAGAAGCGGGATCTGGGCATCGCGTCGTCGGCCCCCGCGGCGACCGCGGCGGTGAGCGCGTCCGGATCGTCGTGACGTCCGTAGGCGATGATGCGCGCATCCGGCGCGATCGCGCGCAGCTCCGCGACCTCGTCGCTGAAGCGGCCGACGTCGACGACGATGCACGTCGCGCCGGCCGCGGCCGCCACCGACCGGAGCAGCTCGACGTCCGGCAACGCACCGGTCAGCTTCGAGCCGTCCATCAGGTCGGCGGTGAGCGCGACGGTACGGCTCACGGTGTGCCCTCGTCGGCGGAGCGCGGTCGCACCAGCACGCGCACCAGGATGGCACCGAGCGTGCCGGCCACCGCGCTCGCCGCGAGGATGCCCACCTTCGCCTCGGCGAGCAGCGGATCCACGAACGCGAGGTCGGCGACGAAGAGTGACACCGTGAACCCGATGCCCGCGACCGCGGCCACGGCGACGACGTCGAGGGCCCGGACGCCCGCGGGAAGGCGGCCCCACCCGAGTCGGAGACCCAACGCGGTGAAGCCCGCGATGCCCACCGTCTTGCCGACCACAAGGCCGAGGACGATGCCCCAGGCCACCGAGCTCGCGGAGGCATCGCCGAGCGCGCCTCCCGTCAGCACGACGCCCGCGTTGGCGAGGGCGAAGAGCGGGACGACGAGGAAGCTCGACCACGGGTGCAGGCGCGGCTCGAGCCGCTCCAGCGGGCCTTCGGCGGGACCGGGAGCGGCCGGTGTGAGCAGCCCCAGCGCGACGCCGGCGATGGTGGCGTGCACACCCGACTCCTCCGTCGCGATCCACAGTGCGATCGCCGGGAGCACGTACCACCACGGCGACGTGAACCCGACCTTCCGCATCGCCACGATCACGACGAGGACGACGGCCGCGCCGACGAGCCAGGACGCGCTCACGCCCTTGGAGTAGAAGAGCGCGATCACGACGATCGCGCCGATGTCGTCCACGATCGCGAGCGTGAGTAGGAACACCTTCATGCCGCTCGAGACGCGGGACCCGAGCAGCGCGAGGACGCCGATCGCGAACGCGATGTCGGTCGCCATGGGGATGCCCCAGCCATCGGACCCCGCCCCGCTCGTGTTGAGCGCGACGTAGAGCAGTGCCGGCACCACCATCCCGCCGAGCGCGGCGAGCGCAGGCAGCGTGGCCGCTTTCCGGTCGCCGAGCTCGCCGTCGACGATCTCGCGCTTGATCTCGAGGCCGACGACGAAGAAGAAGATCGTCATCAGGCCGTCGTTGACCCAGTGCTGGAGATCGAGGCTGATCGAGGTCTCGCCGACCCCGATGGTGACCACGTGTTGCCAGACGTCCTCGTAGGACGCGCCCGCGACGTTCGCCCAGACGAGCGCCACGACCGTGGCCGCGAGGAGGACGATGCCCGAGAGCGCCTCGACGGAGACGAACTCGTCCCGCAGCGGCGGGAGGAAGCGGCCTGCCCACGGCAGGTGGAAGCCCTTGCGTCTGGTCATGGCCGCGTTGCTCCGCGTGTCGACAGCTGAAGATGCCGACCAGACTTCCCGGCGCGCCAGCGCCGACCCTAGGCGATGTTCAGCTGACGGGGATCAGGCGGGGCGCCTCGGTCGCGAACTCCGGCCAGCGCTTGCGCGACTTCTTCGACAGCTTGTGCATCAGCTCGATCGCGCCCGGGTCGTCGTCGCCGGGGCGGGTCTCGATCCAGCCGTCGCGCGTGAGCCCCTCCATGAGCTCGCGACCGACGTCGGTCCGCACGATCGTGAGCGTCCAGTCGTTGAAGGCGCCGATGCCGCCGGTCGAGATGTCGGCGTGCTCGGCGGAGAAGTCGGGGCACATGTTGCAGCCCTCACGCGTCCACGCGTGGCACTCCTTGAGCGGCACCTCGTGGTAGTCGCCGTTCTTCATCCAGATCTGGAACACGCCCTTGATGTTCATCTTCTTCATGTCGGCCTTCTTGAGGCCGTACTTCGCCTCGAACAGCTCCTCGAAGATCGCGTCGTCGAACGTCTTCGAGCAGAGCAGCCCGATGTTGAGCGACAGGCGCCGCGCGACCTTGCCGGCCTTTCGCTGCTTCATGACCGGCGCGATCGAGCTCTGGCAGCTCATGCCGACGATCGCGATGCGCTCGGCGCCGCTCTCGATCGCGTCGTCGTAGGCGAGGGTGTTGGCCGAGTACGTGTAGCGGCTGCCGGCGGACGCGATGACGTCTTCCTTGGTGCGCGCGACGCCTGGCACTGCCTTCCAGGTGGAGCCGTCGCCCTCGAGGTAGCTCACGAGCGCGGCATCGATGATGTCGTGCTCGAGCGCATAGAGGAGGATCGCCGACACGAGCCCGCCGTCCTGGCCGACCTCGTGGAGCACGGGGTCGGTCGCGCGGGCGAGCACGATGTCCTTGAACATGCCCGACGGCTCGTCGGCCGTCCGCGTCCGCCCGAACAGGAACTCGTCGACCTCCGGCTCCCACGTGCGGAAGCGAGGACAGGCCCGCGTGCAGCTCGTGCAGCCCTTCTGGCCGTGCGAGCAGTCGGTCGGGCCGTAGCCCTCCTCGAGCTGGAACGGCTTGTAGATGCCGGCGTCGTCGCGGTACCCGATGACGTCGTGCGGGCAGGCGATGACGCAGCCGGCGCACCCGGTGCAGAGGCCACTCGTGACGACCTCTTCGTACAGGTGCTTCCACTGGAACTTCTCGGGGGGCACGGCAGGAGTCTGACACAGTGGCGTCGTGGCGGAATCCGTGAGCGCGCCGACCGTGGTGCCGACCGCGCCCCTCGTGCCCTTTGCTTCGCCGTCGGCGCTCACGCCGCCACCCGGGGTCGATCCCGCATCACCGCGCTGGCGCTCGGTCGCCGGGCCCGGTGCCGCGATCACGGTGCTCGCCGTCGTGTCGGTGCTCGCGTCGCTCTTCGTCGTCGTCGCGGCGGCGCGGCGCATCGCGGTGCTCGACGACCTCCGGTCGGGTCGGTTCGAGCCCGGCATCCTCGACCGCCTCGACGACGCCGACGGGCTGGTGAGCGCGAGCAGCATCGTGTTCGCGCTCGTGGCGCTCGCGTTGCTGGTGCTCGTGATCGTGTGGACGTGGCGCGTCGCTCGCAACGTCGCGACCCTCGGGCGCGACCAGCCGCGGCTCGAGCCCGGGTGGGCGATCGCGGGCTGGTTGATCCCCGTGGGCAACCTCGCCCTGCCGGTGCTCCTGTTGCAGGACGCGTGGCGGGGCACGGACGCGACGACGCCGCGCGGCGACCTCCGGTGGCGCATCGGCGCGCGCTCTGCGCTGGTCGGGTGGTGGTGGGCGATGCTCGTCGGCGCGTTCGTGCTGTTCGTTCCCGGCTCGGGTGGCGACGCCGACCGGCCCTTGGCCGACCTCGACGCGCGCGTCGCGGCCGACGGCGTCGCGATCGCGGGCAAGCTCGCCGCCGTCGCCGCGGCGGTGCTCCTCGTCCTGGTCGTGCGCGCGTTCCGCCGCCGACTCGACGCGACCCTCGCCGCGCAGCAGACCGCGTGGCGGGCGTGGACCGCTGTGCCCGCGACGCACCCCGGGTCGAACACGCCCGGGTCGGACGCGCCGGGGTCGGACGCGCCGGGCTAGACGCGCCGGGCTAGACGCGGAGGAGGCGCTCGACGGCCTGCACGGCCTCGGCGATCTTGGCGTCGCCCTCGGACTCGCTCGCCGCCGCGGCGTCACGCACGCAGTGGCGGAGGTGCTCGTCGAGCAGGCCGAGCCCCACACCCTGCAGGGCCTTGGTGGCCGCGACGATCTGCGTGAGGACGTCGATGCAGTACTCGTCCTGCTCGATCATCCGCTGCAGCCCACGGACCTGGCCCTCGATGCGGCGCAGGCGGGCCCGGTACTGGTCCTTCTCGAGGGAATAGCCCCTGGTTGGCATCTTGTGAATGTACCCCCTAGGGGTATAGGGTGTCAACCAACGAGGAGGTGCGACATGGCCACGGAGACCCCCGAGCTCGAGCGGTGCGACCTGCCCGTCGAGGGCATGAGCTGCGCGTCGTGCGCGGCGCGGATCGAAGGCGCGCTGGCGAAGCGGCCCGGCGTCGAGACCGCGGCGGTCAACTTCGCGTCCAAGCGGGCCACGGTCACCTACGACCCCCGCGCCACCGACCCGGCCGCGCTGTCGGCGACGGTCGAGGGCCTCGGGTACGCCGTCCCCGACGTCGCCGCGTCGGACCCGGAGGCGGGCGAGCTGCGCGACCTCTGGCCGCGGCTGTGGATCTCGGCCCTCCTGACGGTGCCGCTGCTGGCGATCTCGATGGTGCCCGGCCTCCAGTTCGACGGCTGGCAGTACGTCGCGTGGGTGCTCGCGACGCCGGTCGTGTTCTGGGGCGCGTGGCCGTTCCACAAGTACACGCTCGCCAACCTTCGTCACGGCGCGACGACGATGGACACGCTGGTGTCGATCGGCACGATCGCGTCCTACGTGTGGTCGGTCGTCGCCATCGTCTTCCTCGGCGCAGCCGAGCACGGCGGCGGGATGGACTACGGCGCGCTCTTCAGCGGCGGCTCGGACGAGGTGCACGTCTACTTCGAGACCGGTGCCGCGATCATCGTGCTGCTCCTGCTCGGCCGGTACTTCGAGGCCCGGGCCCGGCGGCGATCGAGCCACGCGCTGCGCGCGTTGCTCGAGCTCGGCGCGAAGACGGCGCAGCTGGAAGACGGTCGCGAGGTGGCGGTCGCGGAGCTGGGTGTCGGCGATCGCTTCGTGGTCCGCCCGGGAGAGAAGATCGCCACCGACGGACGCGTCGTCGGCGGGAGCTCGGCCGTCGACCTCTCGATGCTCACCGGCGAGCCCGTTCCCGTCGACGTCGGCGTGGGCGACGAGGTCTTCGGTGCGACGCTCAACACCGCCGGCCGCATCGTCGTCGAGGCGACCAAGGTCGGCAGTGACACTGCGCTCGCACAGATCGCGCGGCTCGTGGAGGAGGCGCAGGGGTCGAAGGCGCCGGTGCAACGCCTGGCCGACCGGATCTCGGCGATCTTCGTGCCGATCGTCCTGGTCATCGCGGTCGCGACGCTCGTCGTGTGGCTCGTCGCCACCGGCGACGTCGACCGCGCGTTCACGGCTGCGGTGGCGGTCCTGATCATCGCCTGCCCGTGTGCGCTGGGGCTCGCCACGCCCACCGCGATCATGGTCGGGACCGGTCGCGGCGCTCAGCTCGGCATCGTGATCCGGGGCGGCGAAGTGCTCGAGGCGAGCCAGGCGGTCGACGTGGCGGTGCTCGACAAGACCGGCACCCTCACCGAGGGCCGGATGGAGCTCGTGGACGTCCGCCCCGCACCGGGCGTGGATGCCGACGAGCTCCTGGCCCGGGCCGCGGCCGTCGAAGACGCCTCGGAGCACCCGATCGCGGTGGCGATCGCCGCGGCCGCCCGGAGTCGGGGGCTGTCGTTCTCCGTGGCCGACGGCTTCGAGAACGAGCCGGGGCGAGGTGCGCGCGGCTCCGTGGCCGGCCTCGAGGTTCGCGTCGGTCGGCCCGAGTTCGTCGGTCCGGGGCTCGACGGTCTCGAGGAGATCAGTGCCGGCGCCACCGGCGACGGCCACACCCTCGTGGTCGCAGGATGGGACGACGGTGACGGACCGCGCGCACGCGGCGTGCTCGTCGTCGCCGACACGGTCAAGCCGACCTCACGCGAAGCGGTCGGCGCGCTGCGCGCGCTCGGGATCCGTACCGTCATGGTGACGGGCGATCGGCGCGATGCGGCGGAAGCCGTCGCGCGAACGGTCGGCATCGACGAGGTCGTCGCCGAGGTGCTCCCCGGCGACAAGGTCGATGTCGTGCGTCGCTTCCAGGCGGACGGCCGCCGAGTTGCGGTGGTCGGCGACGGCGTCAACGACGCGCCGGCGCTCGCGCAAGCCGACCTGGGCATCGCCATCGGGACCGGGACCGACGTCGCGATCGAGGCGAGCGACCTCACCCTGGTCACCGGTGACCTCCGTGCCGCGGCCGACGCCATCGAGCTCTCGCGCCGGACGCTGAGCACGATCAAGGGCAACCTGTTCTGGGCCTTCGCCTACAACGTGGCCGCGATCCCGCTCGCCGCGATCGGCCTGCTCAACCCGGTCGTGGCCGCCGCCGCGATGGGCTTCTCGTCGGTGTTCGTGGTGACGAACTCGCTGCGGCTCCGACGGTTCCGCGGCTCACGATGAGGCGCGCGTGAGCCACTCGTCGAGCAGCCCGGCCTCCGCGACCGCGTAGTCGCGGAGGCCGTCGACGATCGCGCGCTCGACCCGTCCGCCGACGAGCGGCATGCGCACCTTGAGGTCACCCTCCAGCGTGCGGCGCGCGGCGGCTCCCTCGGCCATGAGCGTGGCGCGGTACGTGCACCGGAGCCGGTCGGCGTAGTTGTCGGGCAGGATCCGGTGCTCGGCCGTGAAGGCGACGAGGTCATACGTCGCGTCGTCGACCCAGGTGATCTTCTCGGGATCGATCACCGCGGTGACAGCCGGCGACAGCTCCGCGACGAAGCGGTAGCGGATGCGCTGCTCGGCGCGTGTCCCGTCGTTGGTCGAGTCGAGCAGCTCCGGATCGCCGAGCTTCGGGAGCACGGCGCGCGCCTGCACGAATGCGGGGTCGAGCAACACCGACTGGACTGCGGCGGGGACGCCCGACAGCGTCTGCTCGATCGTGAAGCGCACGGCCAGACGTTACGCTGTCCTTCCTTCTTCGGAGCCCCTGCACGTCGTTGGAGCCGCACGGTGAAGATCGCTGAGCTACTCGCACAGGGTCGCTCGATCTCGTTCGAGTTCTTCCCGCCGCGCAACGACGATGCGGAAGCGACGTTGGCGCGCACGCTCGCCGAGCTCGAGCCCTTGGGTCCGTCGTACGTGTCGGTCACGTACGGCGCGGGCGGCACCACGCGCGATCGGACGCACGAGCTCGTGGTGAGCATCAACCACGAGACGACGATGACCGCGATGGCCCACCTCACGTGCGCCGCCCACACCCGCGAGGAGCTCGAGACGATCGTCGGTCGCTACGCCGCCGCCGGCATCGAGAACGTCCTCGCGCTCGGGGGCGATCCCCCGAAGGAGCTCGACCTGCCGCCGGGCGAGCTCCAGTACGCGATCGAGCTGGTGCGCCTCGTACGCGATGTGGGCGACTTCTGCATCGGCGTGGCCGCGCATCCGGAACCCCACCCGCGCTCGGTGTCGGTCGAAGCCGACCGTCAGCACACGGCCGAGAAGCTCGCGGAGGCGGACTTCGCGATCACGCAGTTCTTCTTCGATGCGCACCACTACTTCGGGCTCGTCGAGCGGCTGCACGAGCTCGGCGTCGACAAGCCGGTGATCCCGGGCATCATGCCGGTGCTCAGCATCGCGGGCACCAAGCGCATGGCCGAGATGCAAGGGTCGGAGTTCCCCGCGTGGTTCGCGGAGAAGCTCGAGCCCTATGCCGACGATCCGGACGCCGTGCGACGCATCGGCATCGAGGAGGCGACCCGCCTCTGCCAGGAGCTGCTCGACGGCGGCGCGCCGGGCTTGCACTTCTACACGCTCAACCGCTCACCGGCGACACGCGAGATCTACGGCGCGCTGGCGCTCGACTGACGCTCCGTCACGCGGCGGCGAGGGCTTGCTGCACTCGCGCCAACGATGCGGCGACGAGCGCGTCGCCGCCCGTGAGGGGACCGTCGAGGCTTCGGAAGGTGAAGCCGTCGACCACTCGACCGTCCCGCACGGCGGTGGCCTGGAGGATGGCCTGCGCGACGCCGTCGGTGCTGAGCGTGATCGTGAACGCCACCGACTGGTCGCCGAGCCCCGGCACGTCGGCGGTGCGCACGACCTCGACGTCGACCCCGCGATCGTCCTCGAGCTGCGCCTCGGTGCTCTGGCGCAGGCAGCGTACGTACCGGGCCTGGCGGAAGGGCGCGAGGAAGCGCTTCGCCGCAGCCGGCGTCGAGAAGACGTACACGACGTTCGACGCGCCGGCAGTGCCGTCGGCGCGCTCGAACGCGGGTGAGGCGGTGCGACGGTCCTCCGCCTGCTCCCGGGCCCGCCGGACGGCGGCGCACGCCGGGAACGACGACGGGACGTCGGGTGGGGGTGTGCCCGCCTGCCAGCCCTCGGCGGCGGGGAAGTCGGCCGCGGTGAGGAGCCCGGCCTCGGCGATGGCGTCGTCGCCTGCCGGCGCGGCCGACGCGCCGGTGGTCAGGATCCCGAGGACGAGCACGGCCGCGACGGCGGTCGCGGCCACGCCCCGACGCGTCACGCCGCGAGGTTCTCGGTCAGGCTGTCGACGCCCGCGGTGACCAAGGACTCGACGTCGTCGGACGGCGGTGGCCCGCTCGAGTTGACGATGAAGAACGAGTCGAGACCGCGGCCGACGCGCACCATCCGGATCTCCACGAAGAAGTCGTTGGCGTCGCCGCTGCCCGCGCTCACCGAACCCTCGTAGCCGACCGACTGGTCACCGAGGTCGGGTTCGAACACCTCGAGGTCCACCGTGACCTTCGCGTTCGGACGCTGCTGGCGGATGCTCTCGGTAAAGGCCTGCTTGAGGCACGTGAGCGCCTTCGGGCTCGCGTACGGCGCGTAGACGGCCTTCGCCTTCGCCGCGGTCGAGAACACCGAGACCTTGTTCTCGATCTGGGCGTACTCCTTGCCCTCCTCGACACCGAACGCGACCTCCTTGTTGGGCGCGGCGTCGATCGCCTTCGCGGACTTGCGGATGGTGGCGCACGCCGGCGCGTCGAACTCCTGGTCCTCGGCCGGCTTCACCTCGTCGAACGCCGACGGGACGTCCGAGGCGGTGATCACCGAGTCGTCGGCGATCTGTTGGTCGTCGGAGCCGCCGGCGAAGGCGGACGGGGCGAACGCGAGCGCCACGAGGGCGACGACCATGAGCGGCGTGGTGAGGACGACGGTGAGACGGCGCATGCGCCGAGCCTAGGAGGCACGGGCGACGACCCTGGACGCGACGTGACCCCCGGGGAGCCGGGGGCCACGCGTCGGCGGAGGGAGTGGGATTTGAACCCACGGTGCCCGGAGGCACAATGGTTTTCGAGACCATCCGATTCGGCCGCTCTCGCATCCCTCCTCAGCCGGACGAGTGTAGGGGTCCGGCCGTCGCAACTCCCCAGCGTTCGCACCGCGTGCGGTGATCCGCCGCAGGTGTCGGTGCGAACGACCCGTGCACACGCGACGACAGGGGAGTGCACCATGGGCGACAACGTTCAGTTCGTGCAGGACGCGTTCGTGACCTTCAACCAGGCCGACGTCGAGGGGCTCACGAAGATCATCGCCGACGACGCCGTCCAGCACATGCCCGGCAACGGCCGGTACGCAGGCGACCACGTGGGTCGAGACGCGATCCTCGCGATGTACGGCGGGCTCGGCGAAGCGACCGGCGGGACCTTCCGGGCCGAGCTCGGCGACGTCGCAGCCGTGGACGACCGCACCGTGACCGCGCAGTACCGGGCCACGGGCACGCGCGACGGTGCGACGCTCGACTCGCCGCGCTCCATCACGTTCACGATCGAGGACGGCCGCATCGTCGATCTTCTCGACCAGGACGACGACGTGGCGGCCTGGGACCGCTTCTTCGGCTAGTCCCGGCGGCCGGGCCCTCAGCGGCGCTCGGCGAAGAAGTCCGAGAGCATCGCCGCACACGACTCGGCACGGATCCCGTCGACGACCACGAGCTCGTGGTTGAGACGGGGATCCGCGCCGAGGTTGTAGAGCGTCCCGAGCGCGCCGGCCTTGGGATCGGCGGCGCCGAAAACGACTCCGTCGAGGCGCGCCGCGACCGCGGCACCCGCGCACATGGGGCAGGGCTCGAGCGTGACCACCAGCGCGCAGCCGTCGAGTCGCCACGATCCGGCGGCGAGCGATGCGTCGCGGAGGGCGAGCACCTCGGCGTGCGCGGTCGGGTCGGCGCTGAGCTCGCGCTCGTTGTGCCGGCGCGCCAGCACCTCGCCGTCGACCAGCCGGACGACGACCGCGCCGATCGGCACGTCCCCGTGCTCGGCCGCCGCGTGCGCCTCGACCAGCGCGAGGTCCATCAGCTCGTCCAGCCGATCGTCAGGCAGCGGCACGCCCCTCAACGTAGGCGGCGAGCAAGGAATGCCGGACAGATGCGGCACCGAGGCGGAGCCGAGGTGCTCGCCAGGGAGCGACCGCCCGCGGGCCGGGTATCCCGGCGCGCAGGGAGCGACCGAGACAGGGAGGTGCTCGCCAGGGAGCGACCGCCCGCGGGCCGGGTATCCCGGCGCGCAGGGAGCGACCGAGACAGGGAGGTGCTCGCCAGGGAGCGACCGCCCGCGGGCCGAAGGGCGGCGCCGGGTATCCCGGCGCGCAGGGAGCGACCGAGAGAAGAGGTGCGGACCGTGCACCCACCGTCGACAGGATCCGCCGTCGACCGGGGATCCGGCACGGCTCAGGCCAGGCTCGCCTGCGGCACACGGGACGATCCGCTGAGAGCTGCTTCCTTCCGGACCTGACTCGGTTCGCGGGAACCCGTTGCGCAGGACCCGACCCTCAGCACCGTGCGCGGGACCGATCGTGCGGCGGTCCGAGCCTCGGGCAGGAGTTCAGCCCCCCGAACGTGGATTGGGGGTACAGGGCACCACGAGCTCCCCGCCTAGCACGGTCCGCGGGGCGAGGGTAGCGCCTACGATTCGCCGTTCTGGATGCGTCCTCGGACGTGTCGGGAGGGATGCGAGAGCGGCCGAATCGGCACGCTTGGAAAGCGTGTGTGGGGCAACTCACCGTGGGTTCGAATCCCACTCCCTCCGCTCACTCTCACGGCGGATCGTGACCGGGCGGTGCCGGTGGTTCGAGGGTCCAGGCGTGGGGTTCGCCGCCGACGGTCCAGCCGCGGTGGGTC